>CAMAZB010000067.1 GCA_945862785.1 uncultured Clostridia bacterium | reverse complement strand
GAAAGTTCTGAAATCTTAAGCAGCTTGTCGAAAAGACTTTTTCGACAAGCTGAGCGGCGGGAGCGTTGTGCTCCCGCCGCTTTTTTAGCGCGGTGCCTGTGAATGGGAGATTTGTACCGGTATACGATATATACGAAAGGACAAACGTTTACGAATGCGCTTCTTGTGCAAAATGACGCCTTATGCAGGATTCCTGTCATCAAATAGGAAGAACTTTCTAAAAATGCAAGGCGGCGTTCAATAACTTGCAAAAAAGCGAATTAAATATGAAAAAACTCTTGAAAAATGAATCTGTTTGCGGTATGATATGCAAGGTAATACCGAGCACCCATACCACACATGAAAAGAGGATTTGCAATGAAAAAGTTTATGTCTTTGCTGATGGCCGTTATGATGATGGCCACCGTCCTGGCCGGCTGCGGCGGCGACAAGCCCGCTGAGAAGCCCGCCGAGGAGCCCACCCAGAGCGAGGCTCCCGCCGCCACCGGCGCCGAGCTGACCTTCACCACCGGCGGTTCCTCCGGTACTTATTTCGCCTTCGGCTCCGTGCTGGCCGGACAGGTCAGCAGCTCCACCGGCACCAAGGTCACCGCTGTTGAGGGCAAGGGCTCCCAGGGCAACATCGAGCTGATGGACATGGAAGGCGCTCAGCTGGGATTCGTCCAGTCCGACGTCATGAGTTACGCCTATGAGGGCACCAACCTGTTTGCCGACTTCGGCAAGGTGGACTGCTTCTCCACCGTGGCCGCCCTGTACATGGAGCAGGTCCAGATCGTCACCTGCGATCCCAGCATCAAGACCGTTGCCGATCTGAAGGGCAAGAACGTGTCCATCGGTGACTCCGGCTCCGGCGTGTACTACAACGCCATTGACGTCCTGGGCGCTTACGGTCTGACCGAGCAGGACATCAACCCCACCTATCAGGGCTTCGGTGACAGTGCCGAGGCGCTGAAGGACGGCAAGATCGACGCCGCTTTCGTGGTTGCCGGCGCTCCCACTACCGCCGTTACCGAGCTGTCCAGCTCCAAGGACACCTATCTGGTCAGCCTGGACAAGGAGCACATCGACGCTCTGATCGCCAAGTCTCCCTATTACAGTGAGTACACCATTCCCGCGGGCACCTACACCGGCATGACCGAGGACACCACCACCGTGGCCGTGGGCGCTGTGGTCGTTGCCCGTAACGATGTGTCCGAGGAGGACGTGTACAACTTCTGCGCCGGCGTGTTTGACAACATTGACGCCATCACCGCCGTGCACGCCAAGGGCAGCGAGCTGAACCTGGACTTCGCCACCTCCGTCACCTCCGTGCCCTATCATCCCGGCGCTGCCAAGTACTTCGCAGAGCAGGGCATCACCGTTCCCACCAAGTGAGAACGGCCGTTAAGGACCTGTTCAGAAATCCATAAAACCCTCCGAGAGGCTGCGGCGGGCATGGCCCGCCGCAGTCCCTTGCGGTTTTTACGAGGCGGATGAGTTTGCACTCAAAACCGCGCAAAGTCATGCGTTTCGTAGAGCCTCCGGTGCGCCGGGGGCAGAATCTGGTGAGAAAGAGAGGAAAACAGCATGAGCTTTTGGAAGAAGGACGAAAAAGCTCCCGTGAATACCGCTCCGGCGGGGGATGTCGGCGTCGGTACTGCCGCCGACGTGGACGCGGTGATGAAAAAATATGACCGGGAGTCCAATGTCCGTATTTGGGAGGGTACGCCCAAGATCGTGGTGAAGGCCCTGATGGCCGCGTTCTCTGTGTACAGCATCTATGTGACGCTGTTCAGCGTGGCTCTGCCGGAGATCCGGCTGTCCATGTTCCTGGCCTCCGTCCTGGTGATGGGTTATCTGAACTTCCCCGCCCGGAAGGGACATGTGAAGGTCAACTCCATGCCCTGGTACGACATCCTGATCATGGTGCTGGGCGCGGGTTCCTTCATCTATTACGCTGCCAACGCCCAGCGGATCATCAAGCTGTCCCTGCGGGCGTCCAAGGAGCCGCTGCTGCTGGCGGTGGGCGTGCTGGGCATCCTGGCACTGATCGAGCTGTGCCGCCGCAGCGTGGGCCTGCCCATCCTGTGCGTGGTGGGCGCGCTGCTGGTGTACACCTTTACCAAGGTCCAGTGGCGGCTGGTGATCTACAACCTGTTCTACACGACCACCGGCGTGATGAACACGCCCGTCAACGTCTGCGCCAAGTACATCGTGGTGTTCATCATCTTCGGCGCGTTCCTGGAGCGGACCGGTATCGCCCAGTTCTTCATCAGTCTGGCCAATGCCATCGCCGGCTCCTCTGTCGGCGGCCCCGCCAAGGTGGCTGTCATCTCCTCCGCCTTGTGCGGTATGGTGTCTGGCTCCTCCGTGGGCAACACCGTCACCACCGGCTCCGTCACCATCCCCATGATGAAAAAGACCGGCTATGCCGGTGAGTTTGCCGGCGCCGTGGAAGCTGCCGCCTCCACCGGCGGCCAGATCATGCCGCCCATTATGGGCGCCGCCGCCTTCCTGATGGCGGAGTACATGGATGTGCCCTACACCACCGTGGCCCTCACCGCCATCCTGCCTGCCGTGCTGTATTTCACCGGTATCTACATCGCCGTCCACCTGGAGGCCAAGAAGCTGGGCCTGAAGGGCATCCCCAAGGACCAGCTCCCCAAGCTGGGCGTGCTGATGAAGAAGATCTACCTGCTGGCACCCCTGGTAGTGCTGGTGGTCATGGTTTCCACCAACATGAGAACCATGCAGTTCTCCGCCGCTATCGCCATCCTGGTGACCATTGTCGTGGGCCTGGTCAACAATGTGACCTGCGCCCTGGCTGCCGGCCGGGAAGGAAAGAGCGTCATCGGTACCTTCGGCGCGTCCCTGGTCAGCCGGGACAACAACGCTGAGAGCATCTCCGTTTACAAGATCGTCGACGCCCTGGAGGCCGGCGGCAAGGGCACCATTACCGTGGCTGTGGCCTGCGCCATGGCGGGTATCGTGGCCGGCTGCATCACCGTCACCGGACTTGCCTCCAAGCTCATCACCGCCATCGTCTCTGTGTCCGCCGGACACATGATGATCGCCCTGGTGCTGACCATGCTGTGCTGCATCATTCTGGGCATGGGTGTTCCCACTACCGCCAACTACTGCATCATGGCCGCCACCTGCGCGCCCATCCTGATGAATCCCGCCATCGGCGTGGAGGCCATGGCAGCCCACTTCTTCGTCTTCTACTTCGGCATCGTGGCGGACATCACCCCGCCTGTGGCCCTGGCGGCCTATGCAGGCAGCGCGATTGCCAAGGCGCCGCCCATGAAGACGGCCATTAACGCCACCAAGCTGGCTATCGCCGCTTTCATCGTACCCTACATCTTCGCCATGAACCCCGCCATGCTGCTGGTGAATGTGGAGAGCGTCTTCCAAGTGGTCCAGATCGTTATCAGCTCCCTGATCGGCCTGTTCGGTGTGGCCGCGGCCCTCAACGGCTTCCTGTACCGGAAGATCAACCCCCTGTTCCGCCTGCTGCTGGTAGTCGGCGGCCTGGGTATGATGGTTCCCGGTACCCTGACCGACGTGACCGGTCTGGCCATCGTGGCTGGCATCGTGCTCTGGCAGCGGATGTCCGCCAAGCGCCTGGCAGCGTAAAACGCATACATACGCATACATATAAGACCGCCCCTTTTCTGAGAAAAGGGGCGGCTTTTTTTGACTGCAAAACGCGCAATATGGCGTATCCCCCGTATTGGCTGGAGCTGCTGCGCGTGGAGGTTTCGCGCCTTATTTCCGGCGGTTCCACAGGACGGAGAAATGACATATCATAAATTTTGCTTTTACATAAAAAAGACAGGAACCATTTGCCAGTTCAGCACGTCTATATCCATGAGCGGAAACTGTAACCGTTTTGTTGTTGTTTTATGCTCCGTACTGTACTAACATGAATAATACAGTCAAATTGGAATGAAGGAGAAGCAGATATGGCAGAAGTCATGGAAAGAGAGGAACTGGCCCAGAGTGGGACGCAGGCCGTGTCGGGAACGGCGGAAGCTCCCGCGACAGAGAAGGGCGGAAAGTGGAAGAATATGCCCCGGAAAAAGCGCCGCCGCATCATCCGCTGGTGCGTGATACTGGTGATCCTGGCAGTCATCGGCGGAGTGCTGTTCAAACTGCTGGGCGGAAAGAAGGGAGCGGAGAAGCAGGTAGTCACGGACTGCGTGCAGTACGGCGCCATCACCGCCAAGGTGGAGGGCAGCGGCCTGGTGAAGGCCAAGAGCAGCGAGAGCATCTCCATCAGCACCCCGGGTACGGTGCTGGAGGTGCTGGTGACGGAGGGCCAGGAGGTCACCACGGGTACGCCCCTGTTCACCGTGGATTCTCCCGCTGCCCAGGCGGCGGTTCAGAAGGCCCACGGCCAGGTGGAGGGCTTCGAGAAGCAGCTCTCCGCGGCCCGGAAGGACATCGCCGGACTGAATCTGGCGGCGACCTATCCCGGCAAACTGATGGAGGTCGCCACTCTGAACCCCGGCGACACCATTTCCAAGGGTCAGGTGGTGGCCCAGCTCAACGACGATACCCGCCTGCGGCTCGAGCAGTATTACAGCTATGCCTATGCCGGTGAATTCAAAGTGGGCCAGAAGGTGGATGTGTCCATCCCGGCCTTGATGACCACCATTCCCGGCACGGTGGAGGCGGTACATATGGTCAGCCGCATCACGCCGGAGGGCTCCAAGCTGTTCTCCGCCGACATCATCGTGGAGAACGAGGGCGCTCTGACAGCGGACATGGCGGCCTCCGCCACCGCCGTGGTGAACGGCGAGACCGTCTATCCCTATGAGCCGGGCAAGCTGGAATACTACCGCACTGGCGAGCTGAAATCCACCGTCGACGGCACCGTGCTCTCCAGCAGCTTGGTAAACTATCTCCAGGTCTCCGCCGGACAGGTGCTGGTGCGCATCGACGGCGAGGAGAGCGAGAGCGAGATCTTTACCATTGAGCAGAGTTTGGAGGAGGCCAGGGAGGAACTGGAGAAGGCTGAGAAGAACCTGGCCAACTGCAATGCCGTGGCGCCTATCGACGGCAGAGTCATCGGCCTTTCCATCCAGCCCGGTGATGAGATCAACACCCAGCAACCCATCCTGACTATCTCCGATACCAGCTCCCTTATCGTCAACGCCAATGTGGATGAGCGGAACATCAGCTACATCAAGCCCGGCATGATGGTGGACCTGGATCAGTGGGGCAATGCGGCAGTGGGCACAGTGGAGAGCGTCAGCCTGTCCAGTACCGTCAACAACGGCGTGGCCACCTATCCCATGGTGGTGTCTATGGACAACGCCGAGGGAACCATTCAGGTCAACAGCAATATCCAGTACTCCCTGGTCGCCAGCCAGAACGACAACTGTCTGGTTCTGCCTATTCAGGCGGTGCGGACGGTGTCCCTGGAGGACGGTTCCACCGCCACGGTGGTCTATGTCTCCGGTGACCGGCCTGACAACGCCCTGGACGGCATCATGGCGGACGAGGAGATCCCCGACGGCTTCTGGGCCGTGCCGGTGGAGATCGGCATTTCCGACAACTACAACGTGGAGATCAAGTCCGGTGTGGAGGAGGGAACCGAGGTGTTCACTCAGATCCAGACCACGGAAGCCTGGGGTTGAGACCATGGCGAAACTGATCACATTGCGGGACGTATATAAGATCTACGGCGAGGGCCTGGAGAGCGAGGTCCGCGCTTTGGACGGCGTGTCCCTTGACATTGAACGGGGAGAGTTCGTGGCTGTGGTGGGACAGTCCGGTTCCGGCAAGTCCACCATGATGAACGTGCTGGGCTGCCTGGACATCCCCACCCGGGGAGAGTACCTTCTGGACGGCACCGACGTTCAGGAACTGACGGACAAGGAGCTTTCCCGCATCCGCAACAAGCAGATCGGCTTCATTTTCCAGCAGTACAACCTGATTCAGTCCCTGACGGTGCTGGAAAATGTGGAGCTGCCCCTGATCTATCAGGGCATCAACGCCGATGACCGCTATGACCTGGCAATGGAGGCTCTGGAGCGGGTGGGGCTGGCGGGCCGGGTGAAGCACCGGCCCACGGAGATGTCCGGCGGCCAGCAGCAACGGGCGGCCATCGCCCGGGCTATCGCCACCAAGCCGCCTATCATCATGGCCGACGAGCCCACCGGCGCCCTGGATTCCCGGACGGGCCAGGAGGTGCTGAAATTCCTCCAGCAGCTCAACAAGGAGGGCAGCACCGTCATCCTCATCACCCACGACAACGGCATCGCCGCCACCGCCCGCCGCTGCGTGCGGCTTCAGGACGGAAAAATCGTGGAGGATAAGCTGCAGGAGGTGGATTGGCTGTGAATCTCCAACAGGCCGTGAAAATGGCATGGAAGTCCATCTGGGGCAAGAAAGGCCGGTCCGCCCTGACCATTTTGGGTATTTTTATCGGCATTGCCGCCGTCATGACCATCGTCTCCGTCATGGAGGGCATGAAGCTCAAGACCATGGAGCAGTTCGAGGCCATGGGCAGCAACCGCATCACCGTCAGCATTTACAGTTGGATGTCCGACGAGGACGGTAACGACATCTCCAAGGACTACTTCCCGGACCTGTACGATTACTGCAACGGCATGAAGGAGTATGTCATGGGTATTACACCCACGGGCTACTGCAATGCCACGGTATCCTACGGCACCAAATCCACCGCCAATATGCAGTATGAGTGGGACGAGAAGGGCAACGTCACCGGCGATATGCCTCCCAGCCTGTATTACGGCAGCGACCAGTACGCCGCCTGCAACAATCTGACCATTGCCAAGGGCCGGGACCTGGCCCTATTGGATATTGAGAAGTACAAACAGGTCTGCGTCATGGGCTCCCAGGCGGCCAAGACCTTCTTTGGCTCCGCCGACCCGGTGGGGAAGGAGCTGTCCGTCAACGGAAATAAATTCCTGGTGGCGGGCGTCTATGCCGCCCGCCTCAGCGATGAGAGCGCAGACCAGAGCCGTATGGACAACTTCATCGTGTTCCCCTACACCGCCCGGCGGGTCCTGGGCGGCGATAAGCCCACGGAGTTTCTGGTCAAGGCCCGCAGCAGCGAGGCCATGACCGAGGCCATCTCCCGCCTCAGCGGTTTTTTGAAGGGATTGGTGGACCAGAACACCGGCGGCTACAATGTCTATTCCGAGAGTCAGTGGCAGGAGCAGTCCAATGAGTATCTGAGCATGATCGGTCTGGTTCTGGGCGGCATCGCCGCCATCTCCCTGGCAGTGGGCGGCATCGGCATCATGAACATCATGCTGGTTACCGTTACCGAGCGGACAAGAGAAATCGGCATCCGCCGGGCCATCGGCGCCCAGCGCAGCAGCATCGTGGCACAGTTCCTCATCGAGGCGGCCATGCTCTGCGGCATCGGCGGCATCGTGGGCATCCTGTTCGGCACGGCGGGCAGTGTGATCCTCAGCACCCTGCTGATGCAGATGACCATTTTCCCACCGGTGAAGGTGACGGTGGGGGCCTTTGCCCTGTCTGTGGCCCTGGGTATCATCTTCGGCAGCTACCCAGCCGCGAAAGCATCGAAACTCCAGCCTGTGGAAGCCCTGCGGGCGGAATAAGGAGGAAAACATATATGAAACAAAGAATTTTCTCTCTGCTGCTGGCGGTATGTATGGCGGCGTCCCTGCTGGCCGTGCCTACCGCCGCGGCGGATACCGTCCGCTTTTCGGATATTTCTGACCGGGACACCGCCGCGGCGGTGGAGTCCCTGCGGCTGATGGGTGTGCTGGACGGTTACGGCAACGGCAGCTTCCGCCCCGCCGCACAGCTTAACCGGGCGCAGTTCTGCAAAATGGCGGTCTACGCCATGAACGGTGAGAGCGAGTTGGGACTGTACCGCACGGTTACGGTGTTCCCGGATGTGAAGCCCTCTCACTGGGCTGCTTCTTTCATCAACATGGCGGCAAAAGGCAAGACCATCATCTCCGGCTATCCCGACGGAAAGTTCCACCCGGAGCGGCCCGTCACCGTGGGGCAGGCCGTCACCATCCTGTTGCGGCTGCTGGGCTACAAGGACGAGAACGTGGGCGGCGTGTGGCCGGACAGCTACATGGCCGTGGGCACCACCATTGGCCTGACCGACGGCGTGGGCACCAACGGAAACGCCCCCCTGACCCGGGGCCAGGCGGCCCGGCTGTTCCTGAACCTGCTGCGGACTGACAAGAAGGACGGAGGCAGCTATCTGGACGATATCGGCCGCCCCGTGGAGGGCGTGGTGCTGGCCACCTCCAGCGGCGGCAATGACGGGAAGTCCCTGGAGCTGGCCAACGGCCAGTGGTATCAGCTGGCTTCCGGCAAGACGCCCAGCGGTGCGCTGAACGGCAGCCGGGGTACGCTGCTGCTGAATAAAGAGGGCACCAAAGCCCTGACCTTTATCCCTGACGCCGTGGGCGCCAGCCGCACTGTGACCATTGCCAGCTGCACCACGACCCAGATCGTGGACACCAGCGGTGTGAAATACGTGCTGGACAGCAAGACCAAGACCTACCACGGCGGTGAGGAGACTGAGTGGGGCGAGGCATCCTCCTGGGTCCACGCCGGCACCACTGCGACGCTGAGCCTGGACAACGCCGGCAATGTGACCTATGTATTCGTGGGCGGCGGTACTACGGCCAGCGCGGCGGTCATCGTCTACGAGGATAATTCCTCCGCGGGCTTTGACGCCCTCACCGGCGGCGTGACCAACTACGCCATCTACAAGAACGGTACGCCCGCCACCCTGAAGGACCTGCGGAAGTACGATGTCGCCACCTATTCCAGCGCCACCAACTCCATCCGGGTCTGCGACACCCGTGTGGGCGTTTACTACGAGAGCTGCTCGCCCAATCCCAAGGAGCCTGCCACCATCACGGTCCTGGGAGGCCTGGAGCTGACGGTGCTGCCCACCGCCATGGAGAGCCTTTCCAAGTTTAAGCCCGGCCAGCAGATGACCCTGCTGCTGACTGAGGACGGCCAGGTGGCCGGCGCGGTGGAGCCCGGCGGGAACGCCACCCGGAGCAACGCCCTGGGCATCGTCCGGGATGGGGAGGTCCAGCTGCTGTGCGGCACGGCCAAGCTGACCATTGGCGCTTCCAAGGCCCCCAACGCCGAGAAATACGACGGCCAGGTGGTGCGTGTCTCCTCCAGCAAGGCGGATACCGTGACGCTGTCCCGGGTCTCCGGCGGAGCCAGCGGCGACCTGGATGTCAGTGCCCGGAAGCTGGGCAGCCGGAATCTGGCGGAAAATGTGATGATTTTCGACGGCGGCAAGGATGTCAGCCTCGGCCAACTGACCAGCGGCATCATCAAGTCCAGCCAGGTCACATACGCCCGGGTCAACTGGGCCGGTGAGGTGGATCTCATCGTGCTGCGAAACGCCGGCGGCAATGTGATCTATGGCCGGGCTGTGATCGTGACTGGTGAGGAGACCAAGATTCCTGTGGCGGACGGCGAAGGCCATGAACCTGACGACAAGGACTGGAAACCCACTTATGAGACGCAGCTGGGCAGGCGGACGCTGGAGGTGTTCTACGGCAACGGCAAGTCTGTGGGCCCCTATGACGCGGGCTATGCCTCCAACACCGGCGACTTCGTGGCGGTGACCGTGAAGGACGGCCGCTACACCAGCGTCGAGAAGCTTACTATGCTGCGGGGCGTGTCCAACAGCGCGTGGAGCGGAAAGACCGCGGTGACAGCCGCTGGACGGACCTATACCGTCCCTGCCGATGTGGTCTGCTACAACGCCGACGGCCAGCGGTTCGTAAGCCTGTCCGAGGCCCACGCCTATGCCGACAGGGCGGACCTGTACGTCCAGGACGGCGTGGTCCGGGCCATCCAGGTCAGGAGCTGACCTTTCTGGAAACGAGCGGGACGCGGCGAAAGCCGCGTCCCGCTTTACAAATCCGCCCAAATGGCGTATGCTGGAATCATCAGAAAGAGGAGGAAATCGCCATGATCTACGACACGTTACAGCATCGGGATCAGTACAGGGACCTGCCAGAACGCATCCTTCGGGGGCTGGACTATCTGGCGGAGACCGACTTTTCCGCGCTGCCCGACGGGCGGTATGAGATCGATGGGGACAAGCTGTTTGCCAATGTGGGCAGCTATGTGACCAAACCCGCCAACGACACCCCGGAGGCCCACGGAAAGTACATGGACATCCAGTATGTCTTCGAGGGGAAGGAACTGATCGGCGTGGGGCCGCTGGAGGAGATGGGCGAGATCGTGGAGGCCCGGCCGGAGGGCGACATCTGGCTGCGGAAGGCGGGACGCCTGGACTACCTGACGCTGGAGAAGGGGCGGTTCATCGCCCTGTGGCCCGGCGACGCCCACGCGCCGGGCATCGCGGCGGATGGCCCGGCGCCTGCCCGTAAGTGCGTGGTGAAAGTACTGCTGTAAGCGCAAAAGGGGCTGTAAAAAAACAGCCTGAAGAAAGATAGCGAGTCTCATCCGAGAGG
>CAMAZB010000066.1 GCA_945862785.1 uncultured Clostridia bacterium | reverse complement strand
GAGGGGACTGCCAAATGGCAGTCCCCTCATTGGAACCAATACGGAGATCAGTTGTTGTTCAGTTCGGTGATACCGTCGATGCGCAGGGAGAAGTAAGGAGCGGAGCGCAGGACGGACTCCTGGAAGGCTCCGTCAACGATGGCCTCGCCGGCGTCGTTGACCCAGTCGCCGTTGGTGTCCAGACCGAAGGCGGAGGTCACATGACCGTCAGCGTCGACCTGATAGGAACCGTCAGCGGCGGGCTGGCAGGTAAACTTGGAGGTATCAAACACCTTCAGGCTACCGTCCTTGATGGCGGCCCAAGCGGCGTCAACAGCTTCCTGAGTGCCCTCGGCGCAGCTCTCGCCCAGGGTGGAGATCATGACGGCGTCATCCTTGCTGCCGGTGGCGAAGTCGGTGGGGATCTCCTCGCCGGCGATGAACTTCTCCAGAGTGGCCTTGTACAGGACGGACCAGTTGTTCTGGGCGGAGGTCAGAGCGGCGGTGGGAGCCACGGACAGCATATCGATATTGTAGCCAACGGAGTAGACTTCCTTGCCGGAGTCCTTCACAGCCTGGACGGCGGAGGGAGCACCGGTGGAGTCGGCGTGCTGGCCGATGATGACGCAGCCCTTGCTCATCAGAGCATTGGCAACCTCGCCCTCAGCCACGGGATCATACCAGGAGTTGGTGTACTGAACGTCCATGTGAGCCTCGGGGACAATGGACTGGATGCCCAGCAGGAAAGCGGTGTAGCCGCAGACCACCTCGGCATAGGGGAAAGCGCCAACGTAGCCGATATAGGGATCAGACACCTTGCCGGCATCCATCAGCTCCTTCAGCTTCATGCCGGCCACGATGCCGGAGACGTAGCGGGACTCATAAGTATAGGGGAACATGTTCTTGAAGTTGGCCAGACCGGAGTTGGCAGCCATATCGCCGGTGCAGGCGACAAAGGTCACATCCTCAAACTCGGAAGCGGCCTGCTGCATGTAGGTCTGATGACCATAGGAGTCGGAGAAGACGATGCCGCAGCCGGCCTCGGCCAGCTCGACGGCCATGTCGAAGCAGGTCTCGTCCTCAGGGATGTTGTACTTCATGATGATCTGGGAATCAGGGATACCCAGAGCGGCGCAGGCGGTCTTCAGACCGTCGATATGGGCGGCGTCATAACCGGAGTTCTCGTCGTGGACGCAGATCAGGCCGACCTTGACGTTGGCGGCGGGCTCTTCGGTCTGAGTGGGCTCCTCGGTCTGGGTGGGCTCTTCAGCCTTTTTGCCGCAGGCGGCCAGGCTCAGGACCATGACCAGAGCGAGAAGCATTGCAAGGAACTTCTTCATTTCAATTTCCTCCTTTTAAAATTACCCTCCGCGCAGACGCCGATGTGCCGGCGCTTCGCAAACCAGCGAAACGCGCGGCAGGAGCCCCTGCCGCAAAGAGTGTTATATGAGACGGTCAGATACCCTCTCATTGATTTTATCATACAAGGTTGACCTTAAAAATTCAACTGGATTTTTGCATTTTCATAAAAAATCAGGCCGGAAATTTCCAAAAAACCGGGGGGGAATTTTATCTAACTGGACGAACAGATAAAAATGTTTACAAAAAATAAGAACAAAGGCTCTTCGTACAGGACATTTTTGACAGGTTGACCTTTTGGCGGCAGAGCGGTGAAAACGATGAAAACAAGGAAAGCGCCTTGGCTTGCCAGCGGCAAACCAAGGCGATATAGTCTGTCGATAAACCAGAGAATCTTGTGCGACGGGAAGGAAGATAGTTACGAAAGAAACCCAGGAGGGGTGTCTTTCGTTTTTAATCATAAGCTTTCTGAACCTGTTGGTTCAGAAAGCTTGCAGCAGCTTGTCGAAAAGATTTTTTCGACAAGCTGGCGCCTTGGCTTGCCGGCGGCAAACCAAGGCGCTCTTCGCGGGACATTATCAGAACAGCTTGCGCTTATCGGCGCTGTCCATGGCCATCAGCGCGGCCACGGGATCCTTCACCTTGCTCATCATAATCATGGCGGCGATGATATAAGGCTTAAAGGAGGCCTGCTTATACAGAGGCACCAGGTAGCGGTCAAACACGGAGGAATCAACCTCGCCTTCGGGGCAGGAAACGCCGGTGATGTCGGCGGGAAGGCAGTGCAGGTACAGCGCCTTGCCGTCCTTCGTGCGCTTCATCATCTCCTCGGAGCAGGTCCAGTCCTTGTGCTGGGCGTTCTGGGCCAGCAGCTGCTTTTCCAGCGCGTCGATGCCGGCCTGGTCGCCGGCCTGGTACAGCTTGGTGCGCTGCTCCATGGCGGCGAAGGGCGCCCAACTCTTGGGATAGACGATGTCGGCACCGTCGAAGGCCTCCTCCATAGTGGAGACCTTCTTGTAGGAGCCGCCGGTAGCGGCAGCGTTCTTCTTGGCGATCTCCTCCACCTCGGGCATCACGTCATAGCCCTCGGGATGGGCCAGGACCACATCCATGCCGAAGCGGGTCATCAGGCCGATGACGCCCTGGGGCACGGACAGGGGCTTGCCGTAGCTGGGGGAGTAGGCCCAGGTCATGGCGATCTTCTTGCCTTTCAGGTTTTCCACGCCGCCGAACTCATGGATGATGTGCAGCATATCGGCCATGCACTGGGTGGGGTGGTCCACGTCGCACTGTAGGTTCACCAGAGTGGGCTGCTGCTCCAGGATGCCGTCCCGGTAGCCTTCCTTCACGGCGTCCATGAAGGTTTTTTGGTACTTGTGGCCCTCGCCGATGAACATGTCGTCCCGGATGCCGATCACATCGGCCATGAAGGACACCATGTTGGCGGTCTCACGGACGGTCTCGCCGTGGGCAATCTGGGACTTCTTCTCGTCCAGGTCCTGGACGGTCAGACCCAGCAGGTTACAGGCGGAGGCAAAGGAGAACCGGGTACGGGTGGAGTTGTCCCGGAAGATGGAGATGCCCAGGCCGGAGTCGAAGATGCGGGTGGACTTGTTGCGCTCCCGCAGGTCCCGCAGGGCATCGGCCACGGTGAAGATGGCGTCCAGCTCCTCGTCGGTCTTGTCCCAGGTCCAATAGAAGTCGGACTTGTACATGTTATTGATGTGCAGCTTTTCCAAATGTTTGGCAAGCTCAATGGTCTTAGACATAATCGTTTTCTCCTTTATCGAATATCCGTGTGATTATTGAATATCATTGTTAGTCAGGCTCTGACGGAACTCGGTGACGTCATCGGTTTTGTTCTCGGGCTTATACAGGCCGGGGACGGCGGCGTACAGAGCGGCGCAGGTGACCAGGTCCTGCTTCCAGGTGATCTCGTTGGGGGCGTGGGCCTGAGACTCAGCGCCGGGACCGAAGCCCACGCAGGGGATGCCGTAGCGGCCCTGGATGGACACGCAGTTGGTGGAGAAGGTCCACTTGTCGGTCAGGGGGCGGCCTTCACGCAGGTGCATGGCGTCCTTCTTCGGGTCCGCGTCGGCGTGGCCGATGCGCTTGTCGCCCCACAGGGCGTGGTGGGCGTCGATGAGAGCCTGGACGTGAGCGGCGCTCTCCTTGTTGATCCAGGTGGGGAAGAAGCACTCGGTCTCATAGACGGTGCCGGTCCAGGCGGGACGGTCGTACATGTACATGCTGACCTTCACGTCGTCCTTATACTTTTGGACGGAGGGCAGGTCCTCGATCTCCTTTAGGCAGGAGTCCCAGGTCTCGCCGGCGGTCATGCGGCGGTCAATTGAAATGGCGCAGCTGTCCGCCACAGCGCAGCGGGAAGGAGAGGTGTAGAAGATCTGAGAGGTGGTGCAGGTGCCCCGGCCCAGGAATTGGGCATCCTCATAGTGCTCGGGGTTGAACGCAGGATTCAGCATCTTCACAAGGCCCTTGACGGTGTTGGAAGGGCCGTCGCCGTTCTCGTTCAGGGCGCGGACATCCTGGAGAATGTCGGCCATCTTGTAAATGGCGTTGTCGCCCCGCTGGGGGGCGGAGCCGTGGCAGGAGACACCCTTCACATCCACCCGGATTTCCATGCGGCCGCGGTGGCCGCGGTAGATGCCGCCGTCGGTGGGTTCGGTGGAGATGACGAACTCGATCTTGCTGCGGGCGTCCTCAGGACCGTTGAAGTACTTGTTGACGATGTACTGCCAGCACATGCCGTCGCAGTCTTCTTCCTGGACGGAGCCGACTACCATGATCTTGTAGCCCTCGGGAATGAGGCCCATGTCCTTCATGATCTTGGCACCGTATACGGCGGAGGCCATGCCGCCCTCCTGGTCGGAGCCGCCGCGGCCGAAGATGATGTCCTCGGTCTCGTAGCCCTGGTAGGGGTCGGCCTCCCAGTTATTGATATTGCCGATGCCAACGGTGTCGATATGGGAGTCGATGGCGATGATCTTCTCGCCCTCGCCCATCCAGCCGATGACGTTGCCCAGGCCGTCGATCTCCACCTTGTCGAAGCCCAGCTTCTCCATTTCAGCTTTGATGCACAGGACGACTTCCTTCTCCTCGCAGCTCTCGCTGGGATGGGAGATCATATCCCGCAGAAACCGGGACATATCGGCCTTGTAGCCTTCGGCTGCCGCTTTGATCGCTTCAAAATCCATAATTTTGCCCTCCATCAATGATGTTTGATACAAAATGTTTCAATGGCATGATATTCCTTGTCTACATCATAGCATAAGAAACAGAGTTGTCAAACAAAAAATTTGAAAACCAAAAAATTTTTTTGAAAAATGGTTGATTTTTATAATAGATATGATATGATAAGGACGATGGATTGGGATGTTTCCATAAGAAAACGCGCATTTCGGGGGACGATGACGCCGCCGGCGCTGATTTTGCTGCTGGTAGACGGACCGTCCTTTGTACACCAAGGCTAAAAAAGGAGGGGATACCTACGGAAAGCGGAAAACTGGAATTGCTGCGGCAGGTGGCCATGGGCATCGCGGCACAGTTCGGCAGCGGCTGCGAGGTGGTCATCCATGACCTGAGCAAGCATCCTGACCACACCATCGTGGCTATCGTCAACGGACATGTGTCCGGACGGAAGGTGGGGGACGGTGCGTCCAACGTGGTCATGGAACAGATGCAGACCAACGATCCCGAACCCAAGGATCACCTGTGCTATCTGATGAAGACTCCCGATGGGAAGATCCTGAAGTCCTCGACGGTATATATCCGCAACAGCAAGGGGAAGGTGTCCGCCATCCTGGCCATCAACTACGACATCTCCAAGCTGATGATGGTGGAGAGCGCCGTCCACGAGTTGATCTCCACGCCGGAGCCCCAGCAGACGGAACCGGAGAAGATCGTCAACATTAACGATTTGCTGGATGATCTCATCCAGCAGTCGGTGGCCCTGGTGGGGAAGCCGGTGGCGCTGATGAACAAGGACGATAAGGTAAAAGCCATCCGGTTCCTCAACCAGAACGGCGCGTTCCTGGTGACAAAGTCCGGAGACAAGATCGCAAAATACTTCGGTATCTCCAAATATACGCTATATTCTTACATTGATACCAAACAGCAGGAGGGAAAAACGACATGATCGATCTGTCCATTAACAAGCAGGGCCTGGAACACAATATTAAAAAGGCCAAGGAAAACGGCATCATCATCCCCACCATTGCCCAGATGCAGCACCCGGAGACTATCCCCGAGAAAATCCAGGTGAAGCTGAAGGACGTGGGCCTGTGGGACGTGAATCCCCTGAACCTGTTCCGCATCACCTGGAAGAACGAGCCCAAGGAGTCCGGCGGACTGTTCCAGGCGGTGCCCAACTACATCGAGCTGCCTCCCGAGCTGACCGGAGTGCCCTGCCGCATCGTCGCCATGGTGGGCAAGTGGTTCCCCACCGGCTGCCACAAGGTGGGCGCCTCCTTCGGCTGCCTGGCTCCCCGGCTGGTGACCGGCCAGTTCGACGTCGACAAGCACAAGGCCGTTTGGCCCTCCACCGGCAACTACTGCCGCGGCGGCGCCTTCAACTCCCGGCTGCTGGGCGCCCAGGGCGTCGCCATCCTGCCTGCCGAGATGAGTCAGGAGCGGTTCGACTGGCTCCATGAGATCGGCGCCGAAGTCATCGCTACTCCCGGCTGCGAGTCCAATGTCAAGGAGATCTTCGACAAGACCAACGAACTCAAGCAGGACCCCCAGTACATGATCTTCAACCAGTTTGAGGAGATGGGCAACCCCCTGTGGCACTACAATGTCACCGGCAACGCCCTGGCGGACGTGTTCGAGGCCATCAAGCGCCCCGGCGACCACTTTGCGGGCGCCTGCTTCACCTCCGGTTCCGCCGGCACCATGTCCACCGGCGACCGCCTGAAGGAGCTGTATCCCAAGCTGAAGCTGGGCGTGGGCGAGGCCCTGCAGTGCCCCACCATCCTGAACAACGGCTTCGGCGGCCACCGCATCGAGGGCATCGGCGACAAGCACATTCCCTGGATCCACAACGTGAAGAACACCGATATGGCCATCGCCATCGACGACGAGGACTCCCAGCGGCTGCTGCGGCTGTTCAACACCCCCGAAGGCCAGGACTACCTGCTGAACACGCTGAAGTTGGACCCCGTGCTGGTGGAGAAGCTGACCTGGCTGGGCATCTCCGGCATCGCCAACGTGCTGTGCTGCATCAAGATGGCAAAGTACTACGAGTTCACCGAGCATGATGTCATCGGCACTGTTCTCACCGACTCCGCCGTTATGTACGGCAGCCGTATCGCCGAGCTGAACGAGATGCACGGCGCTTACAGCGTGAAGGAAGCAGAGCTGGACCACAACCTGCACATGCTGGGCCTCAAGACCGACAACCTGATGGAGCTGACCTACGCCGACCGCAAGCGGATCCACAACCTGAAGTACTACACCTGGGTGGAGCAGCAGGGCAAGACCAGCGAGGAACTGAACGCCCTGTGGTACGACACCGAGGGCACCTGGGATGCTGTCCACGCTCAGGCCAAGGACCTGGATGAACTCATCAACGCCTTCAACGAGGAAACGGGTCTGCTGAAAAACCTGTAAGGGTAAACTACATTACATACTTGAAGGGGCGGGCGTTTCGCCCGCCCCTTGGTCCTTTGGGAGGAAACGGCATGAAAAATGTGTTATACGGCAAATGCGTCAAGTGCGGAAAGACCTACGAGGCCACGCCGGACCTGACTACCTGCGAGTGCGGCGGTATTCTGGATATCACTTATGATTATGACTACATCAAAACGCGGCTGACCAAGGAAAAGCTGGCGGCAAGGACGGAGCGGACCATGTGGCGCTACCGGGAGCTGCTGCCCGTTGAGGAGACCACCGAGCCCACGCCTCTGCGGGTGGGCTGGTCCCCGCTGTATGAGGAGCCTCGTCTTGCGGAACAGCTGGGATTGAAGCGCCTGTGGGTGAAGGACGACGGCCAGAATCCCACTGCGTCTTTGAAGGACCGCGCTTCCGCCATGGCGGTTGCCAAGGCCCGGGAGGCGGGGGCAAAAGTGATTGCCTGTTCCTCCACCGGCAACGCCGCGTCTTCTCTGGCGGGCAACGCCGCCGCGGCGGGACTGAAGACCTACATCTTTGTGCCCTCCCGGGCGCCCAAAGGCAAGGTGGCTCAGCTGATGACTTTCGGCGCCACCGTCATCTCCGTCCAGGGCAGCTATGAGGACACCTTTGAACTGAGTAAGGCCGCCATCGACAAATGGGGCTGGTACAACCGCAACGCCGCCATCAATCCCTACCTGTCCGAGGGCAAAAAGACGGTTTCCCTGGAGATCATGGAGCAGCTGAACTGGGAGGTCCCCGACTACATCGCCATCTCCGTGGGTGACGGCTGTACCATCGCGGGTTTGTGGAAGGGCTTGAAGGACCTGTACGCTATCGGCTTCATCGACAAGCTGCCCCGGCTGATCTCTGCCCAGGCGGAGGGCTGCTGCCCACTGAACCGGGCCATCGCCAACAATGAGGACTGGTATCCCATGGAGGAGAACACCCTGGCAGACTCCATCGCCGTGGGTGTGCCCCGGAACGCTGACAAGGCCTTGATGGCGATCCGGGAGAGCAACGGCCTGGTGGTGAATGTCTCTGACGAAGAGATTATGGCGGCCCAAAAGCTGCTGGGTATGACCTGCGGTGTGTTTGGAGAGCCTGCCGGCGTCACTGGCGCGGCGGGCGTGAAGAAGTTGTGCGAGCAGGGCGTCATCGGGAAGAACGACACCGTGGTCAGCGTGGTGACGGGCAACGGCTTAAAGGATGTTGCCAACGCCATCAAGGCCTGCGGCGAGCCCATTTCCATCCCCGGTGACATGGATCTGCTGCTGAAAGCCTTTGCGGAAAAGGGTATTCAGGTAGAGTGAGACAAGGGACTGCGGCCCGGTCACACCGGGGCGGTCGAAAAGAGAATATCAATAAACAACGTGGAGCCGCGATTGGAAGATCGCGGCTCCACACTTTTGGAAGGAGAAAAATGAAACGGCCCGGTCAACACCGGGCCGTTAATATATGGGATATGCTATGGTATGGGTAGGAACACGGCATATTCGGATACAGGAGATTTTAGCTGTCAAAAATGATTTTTTCAATTTCCTGATACAACTCCTGTGCGGACTCATTATCTTTCATGGCCAGAAAAGCCGTATTGTCACCGGCCAAGGTGCCCACCAGCTTCTCCAGGTGCATACTGTCGATGACAGAGCAGGCGTTCATGGCAAGTCCGGGCAGAGTCTTGATCACCAGCAGGTTTTGGGCGAGATCGAACGAAACCACGCCCTGCCGCAGGATCGCTTTGCGCTTCTGACTCAAATTTTCCGCCGCGGACTGCTTGACTACCGCATAGCGGTAGACCCCGTCCGGTCCGCATTGCTTTACGAGCCCCAGATCCTTGATGTCTCTGGACAGTGTGGCCTGGGTGCTTTTGATCCCGCGTTCTGTCAATGCCAACATCAGTTGATTCTGCGTTTCAATCACTTGCTCGGAAATGATATCCAGGATGACGCTTTGTCTGTCCGGCTTCATCGTGTCTCCTCCTGTGTGTTGTTGACTGTTGTGCTTTCCAGGGACAGTCGCGCGAATAAACCGCGTGGCGTTTTATCCGCGAACATTATTATAGCATCAATTTCCGAATGATTCAAGAATATTAAGAAACGCGTCAATAGATGGGAGAAGCAGGCTATCTGGGTAGTCATAGCCGGTGTTGTGGAGCGGGGGCTGCTCCGCTCCGGCGCCGATGCCGAAGAAGGCACCCTTGCAGCGTTTCAGATAATGCCCGAAATCCTCACTCCAGCGCATGGGCTGCTCCAGCACCTTACCGTGGCAGGCGGTCAGGACCCGCTCCGCGCAGAGACGGTCATTTACCGTGGCGGGGAAGACGTCCTGGACTTCCTGCTGAAATTTCAGACCTGCTTCTGAGGCCAGGGCCTGCGCACGGCCGGAGATGGAGCGGTGCATATCGGACAGGTCCTCGTCCCGCTCGGCCCGCATGGTCAGCCAGACCTCCGCGTTTGAAGCGGCCATGCCGAATGCCTTTTCACCCAACTGAGCGCCGATCACCGTACAGAGGAGGAGCTTTCCGTCTTTGCTCTCCGGAACCAGACCGGGAAGCTCCGACAGCAGTCGGCCTACCGTGTTCGCCGGGGAGATGCCAAGCTCCGGATAGGCAGCGTGAGTCGACTTCCCCAAAAGTTCCAGAGTGACTCCCTGAGACGCGCAGGCAAACGTGCCCTCCCGTGTGGTGATTTCTCCAAAGGGGAAGCCCGGCAGGTTATGGGCACCATAGATCTCGCCCACGTTTTCCAGGTCAAACAGCTCCAGGCAGCTTTGGGCGCCTTCGCCTGTCTCTTCGGCAGGCTGGAACAGCAGAAATACGTTTCTGCCCACCTTCATATTGGAGAGTATGAGTGCGACGCCGCAGAGGACCGCCGCGTGACCGTCGTGGCCGCACAGGTGCGCCGCTCCGCCGTTTGGCAGCGGAAGCGCGTCATAGTCGGCACGCAGAGCGATGCCGGGGAGGTCCCGCTTCGTTTCGATGTGCGCCGCGTAAAAGCCCGCGCCGCAGTCGTTGAGCTCCAGCGTAGTGTTTTCCTGAAGAAACCGCTTTAAAAGTAATTTCGTTTTTTCCTCATGACCGGACAGCTCCGGACAAGCGTGGAGCGCCTGCCTCAGCCGGACGACTTTTTCCAGGAGCTTCGGATCGTAAAGTCGGTTTCTGTTCGGAAAGAATTGGCTGCCGCCGGTGTTTTTGGAATTTTGCATATCAGTCGCCTCTGTTTTTACGCACCATTTCATCCGGGGCACCGCGGTCCGGCCGGAGCGCGGCAGGGAAGTGCCCGGGTGCTTTTTTCTAGCCGGTCATCTGCTCCGGCGGTTCGTACTTTTTTGACCGGTTGCTTCGCTGCCATCCGCTTTTTGCAGTGTGATGCGGTTACGGAATTCCGTGGGGGTCATTTCCTTGCACTTCAAGAAGTTCATGTTGAAGGTCTTGACGTTACTGTACCCCACCGCCACCGCGACGTCGATCACCAGGTATTCCGTGGACGCCAGCAATTCACACGCTTTGTTGATCCGGATGAAGTTCAGCAGAGTTTCGAAATTCTTTTCAGAGTAGTACAGCAGGAGACGGTTCAGCTCCGTGACGGACACGCCAAATTGGGAGGCTACATGGCTTGCGGTGAGCTTCTCGGTCTCATAGTTTTTATAAAGATAATCTGTAACAGCGAAGGCGATGTCCTTAGT
>CAMAZB010000065.1 GCA_945862785.1 uncultured Clostridia bacterium | reverse complement strand
GCAGCGGCCCAGCGGCCCAGGGCGAACTCCTCAATGACGCCGGTGGAGCCGATCAGAACGACGAAAATGAAATAGGGAATCAGGAAGGTCATGCCGCCGAATTTGGAGACCATGATGGGGAAGCGCCAGATGTTGCCCATGCCGACGGCGGAGCCGATGCAGGCCAGAATAAAGCCCCATTTGCTCTTAAAGCCGTCGCGCTGTTCCAGAGCCTGATTGCTCATGCGTTTGACACTCCTTTATCTTTCTCAAAAAATCAGCGGCGCCCGCGAAATTTATTCAATTCGCAGACGCCGCTTTTTCACACACATTCTCTCCCGTGCTCTTTCCACGCGGCACGGGTTACGCAAAATTATATACTTCCACAAGCTGCGTGATCACGCGGGCCGCAGCCGAAGGGGGGGAGCTAATTACTTCTCCTCGTTGGGATAGGGCTCCAGGAAGGCGTGGAAGTGACGCATGGGCAGCTTGTGGCCCCAGACGATGCGCATGTTGGGGATGGACTCACGGTCCTCATACAGGGCCTTGACAGCGGCGATAACATAGTCCAGATGCTCCTGGGTCAGGCGGCTGCGGTCGATGGCGAAACGGACCACGTTGGCCAGCTCAGCCTGCTGCTCGGGAGTCTTCAGGTCATACTCCATGGAGAAGTCGCCCAGTTCGGAGACGCGGATACCATAGCGGCGGATCAGCTCCAGAGAGAAGCCGGTGCCGGCAAAGGTATCATGACCGCGCTTGCCGTCGAAGAACTCGTCCATGTTGATGTACACGGCATGACCGCCGGCGGGGAGCACGACGCCCTTGACACCGGCCTTGTAGAAGCCCTGAGCCAGGTACTCGCACTGTTGTGCACGGTCATGCAGGTAACCGAAGTCGCAGCTCTCATACAGGCCGCAGGCCAGAGCCATGATGTCACGGCCGGACATGCCGCCGTAGGAGTCGTTGCCGTAGCAGGAGATCTGCTTGACCTTGATCAGCACGCCCACGTCGGTCTTGACGGTGCCGTCCTCGTTGAAGTCGGAGAACTTCTGCCAGAACAGGCCCTTGTCGCGGAAGGCCAGCATACCGCCCATGTTGGCGTGGCCGTCCTTCTTGGCGGACATGGTGAAAGCATCGCAGTAGGAGAACATCTCGGTGGCGATCTCAGCGATGGACTTGTCGGCATAGCCCTCTTCATTCATCTTGATGAAGTAGCAGTTCTCGGCCCAACGGGCAACGTCGAACACCAGAGGAATGTCGTACTTATGAGCCACGCGGTTGATCTCGCGGATGTTGGCCATGGAGACGGGCTGGCCGCAGATGGGGTTGTTGGTGATGCAGGTGAACACCAGAGGCACGTTCTCGGGACCGACGCCCTGGATCAGCTGCTCCAGCTTCTCAATGTCCATGTTGCCCTTGAACGGGTTCTTCTCATACTTGCCGCCCTCGGGAATCTCGTACAGCAGTTCCTTGTTGTACAGGTTGCGGGGGATGGAGCCCATCTGCTTGATGTTGCCCTCGGTGGTGTCGAAGTGGCCGTTGGAGGGGATGGTGAAGACCTTGCCGGGATGACGCTGGGCCAGGATCTTCTTCACGATCTCCATCAGGACGGACTCAGCGGCACGGCCCTGCTGGATGATGAAGGAGTTGGGGCGCTCCATCTGAGCGGCGCCGCCGTTGAACAGGCCACCCTCGTACTCGCAGAGATAGACCTCGTCCATCATCTTCTCAATGTCGCGGCAGTCGGTGCGGACCAGGTCGATGATCTTCTTCCAGTTCTTCTCGCCGCCACGCTCGAAAATGTCGCGGAAGGTGTCCAGCAGGACATAGTAGCCGGTGTTGCGGCCATAGGCCTCGTCACCCAGGAACAGGGTGGCCCACTGCTGGTTGGTCATGGCAGTGGTGCCGGAGTCAGACAGCATGTCGACGGTCAGCATTCCGGAGGGGAAAGCGAACTCGTTCCAGTGAGTGGCGTTCAGGGCGCGCTCACGCTGCTCGACGGTAGCCTGGGGCAGATCGCGCACGACGTAAGCGCAATGCTGAGGCATCGTCACATCCAGGGGATAGTGCTTCATGTTCTTGTCCATTTTGATTACCTCCATAAGTTTGGACGTATTTTAACGCCTGATTTTATTGGAGATACTCCGGTCGTCGAAGGACGGGATTCCCAACTCCTGCTCTGCGCCTGGCGGACAGTATCTTTCGCGAGGGTAACAGGGGATCTGCGGGTGGGTTTACTTGACGGCGATGACCTCGATCTCCACGAGGGCATCCTTGGGGAGCCGTGCCACTTCGACCGCACTGCGGGCGGGATAGCTGCCCTCAGTGAAGAAGGTTGCATACACCTCGTTCATGGCGCCGAAGTTGTTCATGTCGCTGAGGAACACGGTGGTCTTGACCACGGAATCCATCGTCAGGCCCGCTGCCTCGAGGATGGCCTTCACATTGGCCAGGGACTGCTTGGTCTGCTCCTGGACCCCCTCGGGGAACGCGCCCGTGGCAGGGTCAATGGGGAGCTGACCGGAAGTGATGACCAGGCTGCCCAGATCGGTGGCCTGGCTGTACGGACCGATGGCGGCGGGGGCCTTGGCCGTACTGATGATCGTCTTCATCGGAATACGCCTCCTCTCATTTTTTCAGTGAGATAACTTTATCAGAACGGAAAAAATTGTCAAGCCAGTTTTATGCAATTTGTACGGATATCCAGTCAAAGCCCCCTATTATTGGGGCAATTGCATACAAGCTACATGCAAAACAGTCAAGAAAAATTTACAATCATAATGAGAATTTTTCTATGACAAAGAATTGGGCCTTCTATATAATAGTATCAAAACCGCCGGAAAATTTGAAATGAGGTGAGGGTATGCCCAACGTTCCCAACGCGCTTTTGCAGCATTATGTGAAATTGACGGAGTTTCTTGGGCAGGCGCTTGGCCCTGATTACGAGGTCGCCCTTCACGACCTGACGGATAAGAACCGCTCCATCATCGCCATCGCCAACAACCACGTCAGCGGCCGGGAGATCGGCGCCCCCCTGACCAATGTGGCCCTCAGCATCCTGCAGGACAAGAGCTACGAGAGTTCGGACTACCGCCTGCACTATTACGGCGTGTCCATCAACGGCAAGGACCTTCGGTCCAACTCCATGTTCATCAAGCAGGACGGCCGCCTGATCGGCATGCTCTGCATCAATTTCGACGACAGCCGCTACCGAGCCATCAGCAACCAGGTCATGGGGCTGTGCCATCCGGACATCTTCGTGGAGGATGTGGTGATGCCCGCCGCCCCGGAGCCCGGCGCCGCCCCCTCTCCCGCCCGGCACACGCCGGAGAAGTTTCGCAACTCCACGGAGGCGGTGGCCGTCGACGCCATCAATCGGGAACTGGAGCGCCTGGGCGTCACGGCGGACCGCCTGACCTCCGAGGAGCGGCTGAAGATCATCGAAGCCCTGGAGGCCAACGGCATCTTCCTGCTGAAGGGCGCCGTGAAGGATGTGGCCGCGGGCCTGCACTGTTCCCAGGCCAGCGTGTACCGGTATCTGTCCCAGGTGAAAAACGGCTCCGCTGAACCCCAGGCGTAATCGAAGCAGACACGGAAGCGGGCGGAAGCCCGCTTTCCTGTTATTATCACACAGAAAGGACGTGCGCCCTATGCTGACCCGGCTGACTTCCGACCTGATCCCCGCCTTTACCCAGGCCTGCGCCCATGAGCGGGTGTTCGGCTCCAGGATCATAACGGCCCTGCGGACCTACGGCCCCGAGGACGCCCGCGCCCTCTTCTGGCTGCTGCTGAAGGACGATTCGCCCGCCGCGGCCCTGTATCTGGCGGGGGATGTGCTGTCGGTCTCCGCTGTGCCGGAGGCGGACCCCGCCCCCATCGCGGCGCTGGTGCGGCAGCAGGCTGTCCATGAGGTAGACACCAACTGGGACCAGTGCGCGGCCCTGCAAGGCCTGCTGGGCGGAACCACGGACAGCTCTTATTATATGGTATACCAGGGCGCCCCCGTGGAGGAGGCCTTCCCGGACATCGTCCCCGGCGACCCGCTGGCGGTGTTCTCCG
The DNA here is from genome assembly GCA_945862785.1 of uncultured Clostridia bacterium. Lineage (GTDB taxonomy): Bacteria > Bacillota > Clostridia > Oscillospirales > Oscillospiraceae > Oscillibacter. Next base: position 6,648 of record CAMAZB010000065.1, on the reverse strand, counting down.
TCCTGCAGCGGAGCCACGAATACTACCGAACCCACCTGCGGTTTGCGCCCTGGGCCGAGGACCTGGGGCGGCGGCTGGACACGGGTCTGGCGGAGGTGTACCAGCTGGAGCTGGACGGCGAAGTGGTCGCCACCGGCTTCATCGCCTCTCAGGATGACGAATGCGGCGTCATTGCGGCGGTGGCCGTGGTGCCGGAGTACCGCCTCCGGGGTCTTGGCAGCCGCGTCAGCCGCTTCTTGGTGAAGCGCATTTTGGAGCTGGGCAAAACGCCCCGACTCATCTCCGGATATGATGCCGTGGCAGAGCTTTACCGGCAGGTGGGCTTTGACACCTGCGGCCGCTGGGGCGAATTATATCTTTAAAATCAGAAAAATAGGAGGAATCCTCTGTGTTTCGGGAATATTGCAGGCGGACCGGCATTCTTTTGGGCGGTCTGCTGGTCAGTGCCGTGGGCATCACCATGATGCTCCAGGCCAACGTGGGCCTGGAGCCCTGGAGCGTGCTGCAAAACGGCATGTCCATTTTCTTCGGCATCACCTACGGTACCGCCGCCATGATCGTGGGGGCGGCGGTTATCGCCGTGGCCGTCCTCTGCGGCGAGAGCTTTGGCATCGGCACCCTGGCAAACATTTTTGTCTGCCCGCTCTTTATCGACGGGCTGCTGTACCTGGGGTGGATTCCCCAGATGCAGGACCTGTGGTCCGGGCTTCTCATGCTGCTGGGCGGAATGGAGCTGCTGGCCTTGGGCACTTGGATGTACATGAAAAGCGCCCTGGGCTCCGGCCCCCGGGACGCCCTGATGGTGGTCCTGGCCCGGAAGACCGGCCGGTCCGTGGGTCTCTGCCGGGCCACGGTGGAGCTGATCGCCATTTTCGTGGGTTGGCGCCTGGGCGGACAGGTGGGCATCGGCACCATCGTCACCGGCGTGGGCGTAGGGACTCTGTTCAACCTGAACTTCGCCCTGCTGCACTTCCGGGCGGCGGACCTCCATCAGGAGAACCTGCCGGAGACCATTCGCCGCATCCGGCAGCGGAACGCCCCGGAGGAACCGGCTCCACTGCCGGAAGCCGCCGGGGAAGCCCCGAACCGGCCGGAGCAGCCGGAATAAATCCCATTGCCGCAGAAGGCGCGCCATGTATCAATACCGCATCGGCCCCACCCTGGCCCCCCTGGAGGGGACCCCCTGCACCGGGGAGGACAGCGTCCTGGTGCTGCTGACCTCAGAGGAGCTGGCCCGAAGCCTGGTCCAGCGGCTGCAGCGGGAAAAGGTCTGGAAGGAGAGCGGCATCGGGCGTTTTTTCTATGAGTTCCTGGAGCTTGATTGCCTGGGACCTGCACCATCTCCAGGAGCTGGAGGACTTTAATTCCCGGATGACAGCCCTGCGGAAGGAGATCGCGGGCTGGATCCGCTATTACTCCCAGCTGGATGATGTGGTCTGCGAGCTGCAGGAGGACGAGAACGGGTACTTCTCCGAAAACGAGTAGCGGATGTTCCGCATGACGGAGCAGCAGGTGGGACGGCTGCAGGCCGAGGCCCAGGCCCTGCGGGAGTATGGCATTCAGGTCCGGGAGCTGTTTCAGGCGGAGATCGACATTCGTCAGAACCGCATTATGAAAATTCTCACCATCGTCACCACCATCTTTTTGCCCCTGCCCCTGGTGGCGGGCTGGTAAGGCATGAATGTTGTTCACAAGCTGGAGTTGACTTGGAAATACGGCTACCCGGCGGTCATTGCGGTCAGTGTGCTGGTGGTGCTGATCTGCCTGTGGATCATGAAAAAGAAAAAGTTCTGGTAACGCAGCCAGGAAGCAGACGCGGCGCGAGCCTTTTCGACAGGCTGACAGCCCGGACACTCGAATATCCGGGCTGTTTTTCGCCTTTTTGTCCCAGCAAGTAACTTCATAAAAAGAACCCCCGCCCATTTTGAAAATAGGCGGGGGAATCGCTGAGATTTTACAAACCGAACAGTATTGCGGCAATGCCGCTTCTTTTTTTATGGTGAGACCATTGTGTCTTCTCCTCGCCGCGGCTGCGGAGAGGAGAAGAAAACAGGGGAGGATCAGGCTTCCAGGTTTTTGCCGCTCTCCCGGTCAAACAGATGGACCACGTTGCCGCCGAAGGTAAAGGCAATCTTCTGACCGGTGGTGAGGGAGATGTGGTTGGGACCGCGCAGGTCCATGGTCTGGACGATGATGATGACGTCCTTGCCCTGGCTGGTGACGTGCAGGTGCACGGCGCTGCCCATCATTTCGCTGACATCCACGGTGCCGTGGAGCATCTGGCTGCCGTCGCCCAGCAGGGCGATGTGCTCGGGGCGGACGCCCAGAGTAATGGCCTGAGGCTGGACATTGTTCTTTTCCAGATTGGCCTGCTTCTCGTCGGAGAGGGCCACGGACACGCCGTCCAGCACCACGGAGTACTTGCCGTCCTGCTTCGTCAGCTCCGCATCAAAGAAGTTCATCTGGGGAACGCCGATGAAGCCGGCGACGAACAGGTTGGCGGGATGATCGAAGACCTCCTGAGGCGTGCCGATCTGCTGGATGACGCCGTCGCGCATGATGACGATACGGTCGCCCAGGGTCATGGCTTCGGTCTGGTCATGGGTGACATAGAGGAAGGTACTGTTGATGCGCTGGCGTAGCTTCAGAATCTCGGCGCGCATCTGGTTACGCAGCTTGGCGTCCAGGTTGGAGAGGGGTTCGTCCATCAGCAGTACCTTGGGCTCACGGACGATGGCGCGGCCGATGGCCACGCGCTGGCGCTGGCCGCCGGACAGGGCCTTGGGCTTGCGGTCCAGGTACTCAGTGATGCCCAGAGTCTCCGCTGCCTGCTTGACCCGACGGTCGATTTCCTCCTTGGGCATCTTGCGGAGCTTCAGGGGGAATTCCATATTCTCCCGTACGGTCATGTGGGGATACAGGGCATAGTTCTGGAACACCATGGCGATATCACGGTCCTTGGGTTCCACATCGTTCATCAGCTTGCCGTCGATCCGCAGCTCGCCGCCGGAGATATCCTCCAGGCCGGCCACCATCCGCAGAGTGGTGGACTTGCCGCAGCCGGAGGGACCGACCAGCACGATGAATTCCCGGTCAGAGATCTCCAGGTTGAAGTCCTGAACTGCCAGGACGCCTTCCTCAGTGATCTGAAGGTTGGTCTTCTTTTCGGGTTCACCCTTCTTTTTCTTTTTGGACTCGGTGTTGGGGTATACCTTCTTAATATGCTTCAGGCTCACATCTGCCATGATTCATTACTCCTTCCGTAAAGTGAAGTCATATGTGCGATGCGCTTTGTCAGGCCTTCTGTGATCTGTCCCGGCAGCATCCGCCACTGCCAGTTGCCGCCCAGAATGCCCGGGGTGTTCATGCGGGCTTCGGAGCCCAGTCCCAGGTAGTCCTGCATCTGGGCCACGAACAGGTCGGCTACGCTGCTTTGGCCGCCTCGGAGGATGCCCCAGTGGAAGCCCTCCTCCTCGTTGAGCCCAAGGTATTCCCGGGCCGTGGCGATGTCGGCGGGGTCGGCGTCGTTTTTCCAGCCCATGAGGGTGGAGTTGTCGTGGGTACCGGCGTAGCAGACGCAGTGGCGGGGGTAGGTGTGGGGCAGGTAATTGGACGATTCCCGGGAATCGAAGGCAAATTGCAGCACCTTCATACCCGGCAGGCCGGACTCCTGCAAAAGCTGGCGGACCTCCGGGGTCAGATAGCCCAGGTCCTCGGCGATAAACTGGATGTTGGGGAACTTGGCGGTGAGGACCCCGATGAGGTCCATACCCGGCCCTTTTACCCAGCGGCCAATTCTGGCGGAGGTCTCCCCGTAGGGCACCGCCCAGTAGCTCTCCAGGCCCCGGAAGTGGTCAATGCGGAGGATGTCGTACAGCCGGGAGGCGCCCTCGATGCGGCGGATCCACCAGGAGTAGCCGTCGGCCTTCATGGCGTCCCAATCGTACAGGGGATTGCCCCAGAGCTGTCCATCGGCGGTGAAGTAATCGGGAGGAACGCCGGCTACCTCGGCGGGCACGTTCCGCTCGTCCAGCTGGAAAGCCCGGGGGTCGGCCCACACATCGGCGGAGTCCATGGCTACATAAATAGGCAGGTCGCCGATGATGCCGATGCCCTTTTCGTGGGCGTAGGCCCGCAGGGCCTCCCACTGGCGGAAGAACAGGTACTGGATGTAGGTGAACAGGCGGATGTCGTCCGCAAGCTCTTTCTGGTAATGTGCCACCGCCTCGGGACGGCGGAGGCGGATGTCCTCGTCAGGCCAATCCGTCCAGGGCTTCATCCCAAAATGGCGCTTGAGGGCCATGAACAGGGCGTAATCCAGCAGCCAGGTGGCATTTTCATCTGAAAAGGTATTTACCTTGTCAGCATCACGATTCCAACCTCTCTCTGCCGCGAGTCGGAGAAGAGGAAGGCGGTTTTCATAGATGGCCTCATAATCTACCCTGGAGGGGTCGCTGCCCCAGTTGACGGCTTCTATCTCGTCCTTTTTCAGCAGCCCGTCCTCACTCAGCAGGTCCAGGTCCACAAAGTAGGGGTTGCCCGCGTAAGCGGAAAAGCTCTGATAAGGGGAGTCGCCGTAGCTGGTGGGTCCCACAGGGAGGATCTGCCACCAGGACTGGCCGGCGGCTGCCAAGAAGTCCACGAACTCTCTGGCATTGGCGCCCAGGGTTCCAATGCCGTAAGGGGAGGGAAGGGAGGAAATCGGCATCAGGATGCCGCTGCTTCTTTTCATGCGCGATACCTCTTATCCCTTGACGGCTCCCGCAGCCACACCCTTGATGATGTGCTTCTGGCAGAACAGATACAGCACGATAATAGGAATGATGCTCATCATAATGACGGCCATGGTGGCACCCAGGTCCACGGTGCCATAGCTGCCCTTCAGGTACTGCACCAGAATGGGGATGGTCATGTACTTGGTGCGGTCCAGCACCAGATAGGGCAGCAGGTAGTCGTTCCAGACCCACATGGTCTCCAGGATGCCCACGGAGATCAGGGTGGGCTTCAGCATGGGCAGCACCACCAGGAAGAAAGTGCGGATGGGACCGCAGCCGTCAATGGCAGCCGCCTCCTCAATCTCCAGTGGCAGGCTCTTCACAAAGCCGGAGAACATGAAGATAGCCAAACCCGCACCAAAGCCCAGATATACAATAGGGATAGTGAAAGGCGTGTTCAGCTTCAGACTGTCGGCGGTGAAGGTCAGGGTGAACATGACCATCTGGAAGGGCACGATCATGGAGAACAGACACAGGTAATAGAAAAACTTTGCAAAGCGGCTGTTCGACCGGTTGATGTACCATGCGGACATGGAGCAGCACAGCAGGATCAGAGCCACGGAGGCTAAGGTGATCAGCAGACTGAATCCCGCCGCTTTCAGGAAGGGATAGTTGCCGAAGGTCATGCCCTTGATGTAGTTGGCCCAGCCTACGAAGGACTCGCTGTTGGGCAGGGCAAAGGCCTCGGTATTGACGAAAGTATTGGACTTAAAGGAGTTGATAAGTACCTCAAAGATGGGGATCAGCCAGAAGATACACAGCACCACAAAGATGCAGGTCACGACCTTGCTGGCGGTGGAAGAACGCTTTTTCATTACTGCTGCACCTCCTTACTGCGGGTAGCGGACTGTTGGGCGATGGCCAGGATGGCTACCAGAATGAAGAAGACCACTGCCTTGGCCTGGGCCACGCCATGCCAGTTCTTGTTGATGTTATAAGTGGAGAAGATGTTCAGGGCCAGCAGCTCGGTCATCTTGACCTTGCCGCCCGCAAGCATCATCTCGGGGGCGCCGCCGGTCAGGGCCATGTTCTGATCGAACAGCTTGAAGGAGTTGGTCAAGGTCAGGAACGTGCAGATGGTGATGGAGGGCATCACGTTGGGAATCGTCACATGGATCAGCGTCTGCCAGCGGTTGGCACCGTCGATGCGAGCAGCCTCCATCATATCCTCGGGCACCGCCTGAAGACCAGCGATGTAAATGATCATCATATAGCCGATCTGCTGCCAGGCCACCAGAATCACCAGACCCCAGAAACCATAGGTGGCGTTGGAGGTCAGGTAGGTGTTATAGCGCCGCAGGATGGCATCAAAAATCAGTTGCCACACATAGCCCAGCACCACGCCACCGATTAGGTTGGGCATGAAAAACACGGTACGGAACAGGTTGGAGCCCTTGATCTTCTGGGTCAGGGCGTAGGCCAGCGTGAAGGCCAGGATGTTGATAACGATGATGGACACCACGGCAAAGGCCGCCGTGTTCTTAAAGGCATTGATGAAGCCGGGGTCCTTGAAGCCTTTTACATAGTTCTGGATGCCCACCCAGGTAGCATCCTTAGGAGTGTTGAAATTGCAGAAGGACAGATAGATGCCCTGCAGGAAGGGCCAGATAAATCCGATGATAAAGCATAGAAATGTAGGCAGGATGAACAGCGGGAAACAACGACGGATGGGACGCCGCAGCAGATTGCCGTTGGTAGCTGCGTTGCTGCTGGATCGTTTACTCAAAGCTTCTCCCTCTCTTTCTAATCAGTTTGAGGACATTGCCTCCCCGCCTGTGCGGGGCGAAAGCGCCGTAAGGACAGAACCTTCGCCTCGCACAGGATGGGAACTGTCTCTTATACACATCTCCGAGCCCACGAGACGCTACGCTAT
>CAMAZB010000064.1 GCA_945862785.1 uncultured Clostridia bacterium | reverse complement strand
TAATGTAATGCCGAAAAGCTGGCTCAGCTTTACCAGTTTGTCCAGCTCCGGGACGCTGGTGTCGGTCTCCCATTTGCTGACGGACTGACGGGACACCCCCAGGGCGTCGGCCAGGTCTCCCTGAGACAGTTTTTTCTCCGCCCGCAGGCGGCTGATGGTGGTTCCAAGGCTCATAAGCACCCTCCTTATAGAGACAGTATAGCCCAACTGCCGTGGAAAGTCCACCAACCCGGCTTGGAACTCCGGTAACCAATGGTTGCACCCTTGACGTTGTGCGGGGAAAGGTGCTATTCTATGAAAAGAAGAACGGAGGGATCGTTGTGGAACTGGCGAAGCTGCTGGATATTCGTCCCGGCGTCACCGCCGCTGTCGGCAGCGGCGGAAAAACTACCCTCCTGCGGACTCTGGGAGAGGAACTGGCGAGGGCGGGACATACCGTTTTGCTGTGTACCACTACTAAAATTTTCCCGTTTGACGGACTGCCATGTGCCCGGACAGAAGAGGAACTGGAGAAGCTGCGCCGGAAACACCGCCTCTTGTGCGCAGGGACGCCGTACCTCGATACCGGGAAGCTGACCGCCCTGTCCGTCCCCATGGCGGCACTGGCGGAGCGGTTCGACTATGTGCTGGCAGAGGCAGACGGCTCCGCCCAGCGTCCGCTGAAAGCGCATGCCGCCCACGAGCCGGTGATCCCGCCGGAGGTACGCCGGATTGTCTGCGTGGTGGGCCTGTCAGGGCTGGGAGTGCCTATTGAAGAAGCGGCCCACCGACCGGAGCTGTATGCGGACCTGGCCGGGGTATCCGTCCAGACCCCGGTGACGGCGGAGATTGCCGCCACCGTCCTGCGGCGGGAGGAACGGGGCTGGCGTTTTTTTATCAACCAGGCGGACACTCCGGAGCGCTGGGCCTGGGGCCGGGAATTGGCGTCCCTGCTGCCCGGTGGCGCGATCGTTGGGAGCTTACAGAAAGGAGCCTGCTTTTCATGCTTGTTGTGATACGGGGAGCCGGAGATCTGGCCACCGGCGTTGCCCTGCGGCTGTGGCGAAGCCATATCCGGGTAGTGATGACTGACATTGACCGCCCCACCGCGATCCGGCGGACAGTCTGCTTTTCTCAGGCGATCGTTCATGGGGAGACCACCGTGGAGTCTATTACCGCCAAACGGGCGGAGACACCGGAGGCCGCACTTGGTATTTTAAAAACCGGGTGTATCCCAGTGCTGGCGGACCCGGACGGGGCCTGCATCCCGGCGCTGAAGCCGGACGCGGTGGTGGACGCCATCCTGGCAAAAAAGAACCTGGGAACGAAAATCACCGACGCGCCTGTGGTCATCGGCGTGGGACCCGGATTTACCGCCGGGGCGGACTGTCACGCGGTGGTAGAGACCATGCGGGGACACTACCTGGGCCGTGTTATCCGGGAGGGCACCGCTATCCCCAACACTGGCATTCCAGGCCTCATCGGCGGCTTTGCCGGGGAACGGGTGCTGCGGGCACCTGCTGACGGTGTGTTTCACCAGCTTTTGGACATTGGCGCCCAGGTGAAAATGGGGGACGTGGCCGCCACAGTCAACGGGGAACCTATGCTCTGCACCCTGGACGGCGTTCTGCGGGGTATTCTGGCCGACGGTACGCCTGTGTTCAAGGGTATGAAGGCGGGGGACATCGATCCTCGGTGCAAGATCGAACACTGTTACTGCGCCAGCGACAAGGCACTGGCGGTGGGCGGCGGCGTGCTGGAAGCGGTATTGGAACTGACGGGAGCGCTGAAATGAAGCAGTTTGCAGTGCTCCTTTGCCTGCTGGCACTTTTTGCCCTGGCAGGATGCGACGTCCAGCAGAAGCAGCCGCTGGAACCGCTTGCGGAGCAGGCGGAAGTTCCGGCAGAACAGGAACCCACTGCGCCGCCCTTAGAACCGGAACCTGTTCCAGAGTCGGTCCCAATACCGGAACCGGCGGCGGAGGATTTTGTGCGGGTAGCGGACTACATTCCTGATATTCTGGTGGATTTGCGGTATGCAACAGAGGACAACTTCACCGGAGAGGTGATCTACGGCTTCACCGACGCCTATCTGCGGTACAGTACTGTGAAAAAGCTGTCTGCTGCCCAGGCCGCTTTGACGGAGCAGGGATACGGGCTGAAAATCTGGGATGCGTTCCGCCCGGTGTCGGCCCAGTTCATTCTGTGGGACATCTGCCCGGACGGACGGTATGTGGCAAATCCCAATAAGGGGTTTTCCTCCCACAGCCGGGGAAATACGGTGGATCTGACCTTGGTGACACTGGACGGCGGGGATGTGGTTATGCCTACCGGTTTTGACGATTTTTCCTCCAAAGCGGACCGGGATTACAGCGATGTGGACGAGGAAGCGGCGGCGAACGCATTTCTGCTGGAAAATACGATGATAGAGGTAGGTTTTAAGCCCTATTTCGGAGAGTGGTGGCATTTTTCCGATACAGACAGCTATGACGTGGAGGAGAGCTTTACGCCGGAGGAAAACTGGGAGAGCGAGGAGAACGACAATGGCTGAGAATGAAGTGAAGCTGACGAAACTGGCGAAGTGCGCCGGGTGCGGCGCCAAGGTGGGTGCAGGCGTGCTGGCCCAGCTGCTGGACGGCATCAAGGTCCACAGCGACCCCAATTTGCTGGTGGGCTTTGACAAGAGCGACGACGCCAGCGTCTACAAGGTTTCCGATGACCTGGCCTTGGTACAAACGGTGGATTTCTTCCCGCCTATCGCGGATGATCCCTATCTGTTCGGGCAGATCGCCGCCACCAATGCTCTGTCTGACGTGTATGCCATGGGCGGCGAGCCGAAGCTGTGCCTGAACATCATGGCTGTCCCGGCGAATATGCCCAAGGAGACGGTCCATGATCTGCTGCGGGGCGGCTACGACAAGGTTTATGAGGCTGGGGCTCTCATCACCGGGGGACACAGCATCCTGGACGAGGAGCCCAAGTACGGTCTGGCAGTGACGGGCTTTGTCCATCCCGACCGGGTACTGACCAACTCCGGGGCAAAGGCGGGGGATGTGCTGCTGTTCACCAAGCCCATCGGCATCGGTGTGCTGACCACCGCCGCTAAGGCGGACATGGCGTCGGCGGAGAGTATGGAACTGGCCCACAAGCTGATGACCACGCTGAACAAATCCGCCAGGGACGTCATGGTGAAGTACCGTGTCCATGCCTGCACGGATGTAACGGGGTTTGGCTTGCTGGGCCACTCGCTGGAGATGGCCCAGGGCAGCGAAGTGGAGATCGAGTTGGATGTGGAATCCATCGACCTGATCCCCGAGGCCGTGGAACTGGCCCGGATGGGCATCCTGCCCGAGGGCATGTACCGCAACCGGGCCTTTGCCGAGGAGAGTGTGGATGCTGGGGAAACAGAGTTATGTAAGCAAGACCTGCTGTACGATCCCCAGACTGCCGGCGGCCTGCTGATGGCAGTGGACCCGGCGGACGCAGACGCACTGTTTGAGGAACTGAAGGGCTGCGTGCCCAGTGCCCAGCGGGTGGGCACTATCCGGGAGTACCAGGGCGGAAAGCGGATATTCCTGCGGTAAAAGCAACAAAAAAGTCCCCCATTTGCGGCTGCAAATGGGGGACTTTTTTGCTTACAGGTTTACCACCGTGACCTCATGGCCGGTGTGGGGCAGGAACTTGTGGAGAACATCGGCGGTTTTCAGCTTCAGGCTGCTGGTGCAGATACAGGGGTGGCAGGAGAGGTATTCCGCCTCATAGACCTCCCGCTCTATCAGCAGCCGGACGCGGTGTTCTGTGTCGTTCATCAGCCCCAGAACGGAGGCGGAGCCGGGGGTGCAGTGGAGCAGCTCCCACAGGGCTTCCTCTGGGGCAAAGGACAGCTGCGCAGAGCCAATCTGATGGCTCAGGTCCTTGGTATGAAAGGGCTTGTCGGGCCCCATGCACAGCAGGTAGAAGTCTGTCTTCTGGCGGTTGCAGAGAAAGAGGTTCTTGCAGATGGGTACGCCCAGCACTTCGCTGACGGCCGCGCATTTCTCCATGGTGTCGGCGGGATCGCTGGACACCCGGTCGTAGTCGATGCCCAGGGATTCCAAAATACCGAAGGCGGCGTCCTCCTGGGGGAGCAATTCGCCCTCGGGGCGGGTGCTATGGTACAGGGGAGAGATTTCCATCGCGTGTCAGTCCTTATCCAGAATTTTCTCGCCGGCACGGTAGATGTCGCCGGCGCCAACGGTCAGGATCAGGTCGCCGGGACGGGCCAGTTTCCGCAGATGCTCTGCCGTCTTTTCCAAGGTGGAGCAGTAGACGGAACCGGGGATATTGCGGCATAGGTCGGCAGAGGAGATGCCCAGAGTGTTCTGCTCCCGGGCAGCGTAAATTTCAGCCAGGACCGCCACATCCGCCAGCTTCAATTCTTCCACGAAGCGGTCGAACAGCTTGGCAGTACGGGTATAAGTGTGGGGCTGGAAAGCCACAATGATCCGCTGATAGCCCAGCGTCCGGGCGGTGGTCAGCAGGGCGTGGAGCTCGTCGGGATGATGGGCGTAGTCGTCGTAGACGTCGGCACCGTTGCAGGTGCCCTTCCGCTCGAAGCGGCGGCCCGCGCCGGTGAAGGCCGTCAGGCCTTCTTCCACCGCCTTGCCGGGGATGCCCAGCACGTACGCGGCGGAGGCGGCGGCCAAAGCGTTGAGAATGTTGTGGTGACCGTAGACATGAAGGGTCACATGGGCGTATTTCTTGCCCCGGATCATCACATCAAAGGACGGCGCGCCATCTACATCGCGGAGGTTCGCGGCGGTGCAGTCGGCGGGATGCTCCAGGCCAAAGGTGAACACAGAGCGATCCAGACCCGCCACGGAGTCCATGGCGCCCTGGTTGTCGGCGTTGGCAATGACGTAGCCCGCATGGGGCACCAGCTCCGCGAACTTGTGGAAGGAGTGCTCAATGTCGTTGAGGTCCTTGAAGAAGTCCAGGTGGTCCTCCTCCACATTCAGAATCACCGCCACCGTGGGATAGAAGCAGAGGAAGCTGTTGCAGTATTCGCAGGACTCCAGGATGATGGTGTCGCCGTGGCCCACCCGGTAGCCGGAATGGAGCAGAGGCAGAGTGCCGCCGATCATGACTGTGGGGTCTGCCTGGGCGGCCATGAAAATGTGGGTGCACATGGAGGTCGTGGTGGTCTTGCCGTGGGTACCGGAGACACACAGGGCGTTGGGATAATGCTGCATGATGGCGCCCCAGGCCTGAGCACGCTCATAGACGGGGATGCCACGGGCCACCGCTCCGGCGATTTCCGGGTTGCTGTCGTGCACAGCGGCGGTGCGGACCACGAAATCGCAGTCACCCAGGTTTTCGGCATTGTGGCCGATGGCCACGGTGATACCAAGAGAGCGGAGGTGCTTGACTGTATCGCTCTCCGTCATGTCAGAGCCCTGGACCGTCAGCCCCATGCCCCGCAGAACCTCCGCCAGGGGGCACATGGACACGCCGCCGATACCCACCAGGTGGACACGCTTGCCGGGCACCAGATAATCACGAATGGGATGGGGATTGTTCATCATGAAGAGTGTTCTTCCTTTCCAAAAACGCTTTTTGCCGCATAAACGGGAAAAAAGCGTTGCATAATCTTCAAAAGCACTTTATTATATTACACGAATACGGGAAATGCAATGGGAAAGGGGGCGAAAAGGTGGTAAATATTCCGAAAGATGTGGCTGAAATTTTGAGAAGACTGAATGCGGCAGGCCATGAGGCCTGGTGCGTGGGAGGCTGCGTCCGGGACTCTCTGCTGGGACGGACGCCGGAGGACTGGGATGTGACCACCGGTGCCCTGCCGGAGGAAACGCTGGCTTTGTTTGGCCGACAGGCGCTGCCCACAGGCCTGAAGCACGGGACTGTGACGGTGCGGACGGCCCGGGGCGGCGTGGAGGTGACCACTTACCGGGTGGACGGCACTTACCGCGACCACCGGCGGCCGGACTCCGTTACATTTACCCGCTCTTTGGAGGAGGACTTGCAGCGGCGGGATTTTACCGTCAATGCCATGGCTATGGGGCCGGACGGTGTTATCCGGGACCCCTTCGGCGGCCAGGCGGACCTGGCGGCGGGCATTCTGCGGTGTGTGGGTGTACCGGATAAACGCTTTGATGAGGACGCCCTCCGTATCCTGCGGGCGCTGCGGTTCGCTGCGGTGCTGGGGTTTGCTATCGAGGAGGACACGGCGGGAAGCATCCACAGAAACAAGGCGCTGCTGGCCGATATTGCCGCTGAGCGCATCCAGGTGGAGCTTTTCAAGCTGCTATGCGGAAAGAACGTGTTGGCGGTGTTGCGGTCATATCCGGATGTGATGGGTGTGTTCTGGCCGGAGGTGCTGCCCATGGTAGGACTGGACCAGCGGAACCATCACCACTGCTATGACGTGTGGGAGCACACCATCCATGCGGTGGCGGCGGTGCCGCCCGAGCCGGAGCTGCGGTGCGCGGCGCTGCTCCACGATATCGGGAAGCCTGACACGTTCACGGTGGACGAGAACGGCGTGGGCCATTTCCGGGGCCACGCCGCCGTCAGTGAGGAGCTGGCCGATGGGATGCTCCGGCGGTTGAAATGCTCCACAGAATTCCGGGAGACAGTGGTGCGTCTGGTGGAATGGCATGACCGGGATATCCCGCGGACGGACAAGGCCGTTCGCCGCGCCCTGGGAAAGCTGGGAGAGCGGGATCTGCGGCGGCTGATCGCCCTGAAGCGGGCGGACAACCTGGCCCAGTCTCCGGCCTACTTCGGCCGTCAGCGGGAACTGGACAAGGGGGAGGCTATCTTGAACCGGCTGCTGGCGGCGGATACCTGCTTTTCTTTGAAACAGCTTGCTGTCAACGGAAAAGATCTGACAGAGATGGGGGTTTTCGGCCCGGAGGTGGGGCGGCTGCTGAACGCGCTGCTGGACCGTGTGCTGGACGGGGATCTTCCCAACGAGCGTGACACGCTGCTGACTGCATTGAAACATTTGTAACCATTTGTTGCTGAATCGTAGTTGATAGTGAAATGATACCACCTCTATACTGGTAGCAGATCAGTACAGAGGTGGTCATATTTATGAAAAAATGGATGGGACTGGCCCTGACGGTGTGCCTGCTGCTGAGCGGGTGCGGCGGAGGAAAAACAGAGCGGCTTCCGGTGAAGGAACCTTCGGCAAAGGAGGCGGAACCACAGACCGAAGAACCGGCGGTACTCGCGGAAGACTGGCGGGCAGCCTATAAACAGTTTCTGACAGACCTGAGCAGGGAAGAAGCGGCGGTGCGGAACATTGACCGGCCGGATTATGACCCGACTGTCTATCCTGATGAGATCGGGAACCAGAGCGATGGATATGTGCTTTATGACATCGACAAAGACGGGATACCGGAGCTGTTTATCCGGTACGGAAAGTGCGAGGCGGCTTACCGCACCAGAGTCTATGCATACCGGGAGAAAACGACGGTGGAGCTGGGGGAGTTCATCTCCGGCCATGGAAGTCTGTATACCTGGCCGGGAGAGAATGGCGTGGCTTGCAATTGGAGCCATATGGGCGGACATGTTGTGGACAAGATCAGCCTGCTGGACGGAGCGCTGGTACAGGAGAACGTGCTTGAGGAAACCTGGACGGACCCGGATACGGACTACACAGACATGGTGGACATTGTCCCCGGCAGTGTCGGGCTTCGGGAAGCCCGAACCACTCTGGGACTGACCTTTTTACACGAATTTGATTCCGGTGCGGACCAGCCCCTGACTTTGCCTATCGACGATTATGGGCGGGAACGGGCCCGGTGTGAGCGGGACCCGGAGCGGGATGCGGCGGCCGGGGAGGCCATTGCGGCGGTTCTGGAAGGCGGCGCGGAACTTTATGGCGTCTCTGCCGACAGTTTTGGCGGTGATACCGGCACCATGACCCTGGAGCAATATCTGGCGCCCGGTGGCGTGGACAGCTTTACGAAGGTGTCCCAGCGAGTGGACAAGCTGGCCTGGCTGGATGTGAATGGCGACGGGCAGGCGGAGTGCGTGCTATCCCTGCTGGACGCTGATAATTGGCCTGACCAGATAGTGATTTTAAGCGAACAGGCGGGAACGGTGTACGCTTACTGCCTGAACTATAAGGGCGGCTATTCGCTGGATGCGGAGGGCGTGTTCTGGCAGGAGGAGTACGGAGGGGACTCCTTTGCCGTGTCCTTTGACGGGGAGCAATGTTATACCTATACAGCGCTCCATGACAGAGCGGTACCGCAGGTGGAGTGGATGGAACCATAAAAAGCAACCGTGCCGGGGCGACCCGGCACGGTCTTTTATTCACAGCAGAAAATCTGCTTCTGCTGCTTAAACGATCTCCAATAGTTGCTGCAGATCTGAGATCGCGTAGTCGATGTGCAGATTTTCCGGCGCGGTCTTGCCGTCGGGATTGAACCAGCAGCAGGGGAGTCCCGCGTTGTTGGCGCCCCGGATGTCGGTGGACAGGGAATCTCCGATGACCAGAGTGTTTTCAGCGGTGATCCCGGGCACCCGGCGGCGTACATAGTCATAATAGGCGGCGTTTGGCTTGGCGGCGCCTGCTTCCTCAGAAATGAAAGCGTCGGTGAACACATCGCCGAAGGGACAGGCTTTCAGACGGCTCCGCTGGACAGAGGCCACTGCGTTGGTAACGATGTACAGCTTATGGCCCCGCCGGGCCAGCTCCCGGCAGACCTCCTCTGCATGGGGGAGGGGAAAGACCGTCTGGCCCAGAGCCGCCAGATAATCCCGGTTGCATTGGGCGGGATCCCGGTTCAGGTCCAGGACTTTCAAAAAACGGACGTACCGCTCCAGCGTTACGAACTCCTTTGTGACTTCACCCCGGTCAAAAGCCGCCCATAAGACCTGGTTGATTTCATGGTAAAGGCGATATGATTCCCGGGTATCGGGGATTCCATGGGTTCGGCACATGATGGAAAAAGCCCGGGAGGAAGCCTTCGGAAAGTCAAACAGGGTATCGTCCGCGTCAAAGAGCAGATATGGATACTTCATGGGAAACTCCTTTTTGATGATATCCTATCCTATCATGCGCCGCAAAAAAAGGCAATCACCCCGCAGCGCAGTTTCCCATACCATACAACGAGGGGGCGGATTGAATGAACAAGACCTTTGGTGTGATCGGAGGAGACAGGCGGCAGGCGGAACTGGCCCGCCTGCTGGCTGCGGATGGGCACACTGTCCGAACATATGGACTGGACCGTTGGAAGCCGGGGGGAGAGACCAGCCTGGCCCAGGCGGCTTCGGCTGGGATCGTGATTTTACCGTTGCCGCTGTGCAAGGGCGACGGCGTGCTGAACTGTGAAGAGGGACCGGTACCCACCACAGACCTGTTTCGCCGTCTGCGGCCAGAACAGCGCATCCTGGCGGGGCAGGTGAAGCCTCAGCAGCTCCGGGAAGCAAAAGACCGTGAACTGGTTTTGGAAGATTATTTCCTTCGGGAGGAACTGACAGTCGCCAATGCCGCGGCCACGGCGGAGGCCGCCATTCAGGTGGCTATGGAGCGCCTGGACCGGACACTGCTGGGCATGGATTGCCTGGTGCTGGGCTTTGGCCGTATCGGCAAACTGCTGTGCAACCGGCTTCACGGACTGGGAGCCAAAGTAACGGCCGCTGCCCGCAAGCCTGCAGACATGGCCTGGATCCGGGCATACGGCTGGCGGGCACTGGATACTTACGGACTGGACGGAAGCCTATCCGGTTTTGGAACTGTATTCAACACCATCCCCTCACTCATCCTGGAGGAGAAGCTGCTGGCGCAGCTTCCACCGGAGTGCCTCTGCATGGATCTGGCGTCCGTTCAGGGCATCGATCTGGCGGCGGCGGAGCGGTTGGGCCTTCCGAATGTTTGGGCCAGGTCTCTGCCGGGACTTCTGGTGCCCCGCACTGCGGCGGAGGTCATCCGGGATGCGGTCTATTACATTTTATTAGAAGAACGAGGTGACCCTGCGTGAGAAAAGAACGGGTTGGGTTTGCGGTGTGCGGTTCCTTCTGCACCCATGCAAAAGTATTGGAGGCGCTGGGAGAACTGGTAAAGGAATATGAAACGGTGATCCCCATTGCCTCCGAGATGTCCGCTTTCACGGATACCCGCTTCGGCAGCGCCGATGACCTGCTGGGGAGACTGGAGGAATTGACGGGCAGAGAGGTGTGGTACGATATCCCTTCGGTAGAACCCATCGGCCCGAAAAAACTGCTGGATGTGCTGGTCATCGCACCAGCCACCGGAAACACGGTGGCGAAGCTGGCGGCGGGTATCACGGACACCGCCGTCACTATGGCGGCCAAGGCCCATCTGCGAAACGGCGGACCGGTGGTCATCGCCCTGGCCAGCAACGACGGGCTGTCGGCAGGCGCAAAGAACATCGGCGAGCTGCTGGTACGGAAAAACTATTACTTCGTACCTTTCGGACAGGACAACGCCATCCAGAAGCCATGCTCCCTGGTGGCGGATTTCTCGAAGATCACTGAAACGGTGGATGCGGCGCTGCGCGGCGAGCAGATTCAGCCGCTTCTGCTTCGGTAAGTGGGACGGGAGAGATTCTCCCGTCCTTTTATGTTCCTCAGAAAAACAGATGCGATACAATATAATAATATTTGCTTTAGATTGGAAGTGTATAGTTAATGTATCCTGAATAATAGAAAAAGCCTTATGTTTCAAGCCATAGAAGCCCATCCGTGGTATAATAGGTGCAAGGAAAATCGCAGGAATCAAGTAAAAACCTTGCACTT
>CAMAZB010000063.1 GCA_945862785.1 uncultured Clostridia bacterium | reverse complement strand
ATATTGCTTACTACAATACCGGACGGCTACAGCGTGGCCTGGGTGTCCTCACGCCCTTTGAAAAACATGAGCAATATTTAGCAGCGTAAACAAAACCGCAGATTCTGGTTGGCAGCTATTACTGCTAACCAGAATCCGCGGTTGCCACAGCGCACAACGCTGTGTTTCCATTATTTTTTTCTTTGTCTACTTGACGGGGTGCGGTTCAAATGGCCAGGCGGTTTTATTGGAACAATGGGTTGCTCTACGCATTGGGCTCCAGCGGCTGCACGGAGTAATGCAGAGTGGCTGGAGAGTGGGGATACTGGCGGCAGTACGCACGTATAACCCGTTCGCAGACCATACAGCTATTTTCGTAGTTGGCCTGGGGCAGCATCAGAATGAACTGGGAGATGCTGCACTGGGAGGCGATATCGCCTTTCCGCAGATTGAGACAAATCAGGTTCCGCATGTTTTCCATGCAGCGTTCCAAACTGCGTTTGGGAAGTTCCTCGCCGCTTTCATCGGTAAGGGACAGCAGGCCGATGTGGACTGCGTCACCGTTGCGGGCCACAGCACGGGCTTCCGCGTGATAGATGATCTTGAAGAAATCATAGTCGCAGAACAGGGCACCGCTTGCTGTTCCCGGTTCTTTCAACTGCTCCCGCAGTGTCCCCAGAGAGATAGCACGCTCGTTGATGGTTTGCACGGCCTCCCGGTATACAGCCTTGGTTTCGTCAGAGGGCATGATGCCGAAGTTGGAGAACAGGAGGTTGCTCATGTCCTCGTATACGATGATGGCGCCACGCTGGTTGCCCTGTGCGATCAGGCCCCGCATCAAGTATTGATACAGCAGTTCGTTGTACGGCTCTATCTCCACAGCTCTGCGGCAGAGCGTGACCAGCTCCGCAGTGCGGGACTGCGCTTCCAGCATGGGAAGTACATCCAGAATGGTCTGGAGATAGACATTGTGGAAATAGGCGGAAAGGGGGACAACCCAAGGTTCCGTGGACAGCTTGGGCAGGAAGTCACCCTCATACAGTTCCAGAGCCTCTAGTTGCTTTTCCAGGCGGATGGAGGGATCCGGTGCTGCGGCTGCGACCTTGACCAGGGTATCAAAATCCTCTGCGTCAAAGGTGAAAGGAATGCTGCAATTCCAAGCGTAATTTCCGCCCTTGTTCAGAATCAGCGTGCGCCCGGCGGATTCATTGATCTGATTCAGCATGGAGCGGACACGGTGGAACATGGTCTTCAGCGCATTGGCGGGGTTGGTGCTCCCCTCCTCGTCCTTCCAAAGTAGACCGACCAACTCATCCTGAGAGATGGGACGATTGCGGCAGTAAATCATATAGGCCAGCAGGAGCCAGACTTTCCTGGAACGGTTGTCACTGTCATTTAGTTCGCGGTCCCCAATCCTGAGTGAAAAACGCCCCAGCATCTGCACATGCAGTTCGGAAAAAGCCATATGCCGCACCTCCCTTAAAAGATATTGGAAACGGCTGAGTCCGACAAACAGGCGTTCGCCGATATTCATACACAATCACTTTATCACATATGTGCATGAAAATCAACGGAGAAAACGAAATGGTTACAGGGCGAAAATAAAAATGAATAGAATCTTGAAAAATACTTCCATCTTTCGACAAAAAATGATATAGTACATATGGATAAATTTGCCTGACCTTATGGGGAAAGGAGCTTATATGTTCAGATCATGCAGACGGCTTTTTCCGCTGCTGCTGACACTGGCGCTTTTGACAGGCTGCGGCGGCATGAAAGCCGAGGAAGACAGCGGCTATGTGGATGGCGTGGAGCTGACGGAGGTGGAACTGGAGGATGAAGCGGTGGCGTTGGCGGAATCTCCCGCAGCGCTGGACAGCCTGCTGCAGCCGGTGGCCTCCGGTACGGCGGTGCGGAAGAACAGCGAGGCGCTCATCGATTATTCTAACATCACGGACGGATATGTGATGGTGAAATACACCGCGTCTTCCACCAAGCGGCTGAAAGCCCAGGTAAAGGGGCCCACGACGACCTATACCTACAATGTGACCGCCGGAGAGTGGGAGACGTTCCCACTCTCCGATGGGAATGGCGCGTATCAGGTGACGGTTTATAAAAATATTGCCGACACCAAGTATTCCACAGTGCTGTCTGCCAATTTCAAGGCTACTTTGAAGGATGAATTCGCACCCTTCCTGCGTCCCAACCAGTATGTGGATTACGGCTGCGCCGTCAACACGGTAGCCAAGGCACAGGAACTGACCAAGGACCGGACGAAGCCGCTGGAAATGGTGAAGGTGGTCTATGATTATGTGGTGACGAACCTGACTTATGACCGCCAGAAGGCGGCGACGGTCCAGAGCGGCTATCTGCCGGTGCTGGACACGGTTCTGGCAGAGAAAAAGGGAATCTGCTTTGACTATGCCTCCCTGATGACGGGGATGCTCCGCAGCCAGGGAGTACCCTGCAAGCTGGTGGTCGGCTATGCCGGCACGGCGTACCACGCCTGGATCAACGTCTGGTCGGAAGAGACCGGTTGGATCGATGGCGCTATTTATTTCGACGGTACGAGCTGGCAGCGCATGGATCCGACTTTCGCGTCCACGGGAAAACAGAGCGCGAAAATCATGGCGTATATCGGAGACGGAAAAAACTACACCGTCAAGTACATTTATTGAGGACACGGCGTTACCTGCGGAAAACGTGTCCGGCAGCGGTGTGAAACGAAAAGGGCCTGCATGGATGCAGGCTCTTTTTGGCATGGGAGAAAAAACGGAAGGATATGCGTATGAAAAAATTATCTAATGAAGAGATCTCCTTTTTCTGCTTGGAGCTTTCCTTGATGCTCCACGCCGGCGTCGGCGTGGGCGAGGGACTTTGCCTGCTGGCGGAGGAGACCCGGGACGATGAAACCCGGTCGTTTTTGACGGATATGGCAGACTGTCTGGACCAGGGAACGCCTCTGGCCGAGGCTATGCGGCGTTCCGGCAGGTTTCCGGACTATGTGACAGGACTAGTGGATGTAGGTGAGCGCTCCGGTCGTACAGAGGAGGCGCTGCAGTCTCTGGCCCGGTATTACGAGGACCGGAGTCGGCTGGAGCATCAGCTCCGCAGCGCACTGTTGTACCCTGCCATCCTGCTGCTGATGATGCTGGTGGTGATCGTGGTGCTGCTGGTACGGGTGCTGCCGGTGTTCAATGAGGTATATGCCTCCCTTGGCGGCTGCCTGACCGGCGTGGCGGGCGGTTTGCTGGCCCTGGGCCGTGCCCTGGACCGGGGGATGCCCACGCTCTGCGTGCTGCTGGCCCTTGCGGTGGGCTTCCTGGCGGCGTTCGCTGCCAGCGGAGGCTTCCGGGAATGGGCCCTGGCCGCCTGGAGCCGCCGGATGGGCGACCGGGGTGTTTCCCGGGCCCTGCATACGGCGCGATTTGCCCAGGCGCTGTCCATGGGACTGAGCAGCGGCTTGCCTGTGGAGGAGGCACTGACGCTGGCTGCCTCTTTGCAGCAGGGAGCGCCGGCGGCCCGAACGCGCTATGAGGACTGCCGGGATCGACTGGAAAAGGGCGAAAGCCTGGCTGATGCCCTGCGCCAGTCGGAGATCCTGCCGCCCGCTGCCTGCCGGATGCTGGCTTTGGGCCTGCGGAGCGGCAACGGCGACACGGTGATGGAGGAGCTGGCCCGCCGCATATCCCAGGAAGCGGAGGATGAGCTGCAGGCCCGGGTGGGCTATGTGGAGCCGGCGCTGGTCATCGTCACCTCGGCACTGGTGGGTGTGATCCTGCTGTCTGTGATGCTGCCGCTGATGCACATCATGGCGGCTATTGGGTGAATCTATGGGAAAACAGAAGAGGCCGGGGATCGGCCGGGCATTGCAGGCGATACTGGCGCCGCTGGTGATCCTGGCGGCGGTGCTGTGCCTTTTTACGGCGGTCTCTGAGCTGCAGACAGGCCGGGAGCAGGAGTCACAGCGGCAGTTGGAAGATACGCTCCGCCGGGCGGCAGTGGCCTGCTATGCCGCGGAAGGAATCTACCCGCCGGATATTTCTTATCTGGAGGAACACTACGGCATTCAGATCGACAAGGACCGGTTTGCTGTATATTACGATGTCTTCGCATCCAATCTGATGCCGGACATCACGGTGATTGAGAAGCAGGGATGACCATGAGACAGGAGAGAAAACATCATATGGACGGTGTGTTTGTCCTGCTGTTATTCTGTGTATTTGCCGTTTGCGTCCTTTCCGTTCTGCTGACGGGGGCGGGAGCATATCGGCGATTGACGGAGCGGGACCGGGTCAGCTATGACCGCCGTACCGCCGCCCAATATATCGCCGAGAAGGTACGGCAGGCAGATACTTGGAATGATGTGTCCGTGGAGGACTTCGGCGGACGGGACGCCCTGGTGCTGGCGGAGGAGATCGATGGGGAGACCTATCTTACCCGCATCTATTATCACGACGGCTATATCCGGGAACTGTTCTGTGCCGCCGATGCAGAGATGGAACCCGGAGATGGGGAACAGATCATTGAGACCTGTGACCTCAAAATTTCTCCCGGTCCTACCGGCCACGAGATCATTGCGGAGATGACGGACGGGACTGGGGAGACTACCCGGCTGGTGCTGACCCTCCGCTGCGAGAGGGGGACGCCGGAATGAGGAACAAAGCACCCCTGGCTCTGATGGAACAACTGATGATGGTGCTGGTATTTGCTTTGGCGGCGGCATTGTGCCTTCAGGTATTCATCTTTTCCGACCGCGCCTCCCGCCGGAAAGAGGCAGTGAACCGCGCTGTGCTGGAGGCCCAGAACGCAGCGGAGGAGCTGAAGAGCGTCCGCGGGGACTTCACCCGTGCGGCGGAGCTCTACGGCGGCAGCTATGACGGACGAACCTGGGACTGGTCCTATGACGAAAATTGGAAAAAAGACAACGGCACAGCCTATCACCTCCTGGTACTTCCGGCGGACGGTGGGCCGATGCTTCTGGGCAGCGCTGAGGTAACGGTGTATACGGCGGAGGGCGACGTGCTGGTTTCCCTTCCGGTGGCCTGGCAGGAGGTGGATGCCCGTGGGTGAGAGAGAACGCTTTTCCCCGCCCGCCGTGGGCGGCGGCTCCCTGCTGGTGATCTTTGCTGTGCTGTGTCTGACCGTGTTTGCCCTGCTGAGCCTGTCCACCGTTCAGGCGGATGGGCGGCTGTCTGACGCCTCGACCAAGGCTGTCACCGCTTACTACGCGGCGGACTGCCAGGCGGAGGACATTCTGGCCCGGCTCCGGGACGGAGAACTGCCGGAGGGCGTGACCGTATCGGTCTCGCCGGAGGGCGATACGTACGCATATGAGTGTCCCATCTCGGATACGCAGACCCTGGCGGTGGAGGTCCTGCTGAAGGACACAACATATACCGTTCTACGCTGGCAGGCGGTATCCACCGCTGACTGGGAACCAGATACCGGACTGGAGCTGTGGGACGGCGACCCGGTAACGGATCTGGGAGCATGACAAGGAGGAAAACGGCATGGCAGAATTGCTGGATTATTTGAAGCAGGCGGTGGAGACACAGGCTTCGGATCTGTTCATCGTGGCCGGCGGGCCGGTCAGCGTCAAGCGGGACGGACACTTATGCCCGGTCAGCGGGGAAAAGGTGTTTCCGCAGGAGACAGAGCGGCTGATCTCAGGTATTTACGCCTTGGCCCAGCGGCCTATGGAGGCGTTTACCCGGGCGGGAGACGATGATTTTTCCTTCGCGGTGCCGGGCCTTGCGCGGTTCCGGGTCAACGCCTACCGGCAGAGAGGGTCCCTGGCCGCGGTAGTGCGGGTGGTGGCCTTTGATATCCCGGACTGGAGGTCGCTCCACATTCCTGAACAGGTGATGAACCTGGCGGACGTGACGCAGGGGATGGTACTGGTTACCGGTACCGCCGGCAGTGGAAAATCCACCACACAGGCATGTATCATTGACCGCATCAACCATACCCGGGACGTCCATATCATCACGCTGGAAGACCCCATCGAGTTTTTGCACCGGGACCAGCGGAGCATTATCAGCCAGCGGGAGATCGCCATTGATACGGAGGACTATCTCTCCGCCCTGCGGGCCTGCCTGCGGCAGGCACCGGATGTGATCCTGCTGGGTGAGATGCGGGACCATGAGACCATCCGCACGGCTATGACTGCGGCGGAGACAGGCCATCTGTTGATCGCCACTCTGCATACCCGGGGCGCGGTGAATTCCATTGACCGCATCATCGATGCATTCCCCAGCGGCCAGCAGAGCCAGATCCGGGATCAGCTGAGCATGGTGCTGCACACTGTGGTGTCACAACGACTGCTGCCGGATGTGGACGGCGGCCTGGTGCCAGCCTACGAGATCATGCATACCAACAGCGCCATCCGCAGCATGATCCGGGACAGCAAGGACCATCAGATCGACAATGCCATCGCAACCGGTGCGGCGGACGGGATGATATCCATGGACCAGTCGGTCCTGGAACTTTACCGCAGCGGCCGGATCACGCGGGAAACGGCGCTGGAGTATGCGGAAAACCCGGAGCAAATGAGCCGAAAACTGGACTGACATCCCCAGTACGGATTAAAGTCCCTTGGAGGCATGGTCACCAACGGTTGATCCTTGCTTTTCCGGGCCGAGGGCGCTATATTATCAACTGAGAGGAGCGAGGTGAGGGACTTGAGGAAAAAGGTACGCATTGCGGTGATCGTTCTGCTGGCGTTGGTGTTTACTGTCAGCCTGGCGATGTTCGTCCGGCAGAGCCTGACATACAGAGCCGGCCAGGAGACCTACGCCGAGGCGGAGGAACTGGTGGGACTGCCGGACCTGGAGGAACTGCTGCCACCCGTGGAGGAGCCGGAGGAAACGGAGCCGGAGGAAACGGCAACTTCCGCAGAGGAGCCCGCACCGGTTGTTGAGGATCCCTATGCCCGCACACTGCAAAGTATGGATTTTACTGCCCTGCGGGAGGTCAACAGTGATGTGCTGGGCTGGATCGTGATTCCCGGCACAGTCATTTCGTATCCTCTCGTGCAGGGAGCGGACAATCAATACTATTTGAAGCATACCTGGAAAAAACAGGCGAGCGCGGTGGGCGCTATCTTCCTGGAATACCAAAACAGTCCGGATCTGAGCGATTTCAACACCATTGTTTACGGTCACCGGATGAACAACGGCTCCATGTTCGCCTCTTTGAAGGAATATAAGAAGCAGAGCTGGTGGAAGGACCATCCCTGTGTGTATATCACCGATGATAACGGCAGTCATACCTATGAGATTTTTGCCGCTTATGAGGTATCTACCAGCGGCGCGGCGTATCAGCTCGGTTTTCCCAATGAGGAGAGCAGGCAGGCGTTTCTGGACGACTGCGTGAGTCGGTCTGTGATCGACACCGGTATTGCCCCCACGGTCCGAGACCAAATCCTGACGCTGTCCACCTGTACCGGAAACGGCCACGCCACCCGCTGGGTGGTCCAGGCCCGACTGTCCGGGGAAGTATGAGCGTATAAAGACTTCGCCAAAACCACCCGATGGACTGTCGGGTGGTTTACTTTTGTGGCGGAACGTGGTACACTGGTTGCCGATTCCAATAAGAAAGGGGAGATGGCCGTGATTCGTGAAACGGTTTTGAAACTGCTGCGGGCCGGCGGGGGCGCGTTTCTTTCCGGTGAGGAGCTGAGTTGCCGGCTGGGCCTGAGCCGCACGGCTGTCTGGAAAGCGGTGGATGCTCTGCGACGGGAGGGCTATGACATTGAGGCCCGGACCGGTATGGGTTACCGGCTGCTCTCCGCACCGGATGCACTGACAGAGGCGGAGATACGCCCCCTTCTGGAGCCGACGGCGGCGGTGGGCCGGGAGCTGCGGTGCTTTGACGAGATCGATTCCACCAATACCTATGCCAAGCAACTGGCCCTGGAGGGCGGAGCAGACGGCACGGTGGTGGTAGCCAACTGCCAGACGGCGGGACGGGGACGGATGGACCGCGCTTTTCAGTCTCCCCGGGACAAAGGGGTCTACCTGACGGCCCTGCTGCGGCCAGAGCTGCCTGCGGAGCGGTTGCTGCCGGTGACGGCGCTGGCCGGAGTGGCGGTGAGCCGGGCGGTGGAGCGGACCTGCGGCGTCCGTCCCGGATTGAAATGGCCCAATGACCCGGTGCTGGGGAGCAAGAAGCTCTGCGGCATTTTGACGGAGCTCTCCGTGGAAGCGGAGACCGGAAGACTTCAGTATCTGGTGGTGGGCATCGGCATCAATGTGCTCCACACAGCGGAGGATTTCTCCCCGGACGTGGCAGCCGTGGCAACCTCCCTTGCCATGGAGCTGGGACGGCCCGTGTCCCGGCCTGCCCTGGCGGCGGCGCTGATCGGGGAGCTGGACCGGCTGTATACCGCTCTGAAGGCCGGGGATCTGACGGATTATTTGGCGGAATACCGGCGGGACTGCGTGAACCTGGGCAGGGAGGTCCAACTGATTTCTGCTGCGGGACGGGAGACCGTTACCGCCGTGGATATTGACCGGGACTTCGGCCTGGTGGTTCGGCAGGCGGATGGGACGGAAAAGATCGTCCGTTCCGGCGAGGTCTCCGTCCGGGGCATGTACGGCTATGTGGAGTAAAGAAAACCTGAATTTGGAGTGATGAGCTTGAAAGAAATGCTGGATCTGTTCCTGACATTCGCCAAGGTGGGCGTCATGACTTTCGGCGGCGGTATGGCAATGCTGCCTATTTTGCAGCGGGAGGTTGTGGAAGCCAAGCACTGGGCTACTGAGGAGGAACTGGTGGATTACTACGCCATCGGTCAGTGCACCCCCGGCATCATCGCGGTCAATACCGCTACCTTTATCGGGCAGAAGAAGGGAGGCGTCCTCGGTGGTATTTTGGCGACGCTGGGCGTGGTGTTTCCCTCCCTGGTCATCATTTCTGTCCTGGCGGGACTCATCACCAACTTCTCTCACCTGACCTGGGTCCAGGACGCTTTCGCCGGCATCCAGGTTTGTGTCTGCGTGCTGATTTTCAACGCGGTGATAAAGCTGCTGAAGAAGTCCGTAGTGGATAAGCGGACGGCGTGCATCTTCCTGCTGGTACTGGCCGGCGGTGTGTTTCTGAATGTGTCCCCGGTGTGGTTCGTCGTTTTGGCGGCTGCGGCGGGCATCGTGCTGAAGAATCTGGAGGTGAAGGCATGACGACCCTTCTGCGGCTTTACTGGGAGTTTTTCAAGACCGGCTTGTTCGCCGTGGGCGGCGGTATGGCCACGCTGCCCTTCCTGAAGAATATCGGCGAGACCACCGGCTGGTATACCTACGGTGACCTGATGAACATGCTGGCGGTGTCTGAGTCCACTCCCGGCCCCATCGGCATCAATATGGCGACTTATGTGGGCTTTACGGTGGCAGGCGTCCCAGGGGCGGTCATTGCCACCATCGGCGAGGTGACGCCCTCTATCATCGTGATCCTGGTCGTGGCGATGATGCTTAAAAAGTTCCGGGAGAACAAATATGTGGACCGGGCCTTTTACGGCTTGCGGCCCGCCTCCACCGGACTGATCGGCGCTGCCTGCGTGACGGTCATTTTTGAGGTCCTGACCTGCATCCGTGTGGCTTCGACGGACGGTGTGCTGAACAGCGTTCGCCTGGCGGGCGGCAGCCTGTTCAACTGGCCGGGCCTGGCCTTGGCGGCGGTGTTGCTGGTACTGACCAACTGGGTGAAACCCACGAAAAAACTCCACCCCATCGTATTTATCGCCCTCTCTGCCGTGGTGGGCGTGGCGTTCGGCTTCGCCGGGGGCTGACAAAAGCATAAACAAACGCCGGAGGCTTGGCCTCCGGCGTTTGTTTCAGGCTTCATCGATATGGCTCTGGATACGCTGCATGATCATCTCCAGGGCTACCAGGTTGTGCCCACCCTCCAGCACCACGATGTCCGCGTACTTCCGGGAGGGTTCCACATACTGCTCGTGCATGGGCTTGACCGTGGTGAGGTACTGGGTCACCACAGATTGAAGGGTCCGGCCCCGCTGCTCCACATCCCGGAGAGCGCGGCGGAGGATGCGGACGTCGGCATCGGTCTCCACGAAGATCTTGATGTCGAACATATCCCGCAGAGTGGGGTCCTGGAAAATCAGAATGCCCTCCACGATGATGACCTTGTTGGGATACACCGTCACTGTCTCGTCAGTGCGGTTGTGGTCCACATAGGAGTACACAGGGCACTGGATGGAGCGGCCTGCCTTCAGCTCTTTCAGATGCTGGATGAGCAAATCCGTGTCGAAGGCGCTGGGGTGATCGTAGTTTACCTTGGCCCGTTCCTCATAGGTCTTGCCCTCCTGGCGCTTATAGTAGCTGTCGTGGCCGATGACGGTGACGCTGTCACCGAAGTGTTCTTTCAGGTGCCGGGTCAGGGTGGTTTTGCCGGAACCTGTGCCGCCGGCAATGCCGATCAGAATCGTGCTCATAGGCCGTTTTCCTCCAATCCCCGCGAAATGAGATCAAGCGGGATTCCTTTTGCCCTTTATTATAATGCATACTCAACAAAGCCGAAAGCTTTGAAAAGCAAGACTTTCAAGGCCGTTTGGCTTTGTTCGGGTGCAAGGTTTTTGGAGAAAATTGTCTAAAAACCTTGCACCTTCCACTGGTGCGCTGCAACGCACCAGTGGAAATACACATTGTAACAATGGCTGAATTCCATAAAAGCGGCCTCTTTGAGCCGTTTTTATGGAATTGTGCGGCTACCGCCGCGCGAATAAACCGCAAAGCGGTTTATTCAGTAGACATTATTA
>CAMAZB010000062.1 GCA_945862785.1 uncultured Clostridia bacterium | reverse complement strand
ACTTGAACCGCTGGCCTGCTGATTACGAATCAGCTGCTCTACCGACTGAGCTACAGTAGCATTTCTTATGAGAATTGGCTCTTTCGCCATACCCTGTTTTTAGTTTACCACACTTTGTGGCTTTTGAAAAGGAATTCCTTAACTACAACCGGCGACCTACTGATTACGAATCAGTTGCTCTACCAGCTGAGCTACACCAGCATACCTGTATGAGAATCGGCTCCCCGCCATATCCTGTTTTTTAGTTTACCACACTTTGCGCCGTTTGAAAAGGTCATCCTTACGAACAGCCGGCGACCTGCTGATTACGAATCAGCTGCTCTACCGACTGAGCTACACCAGCGTATGCATTAGCCTTCCGCCAGGAATGCCTGACAAAAATCAACTGCGCCGCCAGCGAAACTTCTGTGGCACGGCGCTCTCAGCCGCAGAAAATCATACCACATTTTCTCTCCAGCGTCAACACCCATTTCTCGTCAAGCTGCGGACCAATATCCATCCCCTTTTTGAATATTACAAATAGTATATTTGCATGGATCTCTGCAAATTACCGCCCGCCATTTTTCCCTTCTTTTTGTATTTCTCCTGCCGACCGCAAAAATAATTGCTGATTTTCCCAGTGATTTTTCTATCAAAACCGAGAATTTTCTTCCTTATAATTCCATTTTCATGTATCTGATCCTTTTTTGCTTAATTTACATAAAATATATGATAATTTCCTTCTACAAGGAGTTATTCACATTCTCCACACAGTTTTCCACAGCTAAATTTCCCTTATATTCCAGTGCTTCTGTCTTTAATACCCAATTATTTACATTCTCTGTAATTGATTTCTCTCCACCCGCTCCCCTCCCCCTATAAGTTACATAATATTATATATCTCTTGATTTTATCCATTTTTTGCCGTATACTTTCCTGCCGGTTCTTTTTTCCCAAAAAACGTTTCCTCTTTCAGCCGAAAAAGAAAGTTTCCGCATCCATTATGCAGGTCTTACATCCATTCATACAGGAAAAAGCGCATTTATGCAAGAAAAGGCAGGCCGATGCGGTCCGCCTTTTTCAGCATTTTCTATACCGTTTGTCAATCCGCGATGTCCCTGGTGGCATAGGCGTTCAGTTCCATACCCGCCGTGTGACCCGCCAGGTACTCGTAATACCCTTGTGCGCCGATCATGGCGCCGTTGTCGCCGCACAGCTTCAGAGGCGGCAGATATAACCGGCACCCCGCCTTCTCACAGGCCCGCTCCAGGTCGCCCCGGATAATGGAGTTGGCTGCCACGCCGCCGGCGGCCGCCATGGTCTTGTACCCGGTCTGCCGCAGCGCCTCCATAGCCCGGGACACCAGAGTATCGCTGACAGCCTGGGCAAAATCCCGCGCCAGGGCAGCCCGATCCAGCTCCTCACCCACCTGTTCGGCATGGTGGGCCAGGTTCACCACCGCCGTTTTCAGGCCGGAAAAACTCATGTCCAGCGGCGCACCCTCCACATGGGCGTGAGGCAGTTGATAAACGCCGCCCTTGCTGTCCTGGGCCAGCTTATCCATGGGAGCGCCGCCGGGATAGGGCAGACCCAGCACCCGGGCCGCCTTGTCGAAACACTCCCCCGCCGCGTCGTCCCGGGTAGAGCCCAGAATGACCATATCCGTATAGTTCCGCACATCCACGATGAGGGTGTTGCCGCCGGAGATGGCCAGGGCCAGGAAAGGCGGCTCCAGCTCAGGGAACGCCAGGTAGTTGGCGGCGATGTGCCCCCGGACATGGTGGACGGGGATGAGCGGCACGTTCAACGCATAGGCCACGGACTTGGCGAAGCTGAGCCCCACCAGCACCGCGCCGATAAGGCCTGGGGCATAGGTCACCGCCACGGCGCCGATGTCCTCCCGGGTGCAGCCCGCGTCCGCCAGGGCCTTTTCCGTCAGGGCTGCAATGGCCTCCACATGCTTGCGGGAGGCGATCTCCGGTACCACACCGCCGTACAGGGCGTGGAGGTCCGCCTGGGAGGCAATAGCGTCGGACAGCACGTGCCGCCCGTCCTCCACCACCGCCACGGCGGTCTCGTCACAGGAGGATTCAAAAGCCAGAATTTTCAAGTTATGTCACTTCTTTCTCTCACTGCTGCCAGGGCACTTTCTCTCCCGGCTTCGTATTCGGATCATATGGGATCCGGACATATTTGTGAAATTTATCCGCTGCGAAGGTGTTTTCGTACACAAAGCGGTGCTCCCGCATCAGCTCCGTCTCGTTCACCTCTCCCGCAGCCAGGTACAGCGTCTTGTAGTGGACGCCGAACATCTCCGTGTCGTAGCCCGCTGTCCGCAGGCCGTTGCGGGCGTAAAAGCCCAGCCGCCGCTCCGCCAGCTCCGGGTCCGGAGCCCCCTCCGGGGCCTCGCTCTCGCCGAAGATGACGGTGTCCGCCTCCGCTTCCCGCAGTTTTTGCAGGAGCACAGAGCCCAGACCGCTGTTGCGGCTTCCGGCAGAAACGCACAGGTAGTCCAACAGCGCCCAGCCGGGATGCCCCAGCCACAAAAACGCCTCGCCCACAATGCTGTCTCCGTCGAACAGGCACCAGGGCCTGTACCAGCCCTCCGCCCAAATCTGTTCTATGCTTCGCAAAGCTTTCAGTTCCTCCGGCGGGAACGCTTCCTTCAGATCCCGGTCATAGACTGTCCGCAGTTGTTCCGGAGACGGTATCCTCAGTTCCATCGGTGTTAAACTCCTTTGTCATGATGATGGCATCCTCTCTGGGATGCTCATAGTAATTCTTCCGCCGGCCCACGCCTCGGAAGCCCCGGGCGCCGTAGAGGGCAATGGCATCGTAGTTGGACGCCCGCACCTCCAACGTCAGGAAAGCCAGATGATTGCCCTCAGCAAAGTCCAGGAACACCTGTAACAGCTTCCCCGCGATACCCTGCCGGCGGCACTCCGGCCGCACGGCGATGTTGGTGATGTAGCCCTCGTCCAGCACCACCTGCAAGCCGGCATAACCCACCACCCGGTCATCGTCATCCAGCGCCACCAGGAAAGCGGACAGCAGGTTGTCCAGCTCCTCCGCCAGCATATTCCGGGACCAGGGGGTGGAGAAGCAGATGCGCTCCAGCTCCGCCACCTCGTCCAGATGGTCCGCGTTCATAGGCACGATGCGTACATGCATCCGGTTCTCGTTCATCGTATTCACTCCTCCGTTATGTTTCGCCGCAGTCCGTCCGGCTGTACAGGGCAATACCTGAAATGATGACCGCGCCGCCCAGCAGCGTGGGCCAGCCGGGCCGCTCGGAAAACAGCGCCAACCCCCAAACCGAGGCAAACACCGGCTCCATCAGCTTCACCGTGGAGATGAAGGCCGGGGGCAAGTATTTCAATCCCCAGCTGAACACGCTGTGGCCCAGCAGGGTGCAGAACACCGCCATGCCCAGGGCGGTCATATAATTCACCGTACCGTAGCCCGTCAACGGCGTTCCTCCGGCCAGCGTGACAGCCAGCAGCGTCACCGCCGCCGCGGTATAGACCAGAAATGTATAGACAGTGGTGGAAAGACGTCTGCGGCAGACGGTACCGATCATGGTGTAGGCCGCCATACACAGTGCACCGGATAATGCGATCAGATCGCCCCGCGCCGCGTCCGGGCCCGTCGCTGTGTCCGCAAGGGCAATCACGACGCTGCCTCCGAAGGCCAACGCCACCGCCAGCCACGCCCGTCCCGGCAGCTTCTTTTTCAGAAGCAGCACGCTGCCCAGAGCCACGAACAGCACCTCCGTGTCCACCAGCACCACTGACGAGGCGATGGAAGTCCACCGCAGGGATTCGAAATATGTCGCGAAGTGCAGTCCCAGGAACGCGCCGGAGGCAAAACTCAGCAGCCATTCCCGCCGGGCCAAAGTCCGCAGCTCCGCCCGGTGCCGCAGAAGGGTCCAGGGCGCCAGCAGCGCCGCAGAAAATACCATACGGTACAGGGCCAGCACCAGAGACGGTGCCGACGACCACCGCACGAACGCGGCGGACAACGACACTCCCGCCACGCCCAGTAATATCACAATCCGCTTCATCGTCCGGTCTCAGCCCTTGGCCTCCAGCCAGTTCTTGCCCCAGTGGGCCTCGGCGGTCAGAGGGACGGACAGCGCTACCACATGCTCCATCTCCTCCTCCAGCAGCTTTGCCACCGTCTCCGCCTCGCTTTCCGGGCACTCCACGATCAGCTCATCGTGGACCTGAAGCACAAGCCGGGCCTGCAGGTTCTCCGCTTTCAGCCGTTTGTGGACGGCCACCATGGCCAGCTTCATCACATCCGCCGCCGTGCCCTGGACGGGCATGTTCAGCGCCACCCGCTCGCCGAAGGACCGCATATTAAAGTTGGAGGACTTCAGCTCCGGCAGGTCCCGTCTGCGGTGGAGCAGCGTCTCCACATAGCCGTTTTTCCTGGCCTTTTCCACAACATCGTCCATATACTTCCGTACACCGGGGAAGGTGGCGAAGTACGCCTCCATATAGGCTTTCGCCTCCGCCACGGTGACGCCGATGTCCTGGCTGAGGGAGAAGGCGGAGATGCCGTAGACGATGCCGAAGTTCACCGCCTTGGCGCTGCGGCGCATCTCCGGCGTCACGTCGGCCCGCGCCACATGGAACACCTTGGCCGCCGTCTCGGCGTGGAAGTCGCCGCCGGACAGGAACGCCTCCCGCATTCCCTCGTCCCCGGCCATGTGGGCCAGGATACGCAGCTCGATCTGGGAGTAGTCCGCGTCCACCAGCACACAGCCGTCGGCAGGCACGAACATCCGCCGAATCTCGCTGCCCAGATCGGTCCGGGTGGGAATGTTCTGCAAATTCGGCTCCGTGGAGGAAAGCCGCCCGGTGGCGGTGACAGTCATCTGGAAGGAGGTCCGCACCCGTCCATCCGGGTCCAGCGCCTTCAGCAGACCGTCGGCGTAGGTGGATTTCAGCTTGGTCAGCTGGCGGTATTCCAACACCGCCCCCACGATGGGCGCCTCATACCGCAGCTTTTCCAGCACGTCAGCGTTGGTGGACCAGCCGGTCTTGGTCTTTTTGCCGTGGGGCAGGCCCAGCTTTCCGAACAAAATCTCGCCCAGTTGCTTGGGGGAGTTGATGTTGAAGCTCTCCCCCGCCATGTCGTAAATGTTCTGCTCCAGCTCCGCCGCCCGGCGGGACAGCATCTCACCGAACTCCGCCAAGGCCCGGGCGTCCACCCGGCAGCCCGCCAGCTCCATCTCCGCCAGCACCCGGCACAGCGGCAGCTCGGCGGTCTCAAACAGCTCCCACATGTCCAGTTCTTTCAGCTTGGAAGCCAGCACATCATGCAGCGCGTCCACCGCCGCGGCGTAGCTGTCGAAGGACGCTTCCGCCTGAGCGGCATCGCCCAACAGGGAGAACGCCTCCTTCTCCAGATACAGGGGCTTGGGAAGCTCCTCATTAAAGTAAGACACAAACAGCCGCTGGAGGTCGTAGCTGCCCGCCGTGGCGTCCAGCAGATAGGCCGCCAGCGCGGTGTCAAAGACGAATCCGTCTGCGGGCAGCCCGTTTTCCAGCAGCGTCCGCGTCAGGTCCTTCACGTTGTGGGACACCTTTTTGATGTCCCCGGCAAACAGCGAGCGCAAAAGCCCGTTCCAGTCCCCGGAGAACTTCTCAAAGAACAGCTCCGCCGTCACGGCGGTGTTTTCTCCGGTTTTGCACACCACTACAATGCCCGTCAGGTCCGGCAGCGCCAGCAGGGACACATGGTCCGCCCCGCGCCAGAGAGCCAGCAGCTCATCCGCCTTAGTCTGGTCCGTCACCTGCTCCACCGTGACCGTGAGATCGGCTTTTTTCGGCTCCGCCGCCGTCTCCTCGGGCTTCAGGCCGAATTTTTCGATGAGTTTCGTAAATTCCAGCCGCAAAAACAGCGGATACGCCGCCCCGCCGGGCTCCTTCACCAGATTGTTCTCCGGCTTAAAATCCAGCGGCGCGTCGGTGACAATGGTGGCCAGCCAGTAGGAGTGCCGTGCGCTCTCCTCCCCCTCCGTCAGCTTGCGGATGGCGGCGGGCTTGGCCTCGATGTCCGGCAGTTTCCCATACAAGGCATCGATGCTCTCATACTTCTGAATCAGATCCATGGCGGTCTTTTCTCCAACGCCCGGCACGCCGGGAATGTTGTCGGAGGAATCCCCCATCAGGGCCTTCAGGTCGATCATGTGAATGGGATCAAACCCATACTGCTCCCGGAAGGTCTCTGGCGTCATATCCTTGGTGGTGGTCTGGCCCATGCGGGTGGACACCAGCTTCACCTTGGTGCGGTCGGTGATGAGCTGCAAACTGTCCTTGTCTCCCGTGACCACCACGCACTCCCACCCGGCGGCCTCGCACTTGCGGGAGATGGTGCCGATCAGGTCGTCGGCCTCCCAGCCCTCCATCTCGTACCGGGGGATGTTCAGGGCGTCCAGTACCTCTTTCAGCACCGGCACCTGCATCCGCAGCTCCTCCGGCATGGGCTTCCGGGTGGCCTTGTAGGCCTCGTCGGCGGTGTGGCGGAAGGTGGGCGCGTGGACGTCAAAGGTAACGCACACCGCGTCGGGCGCCTCCTCCCCCTCCAGCCGCAGCAAGGTGGTCAGAAAGCCGAAAACGGCGTGGGTGTACAGCCCGTCCCGGGTAGAAAGGGGCCGGATGCCGTAGTAGGCCCGATTGATGATGGAATTGCCGTCGATGACCATGAGCTTCATGGGTGCGTCCTCCCGGAAATGATTTCATAATTAAGATAGTATACCCCATCCGCCGCGTTTTCGCAATGGATGGGGCAAATAATCACGCTCTCAGCAAACGTTCGATTTCCTTATCCGGCCAATATCCCCAGGATTCCACGATCTTTCCGTCAGCCACTTTGAAATTCTCAAGGGCTTCAAAGGAAATCCGCCGGCCCGTGGCGGCAATTCCCATCCATTCTCCGATGTGGACGGCCTCGTAACGGACCCTCGTCCCCACCATCCCGTTTTCCGAAAAAATATCCTCCATGGTGACGTGCATATCCCCAAACGTCCCGGAAACGGCTTTTAGAATCCCGACAGCATCCCGGTTGCTTCTGGCCCCTGCCGGGCTGTGGTCCAGGTAATCTTCCGCCAGACATTCCAGGATAAAATCGAAGTTTTTATGTTCATAGCCCTCCAAGAAAAAACGACTCACCAGTTCCTTATCATTCATACGGTTCCCCCCATTTATTTGCGGTACGGCGCGGGATTGCCCTTGACTCCTCCCCCTTACGGGGTGCCTTTGCGTTTTTCGTTTATGCGATATGCTTGATAGTCAGATTATACAACACAAAAACACTATGCGCAAACACTCACGAAAAAACGAACGAGAGAATAAGGTGTTCACTTTCATCCCCGGGTTCCAAACCAGAGGTTTTCCCGTTCACTTTGATAAAACAGGAAAAGCCGAAGCAGGAGGCTGCCAATAAAACGCCCAAAAGTTTTCTCGTTTTTTCAGTAGACAAACCGCCCGTTTTAGCGTATACTCACTCTAACAAGATATTATTATCTTTTATGTCTATCATAAACGAACTTAATATCTAAAAATTTGTCAGAAGGAGTGGTTCTATGTCTGAAAGCTACGCGGGCAAAATCAACCGCAAGCTGCTGAAAAAGCGGCGCATTATCAACGCGGCGGCGGGCCGGGAACCGGCGGACCTGGTGCTGAAAAACGCCACCTATGTCAATGTGTTCGCAAACCAGCTCTGCACGGCGGACATTGCCGTGGCAGAGGGCCTCATCGTGGGCATGGGCACCTACTCCGGCACGGTGGAGGCCGATATGACAGGCAAGATCGTCCTCCCCGGCTTTCTGGACGCCCACATCCACCTGGAAAGCTCCCTGGTCTCTCCCCGGGAGTTCGTGAAAGCGGTCCTGCCCCACGGCACCACCACCGTCATCACCGACCCCCATGAGATTGCCAACGTCATGGGCACCGACGGCATTGAGTACATGCTCCAGGCCACGGAGGACCTGCCGGTGGATGTGCGGTTCATGCTGCCCTCCTGCGTCCCGGCCACGCCGCTGGACGAATCCGGCGCGGTGCTGGACTACCGGGCCATCGACAGCTTCTATGACCATCCCCGGGTCCAGGGCCTGGCGGAGATGATGAACTTCGTGGGCATCATCGCGGGCGACGACCAGCCTGTGGAAAAAATCGTAGCGGCCCAGGCCCACCACAAGAAAATTGACGGCCACGCCCCGGACCTGGTGGGCAACGACCTGAACGCCTACATCGCCGCCGGCGTCTATTCCGACCACGAGTGCCACGACCTGAACGATGCCATCGCCAAGCTGGAGCGGGGCCAGTTCATTATGATCCGGGAGGGCACCGCCGCCCGGAATCTGGAGGCCCTTGCCCCCCTGCTGTGCGACAAGTACTCTGAGCGGTGCATGTTCTGCACCGACGACAAGCACCCCAACGACCTGCTGGAAAAGGGCCACATCGACTACATCGTGAAGAAGGCCATCGGCCTGGGTGTGGACCCCATCATCGCGGTCAAGGTAGCCTGCCACAACGCCGCCCGGTACTTTCTGCTGAACAACCGGGGC
The DNA here is from genome assembly GCA_945862785.1 of uncultured Clostridia bacterium. Classification (GTDB taxonomy): domain Bacteria; phylum Bacillota; class Clostridia; order Oscillospirales; family Oscillospiraceae; genus Oscillibacter. The sequence continues at coordinate 2,561 of CAMAZB010000062.1, read as the reverse complement.
GCCATCGCCCCCGGCTACCTGGGCGACTTCGTCATCATCGACAACTTCCAGGACTTCAATATTGAAAAGGTCTATAAAAAGGGCGAGCTGATGGTGGAAAACGGCGTGGTAAAGGACTTCCCCGAGCCGGAGATCGAGCAGTACCTGACAGACCGGGCCCACAGCACCTTCCATGTGGGTACCCTCACCACCGAGGACTTCATCGACCACCGCCCCCGGGGCATCATCGGCATGGTGAACGGCGAGATCACTACCGTGGATGCCGGCTACTCCGACCGCATCGACGTGGAGTACGATGTGCTGAAGATTGCCGTGGTGGAGCGCCACAAGAACACCCACCACATCGGCATCGGCTTCCTCCAGGGCTATGGCCTGAAGTCCGGTGCCGTGGCCACCTCCATTTCCCACGACTCCCACAACATCATCGTGGTAGGCACCAATGAGGCCGATATGGCCGCCGCCGTGAACCGGGTGGTGGAGCTGAACGGCGGTATCGTGGTCTGGGACGGCGGCGAGCCCAAGGCGGAGGTACCCCTGGCCATTGCGGGCATCATGAGCGACGAGCCGCTGGTCACCGTCAACGAAAAGCTGGAACGCGCCAAGGAGCAGGCTCACGCCCTGGGCGTCAGCCAGGGTATCGACCCCTTCATGACGCTGAGCTTCATGGCCCTGCCGGTGATTCCCTCCCTCCGCATTACCACCCGCGGCGTGTTCGACGTCAACAGCCAAAGCTATGTGTAATCAAGGACCGGCTCCCGGCGGGGGCCGGTCCTTTTGTTTTCTCTTCCCACAGTCAGTCGTTTCTCATACTATAATTTTTCTTATTTTAATGCCGTATTTTACTGAATATTGCGAAAGTTTCCCCGGGAAACCCATTGACTTTCCAATAGTAGTCCTTTACCATAAAGACCATCCCCCTATTGGGGGCCGTTTGAAAAAGAGTAAAGAGAGGACTCCCCATGAAACGTGAAAACTTCCAATCCCGGCTGGGCTTCCTGCTGGTCAGCGCGGGCTGTGCCATCGGCATCGGAAATGTCTGGAAATTTCCTTACGTCACCGGCGCCAACGGCGGCGGCGTGTTCGTACTGTTTTACCTGCTGTCTCTGGCTCTGATGGGCGTGCCCATTCTGTCCATGGAGCTGGCGGTGGGCCGTGCCAGCCGGAAAAGCGCGGTGCTGGGCTATGAAGCCCTGGAGCCGAAGGGCAGCAAATGGCATCTCCACGGCTGGTTCTGCATTGCCGGCTGCTATCTGCTGATGATGTACTACACCACGGTCTCCGGCTGGATGCTGGGCTACTTCTTCAAGTTCGCTGGCGGCACCTTTACCGGCCTGGAAGGCGATGCCATTGACGGCGTCTTCGGCGCCATGCTTGGAAACCCCGGCGAAATGGCCCTCTGGATGGTCCTGACGGTACTGGCGGGCTTCCTGGTCTGCTCCTTCGGCCTGCAGAAGGGCCTGGAGCGCATCACCAAGGTGATGATGCTGGGCCTGCTGTGCCTGATCGTAGTGCTGGCGGTCCACAGCCTGCTGCTACCCGGTGCCGGCGAGGGCGTGAAGTTCTACCTGCTGCCCGACTTCGGCCGTGCCAAGGAAGCAGGCCTGGGCTCCGTCATCACCGCCGCCATGAACCAGGCATTCTTCACCCTGAGCCTCGGCATCGCCGCCATGGAGATTTTCGGCAGCTACATGAGCAAGGACCACACCCTCACCGGCGAATCCGTCCGCATCTGCTGCCTGGATACCTTCGTGGCATTGATGAGCGGCCTGATCATTTTCCCCGCCTGCTTCTCCTTCGGCGTGGAGCCCAACGCGGGCCCTGCCCTGATCTTCATGACCCTTCCCAAGGTGTTCGTGAACATGGCCGGCGGCCGCCTGTGGGGTGCGCTGTTCTTCCTGTTCATGACCTTCGCCAGCTTCTCCACGGTCATCGCCGTGTTCGAGAACCTGCTCTCCTCCTGCATCGACAACTTCGGCTGGTCCCGGAAGAAGGCAGTCCTGCTCAACGCCGCCTTCATTCTCATTGCCAGTCTGCCCTGCGTCCTGGGCTACAACCTGTGGAGCGGCTTCCATCCCTTCCTGGGCAAGGATGTGCTGGACAGCGAGGACTTTATTGTCAGCAATCTGCTGCTGCCCATCGGCTCCCTGGTGTACCTGCTGTTCTGCGTCACCAAATGGGGCTGGGGCTTCGATAAGTTCCTGGCGGAGGCAAACACCGGCTCCGGTCTGAAGCTGCCGGAGAGCGGCGTTCTCAAGACGCTGTTCCATATCTATTTTGCCGTGGTGCTGCCCATCCTGATCCTGGTGATCCTGGCCCAGGGCCTGCCCTCCCGGGGCTGGCAGATTGGCGTCTGCGCCGTGACCCTGGCGTTCCTGGCCCTGATGGCCCGCCGGAAAAAGGCCTGATTCTTTCAAAATACATTCTCCGGAAAATACATTCTTCGGACATGAAAAAACGACCGCTTTCGCGGTCGTTTCAGGCTGTCGATAAACCCGGAAATGTAGGGAAACGGGAAGGAAGGGTGTGCGCGGGGAACCCAGGAAGGGTGCCCTGCGCCATTC
>CAMAZB010000061.1 GCA_945862785.1 uncultured Clostridia bacterium | reverse complement strand
TTCATCAGCCGTCCGCCGCACTTGGGGCAGCGGCCCGGCATCTCCACCACCAGGGGCATGGTGAAGCTGCAATCGGGGTAGCCGGGGCAGGCCAGGAAGCGGCCGAACCGGCCGGACTTCACTACCAGGTTCCGTCCGCACTCGGGGCAGATCTCCTCGCTGACCTCGTCGGGCACCTTGATCCGCACACCCTCCAGGTCCTGCTCGGCCTTTTTCAGGTGCTCCTCAAAGTCGCCGTAGAAGTCCCGCAGAACGCCCTTCCAGGGCGTGGTGCCTTCCTCCACGGAGTCCAGCTTCTGCTCCATATGGGCGGTAAATTTCGTGTCGGCGATATCGCTGAATTTGTCCTTCATCAGCTCCGTCACCACCCGGCCCAGGTTGGTGATGCGCAGGTACTTGCCCTCTTTAACGACGTACTCCCGGTCCAGGATGGTGGACACGGTGGGGGCGTAGGTGGAGGGCCGTCCGATGCCCTGCTCCTCCATAGCACGGATGAGGGTGGCGTCGGTGTAGTGAGCGGGAGGCTGGGTGAAATGCTGGTCCTTGACAAAATCCTTCAGAGCCAGCTTCTCACCCTCCTGCAGGGCGGGCAGGGGAGATTCCTTCTCCTCCTTCTCGTCGTCCTTGCCCTCCTCGTATACGGCGGTATAGCCGGAGAATTTCAGGCTGGAGGAGCTGGCCCGGAAGCTGTGTCCGGCAGACTCCACCTCCACGGCCACGCTGTCATAGACGGCGTTGGCCATCTGGCAGGCCACATAGCGGCTCCAGATCAGGCGGTACAGCCGGTACTGCTCGCCGGTCAGGTCCTTTTTCAGCATTTCCGGCGTCCAGTTGACGTTGCTGGGACGGATGGCTTCATGGGCGTCCTGGGCGCCCGCCTTGGCTTTGTAGCGGTGGGTCTGAGCGGGGTAATACGCCTTGCCGTAGCGGCCCAGGATGAAGACCTTGGCGTCCGCCAGCGCCTCCTCACTGATACGGAGGGAGTCGGTACGCATATAGGTGATGAGGCCCACGGTGCCCTCGCCCTCAATGTCCACGCCCTCATAAAGCTGCTGGGCGATGGCCATGGTGCGGCGGGGCGTCATGCTGAGTTTGCGGGAGGCCTCCTGCTGCATGGTGGAGGTGGTGAAGGGTGGAGAGGGGCTGCGCTGCTTGTCGCTCCGCTTTACGCTCTTGACGATGAACGGCTGTTTCTCCGTCTCACGGATGACAGCATCCACCTCCGCCTCGCTCTTCAGCTCGGCTTTTTTGCCGTTTTTGCCGTGATACCGGGCGGCGAAGGGGATCTTTTTCACATCGCTGCCCAGGAGGTTGGCGTCCAGCGTCCAGTATTCCTCGGGCTGAAAGGCCTCGATCTCCCGCTCCCGGTCGTCCACCATGCGGGTGGCTACGGACTGAACGCGGCCGGCGGACAGGCCCCGGCGGATCTTCTTCCATAGCAGAGGGGAAAGCTCATAGCCCACCAAGCGGTCCAGGATGCGGCGGGCCTGCTGGGCGTCCACCAGGTTCTGGTCGATGTCCCGGGGCTCCTGAATACTCTCCTGCACCACCTTCTTGGTAATTTCGTTGAAGGTCACCCGCTTCGTCTTTTCGTCCGGCAGGTTCAAAAGCTGCTTTAAGTGCCAGGAAATGGCCTCGCCCTCCCGGTCCGGGTCGGTTGCGAGATAGACGGTGTCCGCCGCCTTGGCGGACTTTTTCAGGTCGCTGATAATATCTTCCTTGCCCTTGATAGGCTTGTAGATAGGTTCAAAATCCTTCTCCACATCCACACCGATGGTACTCTTGGGCAGGTCACGCAGATGGCCCATGCAGGCCTTTACGGTAAAATCCTTGCCCAGGTACTTGCCGATGGTCTTTGCCTTCGCGGGAGACTCCACGATGACCAGACTGTGATTTGCCATACTTACCTCCAGGCGCCCCCAAGGGCGCGTTTCTTATGCCATTTATTCACAAAGCGTCACAGCCCGGGTATATCGTTTCCCGCTGTGCTGTGTCACAAAATGTTCGATTTCAAGTAGTGTCAGGGCCGACAGCACCCGTCGGGTGGGGATGCCGGTCTGCTCGATCAGGTCGTCCACCAGGGCCGGCTCCTCCGCGTCCAGCACGCGCAGCAGGGCAATCTGGTCGTCGGTCAGGCTCAGATCATCTTTCTTCAGATCCAAGGTGGGCGGCACGGGCTTCGGCTCCGCCTTCTGTCGGGCCTGATATCCCAGTGTGACAGGCTGTTCCTTCGCGCCGTCCTGGTTCAGCTTGTCCGGGAACCGCCCCGCATACTCCCGGAGGATGTCCCAGGCATCGCTCACCAGCCCGGCGCCGTCCCGGATCAGGCGGTTGCAGCCCACGCTGGTGGGCGCGTCAATGGGCCCGGGGACGGCGAACACGTCCCTACCCTGCTCCAACGCCGTCTCTGCGGTAATGAGGGCGCCGCTGCGCTCCGGGGCCTCTACCACCAGCGTGGCGAGAGACAGGCCGGAAATAATGCGGTTTCTTGCGGGGAAATGACTCCCCGCCGCTTCTGTGCCCGGCGGATACTCGCTGAGCAGCACGCCCGCCGCGGCAATATCCTCATACAGGTAGCGGCTCTCATAGGGATAATGGACGTCCAGTCCGTTGCCCACCACGCCCACGGTGACGCCGCCAGCCCGGAGGGCGCCCCGGCTGGCCGCTGCGTCGATGCCCTTTGCCAGGCCGCTGACCACCACGGCACCGCCGCCGGTCAGGCCGTAGCCCAGCTTTTCCGCGCAGGCAATGCCGTAGGGTGTGCAGTCCCGGGTGCCTACCACGGCCACCGCCGCCTCCTCGTCGAAGGCGGGCAGGCGGCCCTTCACATACAGCAGGCAGGGCGGGTCATAGATATTCTGGAGCCTGCCGGGGTATTCCGCGTCCTGGATGGTCAGGATCCGCAGACCCAGCCGCTGGCAGTCCGCCAAAACTTTGTCAGCCTTGTCCAGCTTGTGGTCTTCCAGGGCATGCACCTGGTCCCGGGTAATGCCCTCTGTCAGCAGGAGTTCCCCTGCGTCGGCGTAAAATACGTCCTCTGGGCTGCCGAAATGGCGCAGCAGCGCCAGCCGGGTCTGATTGGACACGCCCCGGCACTCCGACAGCCATACCCAGTATTTTAATGCCGACATTCGAGCATCTCCCTTCGCTTAATCGTTCCGTGCGGCCTCCCACAGCAGCACCGTAGCCGCCATAGCCGCATTCAGGGATTCGCAGTGGTCGCTCATGGGGATGAGGACGGTCTGATCGCAGACCGCCAGCAATGCTTGAGAAAGGCCCTTTCCCTCGCTGCCGATGGCGATGGCGCACCGGCTGTAATCCAGGGTCCGGGCGTCCACGGTATCCGCCCGGAGGGCGGCGCCGTAGAGGGGCAGGCCGCTATTCGTCAGCAGCCGCCGCAGATTCGGAATGTCGCAGTTCCACACCGGGCAGCGGAACACCGCGCCCATGGTGGCCCGGACGGTCTTGGGATTGTAAAGGTCGGCGCAGCCGTTCACCAGGAACATGCCGTCGGCCCGGAAGGCGTCCGCCGTGCGGAGGATGGTACCCACGTTTCCGGGGTCCTGCACACCGTCCAGCACCACATATCGCTTTCCGGGCAGCATCTCCGGCAGGGCCGGAGCGCGCATGGCGCACACCGCCAGCACGCCCTGGGGCGCCTGGGCAGGGGAGACGGACTTCATCACGTCCGCCGGCACGGATACCAGCCGCACCCCCGCCGGGATGGGCGGCAGGGCGGCGTCTTCCGTGCAGACCACGGTGCGCAGGTCGCCGCCGTGGAGGAGGGCCTCCTCCAGGAGTTTCGGACTGTCGCAGAGGAATTCGCCGCATTTCCGGCGGTAGGCCCGGTCAGAGGCCAGCTTCCGCAGGTGGGTGCACAGGGGATTGCTCCGGCTGGTAATGGTCTCCATGGCCTGTTCCTCCTTTCGTGTTGAAAACGGCCTGCGGACGGAAGCATGCCTCCATCCACAGGCAGAAATAGGTTCATTTCAATGGCTACGTGCGGAGCCGGTGATCCGGTCTTCCAGGTTCCGAAGCCTGTCCCGCACCCGCAGCCGGGAAAACAAGTCGGCGCGGAGCAGGTCGATCAGGGAGCAGAACACATAGATGGTCAGTGCCGTGCCCAGCACGCCCAACAGCAGTAGGGGTGCGGAGCGGCCGGCAAAGGCCGTAAAACCGTCCGTAATGATATACTTCCACACCAGGGGCTGGGCGTGGATGAGATACACGCTGAATGCCAGCGGAGAAGCCGCAGCCACCAACTTTTGCAGCCACAGCGGCAGCCGCAATCCCCGGAACAGCGCCAGCAGGAAGATACCCGCCCCCAGGATGGTAGGCGAGGTGTAGCTGATGAGAACGCCGCTGCTCTCACCGAAAAACGACAGCATCCCATGGTCGGCTCCCAGCTTCACCAGCCACGACACTCCCACCACAGTCCCATAACCGAGTAAGGCCTTTGGGGGGGTAATCTTCCGCAGCGCGTCGTATTTCCCCAGATACGCGCCGATGACATATACCGTTATCAACCACAGGGGGCCGTATCCGCCCTGGAGGCCGAAGGTATCCCTGCGGAGCACCGTCGGCAGGACGGACAAAAAGGCCACCAGCGCAAGGACGAGCCTCCGAAGTTCTTCCCTCTTCAGACCGTTCACCGCTGCGTTGATCAGCGGCAGGAAGAGGAACAGGCAGAAATAAGCAGTGAAATACCAATACTGGTTGAACATGACCGGAAAGATGGCCCGCAGCCATTCTCCCGCACTCACTGAGCCCGGTAGCACCAGGGCGAATACAGCGGTGATGGTGACTGTGTAAAACACCACCCGCAGCCACAGCGCGGCCAGGTCGGCATACCGGCACCGCGTGCCGAAGCCCACATAGCCCGAGATCAGGGCATAACAGTCCACCGCGCAGTAAGCCGCGGTCTCCAAAAGCCATGCCGTCTCGTACCGGATGGACAGCGGCGGTGCGGCCTGCAGGACCCCGCCCTTGCCCAGAATATGCAGGATGACCACCATCAGCATGGCTATCATCCGCAAAAGGTCGATTCCGTAATTGCGTTGTTTTCTTGTTTCTGTGCCCATGTCCTCCATCCATTTCTCTTGAGATCAGGACTGTGGGAAGCCGCGGACATTCAGTCCAGGGGCTTCATGGTGGGGAACAAGATAACCTCCCGAATGGTATCCTGGCCCGTCAGCAACATGACACTGCGGTCGATGCCGATACCCATGCCGCCCGTAGGAGGCATACCGTACTCCAGGGCGTTCAGGAAATCCTCGTCCAGCATCTCTGTCTCGTCGTCGCCCCGCTCCCGCTGCTCCGCCTGCTTCTCAAAGCGGTGGCGCTGGTCGATGGGATCGTTCAGCTCAGAGTAGGCGTTGGCCAGCTCACTGTGGCAGATGAACAGCTCGAACCGCTCGGTGAGCCGGGGGTCTTCGGGACTGCGCTTGGTCAGGGGGGAGACCTCCACAGGGTACATGGTGATGAAGGTGGGCTGGATCAGCTTCTCCTCCACCCGCTGGTCAAAGCAGGCGTACAGGGCATTGCCCCAGGTGGGCTCGGCGGCTTCCGCCAGTTCCACACCCACAGCCTTGGCGGCGGCCACGGCCTCGGCATCATCGGTGATGGCGCCGAAATCGATGCCCACATACTCACGGACAGCGTCGATCATGGTCAGGCGGCGCCAGCCGGGAGCCAGATTGATCTTCTCGCCCATCCACTCCACTTCATAGGTGCCCAGAATCTCCTTGGCGGCGCCGGAGAGGATACCCTCGGCAATATCCATCATACCGTGGAAGTCAGTGTACGCCTGATACAGCTCCACAGTGGTAAACTCGGGATTGTGCTTGGGATCCATGCCCTCGTTGCGGAAGATGCGGCCGATCTCATACACACGGTCCATGCCGCCCACGATCAGCCGCTTCAGAGGCAGCTCCGTGGCGATACGCATGTACATATCGATATCCAGGGTGTTGTGGTGGGTGATGAAGGGCCGGGCGGCGGCGCCGCCGGCAATGGTGTTCAGGACCGGGGTTTCCACCTCGATATAGCCCATGTTGTCCAGGTAGTTCCGCATGAACTTGATGAACTGGGAGCGGATGACGAAGTTCCGCTTCACCTCGGGATTGACCATCAGGTCCACATACCGCTGGCGGTAGCGCAGCTCCCGGTCCTGCAGGCCGTGGAACTTCTCCGGCAGGGGCAGCAGGGATTTGGAGAGCAGGGTGATGTTCTTGGCCCGGACGCTCATCTCGCCCCGCTGGGTGCGGAAGACCTCGCCGTCCACGCCGACAATATCACCGATGTCGTACTTCTTGAATTTCTTATAGACTTCCTCGTCCATCTCGTCCTGGCGGGCGTAGAGCTGGATGCGGCCATCCCGGTCCTGAAGGTCGCAGAAGCTGACCTTGCCCATGCCGCGCTTGCTCATCAGGCGGCCGGCCACCTTCACGCTCTGGCCCTCCATGGCGTCGAAATTGTCCTTGATCTGCTGGGAGGTGTGGTCCCAGTCAAACCGGGTCTGCTGGAAGGGATCCTGGCCCTCGGCCTGGAGGGCGGCCAGCTTTTCCCGCCGGACCTTCCGCTGCTGGTTCAGGTCCTGCTCGGGGGCGGCCTGCTGATTATTCTTCTGTTCAGACATATGGTTTCTCCTTACCCTTTGGTTTATCGCTCAATCTTCCGCACCGTATAGGTGATGGTACCCCGGGGGGCTTCCACGGTGACGGTGTCACCCTCCTTGGCGCCCAGCAGCGCCTTACCAAAGGGAGATTCCTCGGAAATGATACCGTGCATGGGGTCCGCCTCCTGGGAGCCTACGATCTTGTAAGCGGGCATCTCCTTCCCGGCGGCGTCGGCCACCGTCACCTTGCAGCCGATGGTGACTACGTTGGTAGGCGCGTTGGCCTCGTCCACGATGACCACATGCTGCAGGATCTCCTCCAACTCGGCGATGCGGGAATACAGCTTGCCCTGCTCGTTCTTGGCCTCGTCGTATTCGCTGTTCTCGCTCAGGTCACCGAAGCCCCGGGCCACCTTGATCTGTTCAGCCACCTCATCGGAACGGGTTGTCTTCAGGTAATTCAGTTCTTCCTGCAGCTCCTGGGCGCGGGCAGCGCTCATTTTGTATTCTTTTTCCATATCGTCGTTTCCTTTCTGCTATCTTGTGCAGGGGAAATCTGGAAGTTCTCCGCCGCACATACTTATTCTATATTATCACAGCGTACTATTATAGAGGTTGATTTTCAGAATGTCAAGCCCGCGCTCCGGCTACCGTGACCTGCCCCGGCCGCAGGACCCCCGCCTCCCGCAGAGCGGCTAGTAGCTGGCCCCGGTCCGCTCCCTGCGGCAGGGCCTCCTCCGCAGCGGGCGGCAGGCTGATAGGCGGCAGAGCCTGGGTTTCGTCGTACAGCGTCAGCACCGCCGGGTCCTTCCGTACCAGGTCCGTCCTCGGGTCGAACAGCACCAGGGCCTCCGCTCCCTCCAGCTGCTCTTTGGACGGTCCCAGCAGTAGCGACACCCCGTATTCCCTCCGGAGCTGGCGGCACAGTTCCTCACCGCCGTAGGGCAGGTCCAGCAAAACGTAGCGGTGCCGCAGGCACAGCTCCGTCACCGTCCGCACCACCTCTCCGGTGAGCTGAGCAGCACAGACAGCCACCCGTGCCCCCGCCGTGCCCTTCCCCTGCTTTTCCAGCACCCAGCGGACCCAATCCGCCGCCAGTGCCCGTCGCAGTGGCAGGGTGGACACAGGCCTTACGCCGCACCGGGCCAGTTCCCGGCCGTAGGGAAATCCCTCCGGTAGCACCGCCTGGGTAACGCCCATCTTCCGCAGCCGCTTCCCCGCCGCCAGTACCCGGCGGCGAAGCACTGTCTCCGGCGTCCGTGGCCCCCGCAGCACCCCCATCCGGTACAGCCGCAGGTGCAGCACGATCTCCTCCTTTACCGCGGCGGCCTTCCGCCGCTTTCCCCGCTCCGGCAGGACCCATTCCAATAAAGCAATCATAAAGCAACCCTCCCGCCCCATGGTATGGAGCGGGAGGGGGAATTATGTGCTTTAAGCGGAACCGGACAGGGTATAGCCCGTCAGATACCCCTTGCAGGGCGAAGCGCCGTGGTTCAGGGGATTGATCCGCACACCGTTCTCCGTGATCTCAAAGTGGAGATGAGGGCCGGTGGAGTGGCCCGTGGAGCCGGTGATACCGATCACGTCGCCCTGATTCACATACTGCCCCGCTTCCACCTTTCGGCTGCTCATGTGTCCGTACAGCGTGGTGTTGCCGCTGCCGTGGGAGATGACCACATAATTGCCGTAGGAGCTGGAATACTGGGACACGATGACAGTGCCGGACTTGGCGGCGTAAATGGGACTGGTGTAGCCCACCCGCCCGATGTCGGTGCCTTTATGGTTTGTGGAGCCGATGCCGCCGGGGGAGGCCCGGCCGCCCACCGTGGAGGTGATATAGCGGCTGTCCACCGGCCAGATGTAGCCGCCGGGGTTGGACTGAGGGGACTTACCCTGGGCCGCCTGCTCCTCCGCCAGCTTTTTGGACAGGCGAAGCGCCTCGGCCAGAATGCGGTCCTCCTCTGCATCCAGTGCGGCCAGCGTCTCCTTGTTTTCCTGCTCGTTATCGTTGATTGCATTGACCATGGAGATGGCCTGCTGGCGCTGCTTATCCAGCTCAGACTTTTTGCTCACAAGGTCCGCCTTGGCGGCTTCCCGCTCAGCCTTGCTGTCCTCCAGCTGCTCCTTCTTCTCCGTGATCTCCACCTGGAGGGCCTTCAGGTCGTCGATGACCTTCTGGTCAGCATCCATGACCTCGTTTACATCATTGAGCCGGGTTAGCATATCCGTAAAGCTGGATGCGCCGAAGAGGACGGACCAATAGCTGATCTCGCCGCTCTCCTCCATAGCCCGGACCCGCTGGCAGAACAGCTCGTACTGGGCCTCCTCCCGCTTCTCCGCGTCGGCCAGTTCCACCTCCGTCTGGGTAATGAGGTCGGCATAGTCCGCGATCTGGGTCTCCACATTTTTGATCTGGGCGGAGGTGTTGGCGATCTGCTGGTCCAGAACCTTCTTCTGCTCCAAAACCTTGGCCTTATCTCCGGCCAGTTCCTTCAGCTTGGCCTCCAGCACCTTTTTCTGGCTGCCCAGCTCCTTGGCCTCATTTTTCAGCTGATCGATCTCCGCCTGGGTGACAGCCAGCACCGGGGACGCCTCGGCTCCCACCAGACACACCGCCAGAAGCAGCGCCGCCAGTGCACGGTACATTCGTTTCAGTCTTTTCATGCCACACTCCTTTCCGTGCGCTCCAATGTCCCCGCCTTACACCTGCAGGAACTTGCGGATGGCCGACAGGCTGCCGCCCACGCCGATGACGATGCCCGCCCCGGCAAAGACCGCCGCCACCGGGATCCAAAGCTGCTCAAAGGGGATGATATGGATAAGCTGCAGGGTGTCGTTGTTGGCCACGCCCTTGGCCACCGCCTCGTACAGTCCCCACTGGAGGAAAAACGCGATGGCCGCGCCCAGGATGCCGAACAGGAACCCCTCATACACAAAGGGCCAGCGGATGAAGCCGTTGGTGGCGCCCACCATCCGCATGATGGCGATCTCGTCCCGGCGGTCGAAGGTGGTCAGCTTGATGGTGTTGGAGATGATGAATACCGACACCACGAACAAAATGGCGATCAGCGCCACGCACACCACCGTAGCCACGTTGCGGACGGTGACAAAGCCGCCGGCAATCTCCTCATGGGCGTTGACCTTGGCAATGCCCTCCAGAGCCTCCACCTGTTCCACAGTCTGGCCCTGCTGCTCCAGATCCGCCACTTTGATGGCGTACCGGTCCCGGAAAATTTCCGGATCCAGTCCCTGAAACAGCGCCTCATCGGGATACTTGGCGGCAAAATCCTTTGTAGCCTCCTGCTTACTGATATACGCGGCGGAGGTCACGTTGGGGATGGCCTCCAGCTTCTTCTGCAATGCCTTGGCCTGCGCCTCCGTATAGGTATCATCCACATACGCCAGGATCTCGTTCTCCTGCTCCAGATCCTCCAGCAGCCCGTTGGCGTTCACCGCCACCAGCGTGAAGGTACCCATGATGAGCAGACACGCCACCGTGATGCCGATGGCTGCAAAGGACATGAAACCGTGGCTGAACATATTGGACAGGCCTTCATGGGCGAAATACCGGAAATCGTGCTTAGCCATGGATGTTCCCTCCCACATAGCCGCCCACGCTGTCGTTGACCACATGGCCGGAATCGATGGTGATGACCCGCTTTCCAAAGCGGTCCACCAGGTCCTTTTCGTGGGTCACCACCACCACGGTGGTACCCAGCTCATTGATCTTTACCAGCAGACTCATCAGCTCCAGGGATCGTTCCGGGTCCAGGTTGCCGGTGGGCTCGTCGGCAATGATGGTGTTGGGGTTGTTCACCAGTGCCCGGGCGATGGCCACACGCTGCTGCTCGCCGCCGGAGAGCTCCGTGGGGTACCGGTCGGCCTTGCCCCCCAGCCCCACCAGCTCCAGCACATAGGGGATACGCTTTTTGATCTCGCTGGGAGCCGCCCCCACAGCCCGCATGACGAAAGCCAGGTTGTCGTATACCGTTTTCTTTTCAATCAGCCGGAAATCCTGGAAAATAACGCCCAGCGTCCGCCGCATCAAGGGGATCTGCCGTTCGGAGATATTACTGACGGAAAAGCCGTTGATCATAATACGACCCGCACAGGGCTCCACCTCGCCGGTCAGCAACTTGATAATGGTAGACTTGCCGGAACCGGAGGGCCCCACCAGGAACACGAATTCCCCGTCCTCAATGGTCAGGCTGATACCCTTGATTGCCCTGGTCCCGTTGTCGTACTCCATTTCTACATCTTTTAAACGGATCATGCCGCCACCTCACAAGTTTCTATATCAAACACGCCCGGCCTTGACAAAATATTCCCTATTTTGTAGCAAGGTCGACATAATTCTAAAGTTAATCACATTATATACGTTTTTCTCCGGCAATGCAATCATTGTTTGCAATTATTTATGGGAGCCGCCGCCATTTCCGTGCTTTTTCCGCCCAGCGGGAGGAAGCTGTTTCCTCCACAGGAAAATTCTTCATAAAAGTAAAAAGCTGTCTCTTATACACATCTCCGAGCCCACGAGACGCTACGCTATC
>CAMAZB010000060.1 GCA_945862785.1 uncultured Clostridia bacterium | reverse complement strand
TTTTAATGGGTTGATTTTGAGATTTGGCCCTTAAATCGCATTTTGCAACAGTCCCTTTTTTAGATGGACTGGATGACATCCTTATTTTTCACAAAATACTCCACGCCGGACCACAGCGTCGTCAGGGTAATGACCCAGACGCAGACGGTATTCAGAACAGTCGGGATGGGCAGGAACATCAGCACGATGCACACCATGGTAGAGGCGGTCTTGACCTTGCCGGACCAGCCGGCGGCGATGACCCGTCCCTTGTCGCTGGCGATCATCCGCAGGCCGCTGACGGCAAACTCCCGGCAGATGACGATCAGCAGCATCCATGCCGCCATCTGGCCGTTCTCCACGAACCACAGCATGGCCGCCGTCACCAGCATCTTGTCCGCCAGAGGGTCGGCGAATTTGCCGAAATCCGTCACCAGGTTATACTTCCGTGCGATCTTGCCGTCCAGCATATCTGTCAGACTGGCGATGATAAAGATGGCCAGGGCCACCCAGGTGGCGCCGGGGAAGCCCCAGTACAACACCACCATAAACGCAGGGATCAGAATGATCCGCAGAAGCGTCAATTTATTAGGCAGATTCATAATTTTCCCTCCTCAAGCCATCTCGCCGACCAGTTCGCCGTCCATGGTACCAGTTAGGCGAACGTTCACAAAGGTACCAGGTGACACTTCTCCATCGGCGGTGAAGTAGATGCGGCCGTCGATGTCCGGGGACTCGGCGTAGCTGCGGCCAAAGAACATCTGGGCCTGGCCGTCGAAGCCTTCGCACAGAACCTCCCGCTCCGTACCCAGCACCGACTCGTTGTAATCGTCGATGATATCGGACTGGACGTCCACCGCCAGCTCGGCTCGACGCTTAGCCTCCTCGGTGTCCACATGCTCCATCAAGGCGGCGCGAGTGCCCTCCTCCGGAGAGAAGGGGAACACGCCGGCCCGCTCGATGCGGACCTCCCGCAGAAATTCGCACAATTCCTCGAAGGCCGCCTCGTCCTCGTAGGGCAGGCCGGTGATGAGGCTGGTCCGCAGCACCAGACCGGGGATGCGGGATCGCAGTTTCCTGAACATCTCCGTCAGGGATGCCTTGGTATCCCTGCGGTTCATGGCCTTCAAAATCGTATCGTTGCAGTGCTGGATGGGGATATCCAGATAAGGCAGGATCTTAGGCTCCGCCGCGATGGTATCGATCAGCTCATCGGTGATCTCGTCGGGATACAGGTAGTGCAGCCGGATCCAGTGGAAATCCAGCTTGCACAGCTCCCGCAGGAGCTTCGCCAGCTGGTGCTCGCCGTTCAGGTCCGTGCCATAGCGGGTGATGTCCTGGGCAATGACCAACAGCTCCTTCACCCCAGCGGAGGCCAGCTCGGCGGCCTCGTCCAGCAGCTCGCCCATGGGGCGGCTGCGGTACTTGCCCCGCAGGGAGGGGATCACGCAGTAGGCGCAGTGGTTGTCGCAGCCCTCGGCGATGCGGAGATAGGCGTACCAGGGCGGCGTGGACAAAATGCGCTCGCCACTCTGGTTGGCGGTGTGGATGTTGCCGATGTGGCAGGGCCGCAGGCCCTTCTCCATGACCTCGGCGATGGCTCCCGCAATGTCGTCGTAGCTGCCGGTACCCAGGATGCCGTCCACCTCCGGCAGTTCTTTTAAAACATCTTCCTTGTACCGCTGGGCCATACAGCCGGTGACCAGAATTTTTTTCACCTGGCCTGCCTTTTTCAGCTCGGCCATCTCCAGAATGTTGTCGATGGCCTCCTCACAGGCGGAGGCCAGGAAGCCGCAGGTGTTGACCACTACCACGTCGCAGCCCTCGGGGGCCGCCTGGATGTTGTAGCCGGCAGCCTGGCAGGTGGCCATCATCTGCTCGCAGTTCACCTGGTTCTTGGCGCAGCCCAGGGAAATAAATGATACGTTATAACTCAAGTTTGTATCCTCCGATACATTGATATTTCAATAAGGCGCTCAATCCTCCCAGGTCTCAGACCCCTGACGGCTCCACGCCGCTTTCACGTCGCCCCAGGAGTAGCCCCGGCGGAGCAAAGCGTCCGTCAGGCGCTTTTTCTCCTTCTCGTCCGGCGTCCGGCCCCGGAGTTTTCCTTCCAGGAAGCGGTCGATCTGTTCGCCGTTGTCGGGAAGCTGGTCCAGGGCGTCGTCCCACAGCTCCCGGGGTACACCCTTTTCGTAGAGTTTGTCCCGGACACGGGCCGGGCCGTAGCCCATTTCGCCGTAGTGGCGTACCAGCGCTTCGGCGTAGTCGGCGTCGTTGATGGCGCCGATGGCTTCCAGCCACTCGGCGGCGTATCGGGCGTCGGCCTCGCTGGCCCCCTTTTCTTTCAGCTTCTTTTCCAGCGAAGCACGGCTCATGGCCCGCTTGCCGATGAGATCCGCCGCTGTTGCTTTCACGTTGGAGACGCCAGCCGCTTCTTTCAGGCGGTCCAGGGTTTTGGTGTCCAACTCATCCCCGGCGCGGAGGCCGAAGTCCAGCAGTTCCTGCTCCGTAATCTTCAGGCAGACGCCGTCCTCCAGAAACACCAGCACCCGGCCCCGTTTATGCTTGGACGCCTCTACCCGCTCAATCCTCATCCTTGAAGTCGTCGGCGCTGACATCCACAGCCTTACCGGCGGTCTTGCCCGCCGCCTTGGCGGCTGCAATGCGGGACTGGTTGCTCATGAGCTTGTCAAAGTTGGCCCGAATATCGGCCTCCAGTTTCTCCGCCACCTCCGGGTTGTCCTGGAGGTATTTTTTGGCAGCGTCCCGGCCCTGGCCGATACGGGTCTCGCCCATGGAGAACCAGGAACCAGCCTTCTGCACCAGGTCCAGCTTCACGCCCAGGTCAATGAGCTCACCCTCGTGGGCGATGCCCTCGCCGTACATGATGTCGAACTCCGCCTCCCGGAAGGGGGGAGCCACCTTGTTCTTGACCACCTTGGCACGGGTACGGCTGCCCACCACCTCGCTGCCGTTTTTCAGGGCTTCGATGCGGCGCACGTCGATCCGGACGGAGGAATAGAACTTCAGGGCGCGGCCGCCGGTGGTGACCTCCGGGTTGCCGTACATGACGCCCACCTTCTCACGGAGCTGGTTGATAAAGATAACGATGGTATTGGTCTTGCCGATGGCGCCGGTGAGCTTCCGCAGGGCCTGGCTCATCAGCCGGGCATGGAGGCCCACATAGCTGTCGCCCATTTCTCCCTCGATCTCGGCACGGGGCACCAGGGCGGCAACGGAGTCCACCACGATGACGTCGATGGCGCCGGAGCGGACCAGTGCCTCGGTGATCTCCAGGGCCTGCTCGCCGGTATCCGGCTGGGAGATCAGCATATCCTCCACCTTCACGCCCAGAGCCCGGGCATAGGTGGGATCCAGGGCGTGCTCGGCATCTACAAAGGCCACCTCGCCGCCCCGTTTCTGTGCCTCAGCCACCACATGGAGAGCCAGAGTGGTCTTACCGGAGGACTCCGGCCCGTAAATCTCGATGATACGGCCCTTGGGCAGGCCGCCGATGCCCAGCGCCACATCCAGGGCCAGGGAGCCGGTGGGGATGTAGTCCACGGCCAGATTCGTCTGGTCGCCCAGGCGCATGATGGAGCCCTTGCCGTACATCTTCTCGATCTGGGCCATGGCGGTGTCAATAGCCCGCTTCTTATCGTCGGCCGGGGCCGCGGCAGGCATGGGTGCTTTATCTCTTGCCATAATCTCGTCCTCCTGAATTGATATGTAAAATTACAGTTTTAATTTTTTCAGATTTCCGTGCAGAGCGTGCCGAACACCACCCGGGGGATATCGTGAAGGTCCTTGACGATCTGGATATCACCGAAGCCCTGAGCCCGCATGATACGCAGAACAGTGTCCGCCTGGCCGATACCGACCTCAAAATACAGCCGCCCGCCGGGGGCCAGGGCCTCCTTCCACTTTCCGGAGATGGTTTGGTAGAAATCCAGGCCGTCCTCGCCGCCGTCCAGCGCCAGATGGGGCTCGTAATCCTTCACGGAGGCGTCCAGGGTTTCCAAATCCGCCCGGGGGATATAGGGCGGATTGGAGACAATGCACTGAAATTCCCCCAGGGCCCGTTCCGGCTTTTCCCGGGCATCCGCCTGCATGGGCACCACCCGGCCCGTCAGTCCATTGCGGCGGATATTCTGGCGGCAGATTTTCAATGCCGCATCCGAATACTCGCCCAGCACCACTCTTGCCTGGGGCGCCTGGGAAGCCACAGCCAGGCCGATGCAGCCGCTTCCGGCGCACAGGTCCAGTACCCGGCACTCTCCCAATGTCTGGATGTACTCGATGGCCTGTCCTGCCAGGACCTCCGTGTCCGGCCGGGGGATCAGCACATCCCGGGAGATATCCAGGGGCAGGCCGTAAAACTCCCATTCGCCGATGAGGTAAGCCACCGGCTCGCCCGCCAGATGGCGGTCCACCAGGCTCCGCACCTGGCTCTCCAGCTCCGGGGAGGCGTACAGCCCGCCGTCCCGGGCCAGGTCCTCCCGGCTCTTTCCGGTGCCAAAGCACACCAGCTCCCGGGCCTCCAGCGTGGCGGCCTCGATGCCCGCCTTACGGAGTTGCTGGCGAATATCCAAATACAAATTGTTATATGTGATAGCCATAATACGCCTCGTTGTCGATTTTTAAAAAAATTTGGCACTCACCATACATCTTTGCCCTTTTCGCTGGGCAGTACCAATTCGAGGGACCGGATGGCTACCTCGATCATGCTGTCATCCGGCTCGTTGGTGGTGAAGTTCTGCATCCACATGCCGGGAGCCGTCAGGACCTTCGCCAATCCGCTGTCCTGCACATGGCGGCCCACCCAGCGGTTGAACTCGTAAGTCACGCCCACCACCAGGGGCAGCAGCAGCAGATGCACCAGGCTCCGCAGCCACACGTTGGTCATGGGCCAGATGCCGAACACCACGCTGGAGAACAGAATGGACACGAAAATGACCACGAACAAAAAGCTGGTGCCGCACCGGGGATGGTGCCGGGGCTGAACCCGGACGTTCTCCACCGTCAGGGGCAGGCCCGCCTCGTAGCAGAAGATGGTCTTGTGCTCCGCGCCGTGGTATTGGAACACCCGGTAGATGTCCTTTTGTTTGGAGCAGACGATCAGGTACAGCAGGAAGATGGCGATTTTCAGGACGCCCTCCACCAGGTTCCGGCCCCACAGGGGAAAACCGGGAAAAAAGTGGAGGATACCGCCAGTGAGGAAGGTGGGTAAAATCATAAACAGGAACACGCTCAGACCCACGCCCAACATCACCGCCAGGGTCACCACCGCACTCTCCAGCTTTTTGCTGGGCAGGTGCTTTTCCAACCATAGCTCGAATTTGGAGGGCTGGGCCGCTTCCTCCTCCGGGTAGAAATCCGCGGAGTACATCAGGGCCTTCACGCCGTTGACCATCGCCGCCAGGAAATTGACGGTGCCGCGGATGAGGGGCACGCCCAGAATGGGATAGCGGTCCTTGATGAATTTCAGATCCTCGACCTTCTCCACCAGGTTTCCCTCCTGGTCACGGACCACGATGGCCTGCTTTTCCGGGCCGCGCATCATAATGCCTTCAATCAGTGCCTGTCCGCCGATGCTGGTGCGAAAGGCACAGGATTTATTCTCTGCCATGGAATTTCCTTTCTTGATTTCAGATTATATCACAACGTTTTTCAAAAATCAAACATTTGTTCCACTTTATTCACTGGACGGCAACCGGATGGTCACCACGGCACCGCCGCCCTCGGCGTTGCCGATCTCAAAAGTACCGCCGTGGAGTTTCACGATCTCGTCGCACACCGCCAGGCCGATGCCGCTGCCCCGGGCCTTGGAGGAGCCCTTGTAGAACTTCTGCTTCACATAGGGCAGTTCTTCTTCCGGCACGCCGGGACCGTAATCCCGTACCCGCACCACCTGCTCGCCGCCCTCTCTGACGATGGAAGCGTCGATACGCTTTCCCGCGCCGCCGTGCTTGGCGGCATTGTCCAATACGTTGCAGAACACCTGCTTCAGCCGCTCCGGATCGCCGGGGATAGGCGGCAAGTCCTCATCCCCCGCCTCATACCGCAGCTCGATCCCCTCCTGCCGGAACAGCTCCCGGTAGGTGAAAATGGCGTCCTCAAACTCCGCCTGCAGGTCTGTCTCCTCGATGCGGAGGGTAAAGCGGCCATCCTCCATTTTGGAAAATTCCAGCAGCTCCTCCACCATGGTGGAGAGCCGCCGGGCCTCATTGAGGATAATGCGGATGCCCCGGCGCATCTGCACCGGATCGCCGGTGGGGTCCTCCAGAATGGTCTCACCCCAGCCGTTGATGGCGGTCAGCGGCGTTCGCAGCTCGTGGGATACGGAGGAGATGAACTCGCTTTTCATTTTCTCGTTCTGGCCAATCTGCCGGGACATGTCGTTGATGTTGTCCACCAGTTCGCCCAGTTCGTCAGTATATTTCTGCTCGATCTGGAAGCCGTAGCTGCCGGCGGCAATGCGCTTGGCCGCCTCGGACACCACCGCCACCGGCTCCACTACGTTGTTGATAAACAGCAGGTTGGAAATAACGATCAGGACCATGCACAGCAGTGCGATGAGGCAGATGGCCAGCACCGCCAGCATCACCTGTCGGTTCGCCGCCCTCAGGGAGGTCACCAGCCGCATGACGCCCACCACGTTGCCGTGGAACACCAACGGATGGGACACCGCCATAATGTTCTCCCCCGTCTCCGGGTCCCATCCCCGGAAGGGCGTCATCTCCGCCGTCTCAATGGCCTGGGTGATGTCTCCGGTGCCGGGGGATGTGCCCGCGGTCAGGCCGGAGGTGGATACCTGGATGCGGCCGCTGCTGCTGATGAACTGCAATTCGATGCGGTCCTTGTCCTCAAAGGAGTCCGCGGCCTGCACGGCCTTGGGATAAAAGCTGATGTAGCCGCTGTCCATAAAATATTCATTGAAGGAGTTGGCGATGGCCTGGGCACGGGTCTCCAGGCCCTTCTGCATGGTGCCGTAATAGTAGCTGGACACACCGGCAGAAAACAGCACCACGATCAGCACGATCAGGATAAAAACCGGCATGACCGTGTTGATGATCCACCGCTGCCGCAGGCCGCGCAGGCGGATAGCTCCCCATCTAAATTTTTTCTCTTCTGCCACTGCGCTCCCTCCTCTCCCGGCATCAGGCATTCCCTTCCGCAGAAAATATTTCTCAGCTCCGCTCCAGTCTTCACCAAAGCAGAAATCTCTCCCGCCACCAAACAGTCCGGTATGCCTTTTCCCAGGCATCGAGCCGTTTTACAGTCCCCATTTATAGCCGTAGCCCCACACCGTTGTAATGTATGTGGGATTCTGCACATTGTCTTCGATTTTCAGCCGAAGGCGGCGGACATTTACATCCACGATCTTCAGCTCGCCGAAATAATCCCGACCCCATACCCGGTCCAGGATCTCCTCCCGGGACAGCGCCTTTCCCGGGTTTTCCATAAACACCCGCATGATGGTATATTCCACCTGGGTCAGCTTGATACGCTGGCCGTTCTTCTCCAGAGTCCGGTTCCGGGTGTTCAGCAGGAACGGCGCCTGCCAGATCTCCCCGGACTGGGCCGGCTCCTCGCCGCCGGTACGGCGGAACAGCGCGTCTACCCGGGCAGTCAGCTCCGCCGGGGAGAAGGGTTTGGTCACATAGTCGTCGGCGCCGGTCATCAGCCCCGTCACCTTATCCATCTCCTGAGAGCGGGCGGTAAGCATGATGATGCCGATGCGGGTGTTAGTGGCCCGGATGCGGCGGCAGACCTCAAAGCCGTCGATCCCCGGCAGCATGATGTCCAGCAGGGCCACCTTCGTATCCGGGTTCTCCTTCAATTTTTCCAGCGCCTCTTCGCCGGATTCCGCCTCGATGACGTCGTATCCGGCCCGGCGCAGATTGATGACGATAAAACTGCGGATGCTGGATTCATCCTCCAAAACCAATACTTTTTTCATGGTCTGCTCCTTCCCATGCCGTTAATTGTCTCCGGGGATCCACTCTGTCTGGATCAGGCTGAACGCAGCCCGCACCTCATCCGCCGTCAGGCCGTACTCCCAGGTATCGTTTCCCTCCAGCAGCTCCGCGGTGTACAGCGTCTTGGGCTGGCGGCTCAGCAGGAACCGGCTGCCCCGGACGGCCTTGATCTCCCGGCTGGCACCGGTAACGGCGGTGATCCGCAGGAAAGGCGCCGGAGGCTCCCCGGTCTTTCGGATATAAAAGGTGGCCCCAGACTCGTCCTGGGACAGAGAGCGGCTGATATAGATGCGGTCCGTCCACGTTTCCGGAAGTTGAAGATACCATCCGTCCTCCACGCAGTGATATGTCCGCAGGGATACCGCGCCTTCCCCCTTTTCGTCATAAGCGGTCCAGTCGATCCGCTGCAAGGCCGTTTCATCATCTGTCAGCGCAGGCAGGTGAGCCGGGCAGGGCACCTCTGTCAGGCCGTCGCCGTTGATATCCGAAGGGTACAGCGCGCAGAAGGGGTAGACCAGCTTCGATACACCGGTCTGTTCCGAGATCACAATGTTGCACAGTTCCCCGTTACGCAGCGCCAGTATGTCTGTCACGGCTCCCGAAAGTTCCGTGACACCGGTGACAAATACGGCGGGTACTCCATCCCGCAAGATCCCATTGGTTACCCGGCCCTGCTGGTTCAGCTCCGCCATGGTGACGGACAACCGGGCGGAAGAGTGGTTCGCCAGCCCGCCGTCCCCTTGCCAGTTATAATAATCCGCGATGCCGCCCGCTTCGTCCGCACGCAAGACCACCAGCTCCTTCCGCTGGTCCTGGTTCAGATCCCGTATGGTATAGCGGACGTAATTGGTGCGAAGCAGCATTTTCGTGCCGCCGGTCCGCAGGGAATAAACCTCCAGCACCTGCTCTGCGGCAGCCTTCCAGCCCACGGCCAGTTCCTTGCGGCCATCCCCGTCCAAATCCGTATAATTGATGCTGTAAATGGCAGTTCCGCTTCCCTCGATCAGATCCGTCTGCTCATAGGTGTCACCTTTGGCGGTAAAAATATAAATCTTCAAAGGCTTTTCATCCGCCGAATTACGGAAAAACGCCAAGGCCTCCTCCCGGCCATCGCCATCCAGATCCACCAGCTGCACAGATTGGATATTCGTACCGGAGGTAGGCGCGGCATACTCCGCGCCGCCGCTCAATATTTCATTAATGCGGTTGTTCAGTTCCGTGTATTTGACCGGCAGGGCGGGCAGGGCATACAGGTCCTGAGGGCTGGCGGACAGCCTGGGCAGTTCGCCGCAGCCGGACAGCGCCAGCGTCATCAGTATAACAGCCAGCATCGGTATCAACCTTCGTATCAGTCCTCTCACTGCCTGCTCCTCCCTTCCGCGGATATGCATAATTCAACGAATACATGATAGCACGTTTCCCTCAGCTTGGGTAGTCTTTCTTCCGATTTTCCCCGGTATTTTACGGTCTGTTCATTTTCTTTGAAAGGTTTTAAACAGCAGAAAGTCCCTCTTGAATTTTGTGTCGGCTTCCTGTATAATGAAAAACCGTAAGATGCCGGTGTGATGGAATTGGTAGACGTAGCGGATTCAAAATCCGCCGATGGCGACATCGTGTGGGTTCGAGTCCCACCACCGGCACCATATGAACGCCACCCATGTTTCGAACTTTTTTATCGAAACACGGGTGGTTTCTTATACGGAAAACCTTGATTTATCAGGGTTTTCCGTTTTCTATATTTCCACGGGGTTTTCGTGAAATGCTAAAATCGCAAAGAACTTTTCTCTATTCAGATCCGCTATTTGAACACGACTTTTCGATATAACCGCCATCGTATGCAGCCTCAAACCCTCGTGGTGTCTTATATTTTAGGGTTTGATGTGGCCGGACTTCATTGTAAAAGCGAATGTACTCATTTACACTTTTCCGGAAGTGCTTTTCAGATGTATATTCCCTCCGATAGGCTTCTTCCTTCTTAAATGTTGCGAAAAACGCTTCTGCAACAGCATTGTCATGAGGACGGGCGGTTGCGGAAAAGGATTGTTTAACCCCAAACTGTTGCAGCAGTTTGGAAAGTGCATCAGAAATGTACTGTCCACCTCTGTCACTATGAAAAGTCAGATTTTTTGGATTTCCGCGTTCGGCATAAGCGTCCCGAAAAGTTGTTGTCACAAGCCGTGTACTGGCAGTACGGGATATGCGATACCCAACCACTCTACGAGAAAACAGGTCAATGATTGCGCAAAGGTACATCCAAGAATCTTTAATTCTGAAATAAGTAATATCGCTTACCCAGATTTGATTTGGATGATCAGCATTGAATTCACGGTTTAGCAGGTTTTGTTTTTTGCGTTGCGGTTGAGCTTTGTATAGCTTTTTTGCATCTGTGCGGATGCTGTATAAGCCGAGTTCATGCATAATGGCTGAAACGCGTTTTGTACTGACGTGCATACCAGTCTTCACTAAAACCGAGCGAATCTTATCGGCACCATATCGCTGCTCACTGTCATCAAATATTTGTTTGATTTTCAGCATAAGCTGAGCTTTTTCCTCTTCATACTGGCTGCGGTTTACCCGGCGGAAAATGTGGTTATAAAATGTGCCACGGGATACATCCAGCGCTTCGCATAGTTCATGGACACTGTATAGATCTGCCATTTCATTATGTAGGTGTTCCAAAGTTGCCAGCTTATCCTGCAAAGGGATACGGGTAATATAACCTGATAAACGGATGACTTCCAGCTCATGTTCTACTTTTCGAAGCCGCCTTGAAATAGCATCAAATTCTGCTGGAGTATAAGTGCGGGTATCTGTTTGAATGGAGCAATACTGCTTTCTCCAATGATAGAGGGTACTCTGAGATATGTTCAATTCTTTGCAGAGTTCCTTAATGGATTCGCCTTTTTCATAGCGCCGGATCGCTTTGACTTTGAACTCAGTTGGGTATTTTATTGGCATAGCCTCATCTCCTTAGATATGATGAGCCTATTATAAAATGCAACACAGTACTGTCAAATATGCGCCGAGGATTGTCGAAAGTGCTAAAACTATGTTGATTAAACTCTCAAATATGGTATAATTTAACTATAATAGTATAAGGACATATACAAAAATAGGCAAAGGAGGGAATATTGTGAAATTACGCGAGATTATTTTAAACGCAAATTGCAATAACAAGTTGGACACCCCGTGGTAAAAACCTTGCTCACGGA
>CAMAZB010000059.1 GCA_945862785.1 uncultured Clostridia bacterium | reverse complement strand
CCCCGAAAACCCCCGTAACTGCCCGCACTGCGGGCAGAAGTGACCGAACAGAGCGTCATGCATGACGCCTGTTCTTTATCCTGCTGCTCCTTTCGTCCCCCGCGGGTCGTTGGAAACCGGCCCAAATCCGCTCTCACAGCCCTGGCCGGTGTCTGTTCCCGATTCTCCCGGCAAAGTCGCACACAACAGTTCACAGATTAAACCGGGACGTAATTTTTTACCTTTTTGTATTTTCGCGAGAGCTGCCCGGTAATCCGCCTTTCCCTTGTTATCATTCGTCTTGTTGATATATTCCCCACTATCTGGTGAAGAGAAGGTACTCCATCTATTGTGGGCGGAATGATGGCTCCGGGGTATTTTACCAGCAGCAGGACTTCTCCCACAAACCGCCCACGCCTCACCGGAAGTGGCTTGAAGGTGTACGGATGCCACTCATCCCCCACTGAGGGCACACAACGGCTCACAGTGTCAAACAGGGCGAGGATTGTTACTTGATGCGTCCCCCTATATCCATGGCCTCCTCTTTGTCTACTGCATCGCAAATTTTGAGTTGGGGCTTTGCGATATCCCATTTCTTTTCCTTGTCAACACTGGCGCTTATCCTGGTCGGATAGCTACCGTTGAAGTGAATATGGGCTTATGCCGGTAAACTGTGTTTATCTGCTGTTTGTAGAAATCCAACCGCTCTGTATTCACAACGCGAGGTTTCGGTTGCTTCTTTCAACGGCTATGCTATACTGTCAGGAAAGAGGAGGTGGCGTGATGCGGAAGTTGCTGTTGCTGGAGGATGATACCGCGCTGGGTGAAGGGATTCGTTTGGCCCTGAAAAGCGGCGAGACGGAAATCACCTTGTGCCGCACCTTATCGGAGGGGAGTCGGGCGTTGGAACAGAGCACCTTTGACCTGCTGATCCTGGACATCAACCTGCCCGATGGCAGTGGGTTGGAGCTGCTGCGGGAAGTTCGGCAGAGCAGTACCGTCCCCGTGATTTTGCTGACCGCCAACGACATGGAGACGGACATCGTGAACGGCCTGGAATCCGGTGCCGACGACTTCATCACCAAGCCTTTCTCTCTGGCAGTACTGCGGGCGCGGGTAAATGCGCAGCTGCGTCGAAGTACAGCAGCCCCATCCGCCATACTGGAAATAGACGGCTTCTCCTTCGATTTTGATCGGATGGAGTTCCGCAGGAACGGCCAGTCCATCGAATTGAGCAAGACAGAGCAGAAGCTCCTGCGGGTGCTGGTGGAGAACCGGGGCCAGACCCTGACCCGGGCGGCTCTGGTAGACCGCATCTGGACGGATGGGGCCGAATATGTGGACGAGAACGCCCTCTCCGTCACCGTCAAGCGACTGCGGGACAAGCTGGAGGACGTTCCCTCCAAGCCCCGGTATCTGAAAACGGTGTACGGTATCGGCTACACCTGGGCGGTGAAGTGACATGACGGCCATTGGATATATTGTGATTGCCGCCGCGGTTCTGGCGGCGGCCGTCGTGGTGATCTGGGACCGCTGGCGGACACGGCGGCTTTTGAAGCGGTTGGATACTATGCTGGAGAAGGCCATTACCCGGGGCTTCACCGAAGAGGACTACGACGAGAGCCTGCTGTCCGCCGTGGAGTCCAAGTTGGCCCGGTATCTGGCATCCTCCACCGTCTCCGCCCGGAACCTGCAGGCGGAGAAGGACAAGATCAAGACCCTGATTGCGGACGTCTCCCACCAGACGAAAACGCCCCTGTCCAATGTGCTGCTGTACGCCCAGCTTCTCTCGGAGCAGCCATTGCCCGAAGAGAACCGGGCCTGCGTCATGGCGCTGGAGGGGCAGGCGGTCAAGCTCCAATCCCTTATTGAGGCGCTGGTAAAGACCTCCCGGCTGGAGAGTGGCGTACTGGCCCTGCATCCCCAGCCCGCAAGCCTCGCTCCCATGCTGGAGGAGGCTGTGGCCCAGTTTGCGCCAAAGGCCGCCGAGAAAAAGATCACCCTGACGCTGGCATCGTCAGAGGGTGACGGCGTCTTTGACTCCAAGTGGACAGCGGAGGCGGTGTGCAACCTGCTGGACAACGCTGTCAAATACACCCCCGCCGGCGGCACTGTCACGGTACAGACTCACTGCTACGAGCTGTTCTGCCGCATCGATGTCTCCGATACCGGCCCGGGCATCCCTGAGGAGGAACAGGCCAAGGTATTCCAGCGGTTCTACCGCTCTCCCGCCAATCATCAGGCCCAGGGAGTGGGCATCGGATTGTATCTGGCCCGGCAGATCGCCGAGGGTCAGGGCGGCTACATCAAGGTGTTTTCCAAGCCGGGGAAGGGTGCGAAGTTCTCGTTGTATCTGCCAAGAAGCTGAAATCTTTCAAAACTGTTAGATTTCAGAAAGAATGTGGAAAGATTCTTATGCTAAAGTCTGTATCGTCGAAAGGCAATACAGACTTTTCTTTTGGAGGCAATCTCTATGACGATTTTGGAAACAAAGGACCTGCGAAAAATTTACGGCTCCGGTGATACAGAGGTCCGGGCTCTGGACGGCGTGGACCTAACGGTGGAGGAGGGAGAATTCGTGGCCGTGGTGGGCACCTCCGGCTCCGGCAAATCCACCCTGCTGCACATGCTGGGTGGGCTGGACCGCCCCACCGGCGGCACCGTCACCGTAGACGGAAAGGATATCTTCTCCCTGAAGGACGAGGCGCTCACCATCTTCCGCCGCCGCAAGATCGGCTTTGTGTTCCAGAACTACAATCTGGTGCCGGTGCTGAATGTGTATGAGAACATCGTTCTGCCCATCCAGCTGGACGGTGGAAAACCCGATCCCGCCTATGTGGACAGCATCGTGGAGACCCTGGGCCTGCAAAGCAAACTCCAGAATCTCCCCAACAACCTCTCCGGCGGTCAGCAGCAGCGAGTGGCCATCGCCCGGGCGCTGGCGGCCAAGCCCGCTATCATTCTGGCGGACGAACCCACCGGCAACCTGGACAGCCGCACCAGTCAGGATGTCATGAGCCTGCTGAAGGTCACCAGTGAGAAGTTCAGCCAGACCATCGTCATGATCACCCACAACGAGGAGATCGCCCAGATGGCGGACCGCATCATCCGCATCGAGGATGGGCGGATTGTCAGCAGGGGGTGAGCGCCATGATTCGAGTTTCCAACGGCAAGTGCATCCGGAACCTGGGCCGAAAGTCCATGAGAGCTGTCAGGGCCCGGAACACCATTGCCATCCTGGCCATTGCCCTGACCACGGTGTTGTTCACATCCCTGTTTACCATCGCCATGTCCATCAACGACGGCTTCCAGCAGAACAACTTCCGCCAGTGCGGCGGTTGGAGCCACGGCGGTTTCAAATATCTGACGGAGGCGCAGTTTGAGGAGCTACGGGAAGATCCCTTGATCCGCGAGTGGGGCCTGCGGCGGTTCATAGGAATGCCCACCGAGGCACCCTTCAACAAATCCCATGTGGAGATCGGTTATTCCGACGCCAATCAAGCCCACTGGATGTTCTGTGATCCCATCCAGGGCCGCCTGCCCGCTGAGGGCACTGATGAGGCCGCCACAGACCTCCACGTGCTGGAGCTGCTGGGGGTAGAACCGAAAATTGGCAACCAGTTTACCGCCACTTTTCAGGTGGACGGCCACGAAACCACCCAGACCTTTACCCTTTGCGGCTGGTGGGAATACGACCCGGTCATTGTCGCCAACCACATCCTCATTCCGGAAAGCCGGGTGGATGCCATCCTGAACGAGGTGGGCGTGGACCCGGCCAACAGCGATGACGGCATGACCGGAAGCTGGAATCTGGATGTGATGTTCCAAAACGCCCTGCACATCGAGCGGGACATGGAACAAGTGCTTGCCAGACACGGCTATCAGTCGGAGAGCCGCGCCGACGGGGACAACTACATCGCCACCGGCGTCAACTGGGGCTACACCGGCTCCCAGCTGGCGGACAGTCTGGACCCCGGCATGGTGCTGGGCATCGCCGCCATGCTGCTGCTCATCATCTTCACCGGCTATCTCATTATCTACAATGTGTTCCAGATCTCCGTCACCAACGATATCCGCTTCTATGGATTGCTGAAAACCATCGGCACCACCGGACGGCAGCTCAAGCACATCATCCGCCAGCAGGCGCTGCTCCTCTCTCTGGTGGGCATTCCTCTTGGCCTGCTGATTGGGTGGTTCATCGGCTCCCGGCTGACGCCGGTCATCATTGCCCGACTCAACGGCATCCACAACATGGTGTCTGCCAGCCCGGTCATTTTCGTGATCTCCGCGCTGTTTTCTCTGCTGACGGTGCTGCTGTCCTGCTCCCGGCCGGGTCGTCTGGCGGCGAAGGTCAGTCCCATTGAGGCGGTGCGGTACACCGAGGGCGGGACGCTGAAAAAGAAGGTGAAGAAGTCTGGCGGCGTGTCCCTGCTCGCCATGGCAAAGGCCAACCTGGGCCGCAGCCGCAGCAAGACGGTGGTGACAGTGCTGTCCCTCTCCCTGGCGGTGGTGCTGCTGAATCTGACCGTCACCTTCACCAATGGCTTCAGTATGGAGAAGTATCTCTCCAACCAAATGGTATCGGACTTCATCCTGGCAGACGCCGGGTATTTCCAGGTGAGTACCCTCTGGGGTGCGGATAAGGCTCTGCCGGAGGAGGCCATCGACGCTGTGACGGCCCAGGGTGGCGTGGCGGCGGGCGGCCGGGTCTATGGCCGCATCACCCCTGTCCAGGAATTCGTCACCGAGGAT
Source organism: uncultured Clostridia bacterium (assembly GCA_945862785.1). Taxonomy (GTDB): domain Bacteria; phylum Bacillota; class Clostridia; order Oscillospirales; family Oscillospiraceae; genus Oscillibacter. The sequence goes on along the minus strand of CAMAZB010000059.1, from coordinate 6,682 downwards.
TGGTACCGGGCTCACTATGGACGGTGGAACGACCAGGAGAACTTGAACCTGTTGGTTGAGCGGGCCGAGAGGCGCGAAGACGGTCTTCTGGCGGATCACGCCCAGCTCTACGGCATGGAACCGTTTATACTGGATAAGCTGACTGTGCTGGAAGGCGATTTGTCCAAGCTCTATGAGCCGGGAGGAAACTACATGGCCGCCGTTTATTCCACCGATGACTACGGCAACGCGGGATCGGATTCCCACTGGGCACAGCTGGGCGACACGGTCACGCTGCGGTACGTGGAGGAATTCGAGTATTACAACCCGGACACCGGCGAGATCTATGAGGGCAGCATCCCGGAGAACCAGCCCTACCGTACCCGTGCGGTCAAATACCGGGATGTTGACTATGAGGTGGCGGCCCTGGTGGATGTGCCCCATGCTCTGGGTTACCGCTACTATGGTAGCGATCAGTTCGTCCTGAATGGCCGGACCTTCATCCGGGACACCGGCACGAACTCCGTCATGCTCTATACCTTTGACATGGAGGACGAGGCGGGAAACGAGGCCATGGAATCGTTCCTGGGAGATTACACAGGCAATCAGAATCCCCAGTATGACTATGAAAGCCGTGCCACCTACGCGGCGGAGTTTGAGAGCTTCCGCTCCATGTTCCTGCTGCTGGGCGGGGCCTTGAGCTTCATTGTGGGCCTGGTTGGCATTCTGAACTTCTTTAACGCCATTCTGACGGGTATCCTGACCCGCCGCCGGGAGTTCGCGGTGCTCCAGTCCATCGGCATGACTGGCGAGCAGCTGAAAAGGATGCTGGTATATGAGGGGCTGTTGTACGCTTTGGGAGCCGTGGCCCTGTCCTTAGCCCTGGCGGCAGCCATGGGACCACTGACAGGCTCGGTGCTTGGGAATATGTTCTGGTTCTTCGACTACCATTTTACTGTGACGCCCATAGCGCTGCTGGCGCCAGTGTTCGCCCTGCTGGGCTGGCTGGTCCCCTTGGCGGTGTACCGTTTCGTGTCCCGTCTTACCATCGTGGAACGGCTCCGGGAGGCGGAGGCGTAAGACATCTGGCCTGTATCCGCAAAACAAACGTTGTAAAAAGGACGTATTTCTGCTATACTATGCATAGAAAAAGCATTCCACTGGAAGGAGGCGTTCCAAAAGATGGCGCACACGATTGCAGAGATTCAGGCCACCGTTGCAAGACTGGCAAAAGAATACGGCGCCGAAAGAGTATACCTGTTTGGCTCTTATGCCCGCGGGGATATGACCGAGGGCAGCGACATCGACCTCCGTATTGACAAGGGTTCAATCCGCGGACTGGAACTGGCGGGATTGCTATGCGATCTGGAGGATGCCTTGGGAACTTCTGTGGACCTGATCCCCACCGGAGGGCTGGACCCCAAGTTCCTGTCCGCAATTCAGAATGATGAGGTGCTGCTGTATGAAGCCTCTTGACCGCAACGTCAGCATTCTGGAGCATATTATTTCCTACTGTGACCAGATTCAGCAGACTGTGGAGCGTTTTGGAGATGACTATGCGCTGTTTGAATCTGATCCGATCTACCGGAATGCAGCGGCGCTTTGCATCCTGCAAATCGGGGAACTGGTCGGGAAACTGACTGATGATTTCCGGGAACAGCATCCTGCGGTGCCCTGGCGGCAGATCAAGGCTATGCGGAATATCGTAGCTCACAGCTACGGTTCTGTTGATCCCGAAACCACTTGGGAGATCATCACAAGCGATATTCCGGATTTGAAACGGTACTGCCAGGTCATTCTCGAAAATAACGCCTGATTTCCGCTTTGACCCAAACCGTGACCCATACCAGAATTGGAGCAGGCAGTAGGTAACGGAAACAACGGAACGGACAGCAAATGATTTTAAGCCAAAAGGTGCGGAAAGGACGGGATATCCCGTTCTTTCCACACCTGACGTATCTTCACACGCAGGAGGTCACTGGTTCGAGTCCAGTAGTCTCCACCAAATCCTTGGAAACCAAGCGTTTCCAAGGATTTTTTCTATTTTTCCGCAAACGAGTGACCTCCTGATTTTTTGCTGGAATTTGAAGAATCAGGAGAACACTCACATGGCAAGAATTAAGATGCCCGCAGCACGTTCCACAGCAAAAGAAATCACCTTTGAAGAAGCATTTCACATCTTTCTGACTGACTCCGCCGCCCGCGGTCTTGCTGAAAAAACATTGAAGACCTACCGCACCCATCTCCGCGATATTTCCCACTACTTTGACATTACCACACCTCTTGGGAAGCTCTCGCGGCACAAGATGAATGAAATGGTGGTTGCCATGCGGGAATCCGGGCTTGCAACCAACTCCATTTCCAGCTATGTGCGGGTCACGACCACTTTTTTGAACTGGTGCAGGCGGGAAAAGTATTGTGATGTGGAGATGCCCAAATTCAAGCCAGAGGAAACCGTCAAGGAAACCTACACAGACGAAGACCTTCTTCGACTGCTGGAGCGACCTTCCCCCTCCTGCCGTTTCTCGGTCTACCGCACTTGGGTCATTATCAACTTTCTGCTGAACTCCGGCTGTCGTGCGGCTACTGTCCGATCCATCAAAAATTGTGACGTGGATTTGGAACAGCATCAAGTGATTACCCGCCACAACAAAAATAAGAAGGTTCAGGTCATCCCCCTTTGCCGCCAGATGGTGACGATCCTGCGGGAGTATCAGCAGATACGCGGCGGAGCGGCGGAGGATTACCTTTTCTGCAATGAATGCGGCGAACAGCTTACAGAAAGTGCCTTGCGTCAGGGAATCGCCCGTTACAACCAAAGCAGAGGCGTGTCGAAGACGGGAACGCACCTATTCCGCCATACCTTTGCCCGGAAGTATCTGATGGACTGCGGTGGAAACGCCTTTACGCTCCAAAAGCTGCTGGGTCACTCCACGTTGAAAATGACAAAGCACTACTGCAATATCTTTGATGCCGACATTGCAAAGAACTTTGACGAATGTTCTCCGTTGGCACAGATCAAATCCAGTAGGCAGACGATAAGAAGATGATAGCAAAAAAGAAGCAAGAGGCATACAAGTCTCTTGCTTCTTTTTAACATCTTTTTATCTACTTCCATACATCTCCCGGACTTTATCGAGATAGGCAGCGAACTGATCCACAACGGCAGGAGGCTCCAAAATCTTTGCTTTCTTGCCAAATCCCAAAACCCAGCCAAAGAACTGATCGCTGATCTCAACCTGCGTGGTAACGGTGAAATGGGTATCATCCAGCGTTTCATACCACACGCTGCTTTTATCGTTGCCGAAACGATCCACAACCGCATCCAGAAGAGGATTGATAAAACGGATCACAACACGCTCCTGCTTGCCTCCAAACATCGAGAAAACCCGTTTGGTATAGGTTTTCAGGTCGATTGCCGCAAAAGCCTCCTTGCCCTCTCTTGGCTCGCCAGTGAAGCGAACATCTTTCATACGATCCACGCGGTAGGTTCGCATGTCCTTCTTTTCATCGTCAAAGGCCAGAAGATAATAGTTGCCGTCGTTGATAAGCAGCTTGTAGGGACTGACAATGTATTTCCGCCCCCGGCGGCGTTCCACTTGCTGCCCCACATCGTTGATGGAATATTTGAGGTAATGGAAGCTGATCTTTTCAGGTTCGTGCGGTTCGCCGTCCAGGCGGCGGCTCATGGCGTCGTTGATGGTGCTGATGTTATTAAGCACCGCTTGGTTGGAGGTCTTCACACGATCCGTCAGAAAAGCATCGTGTCTGATCTTCTCCGCCTGATACTTACTGACAAACTCGCAGACCATATCCGCAAGGCGGTCAGCCTGTCCCTGTGAAAGAAATTTTGCGGAATAGACGCACTCTGCCAGAAGTCGGATGTCACGGCTGTCATAATGACGCTGCCGCACATAAAACCCTTTTTTGCTTCTATCATACACAATGATTTTTTCGGAATCGTATTTATCAGCAGTAATTGCCTTTTCCGCCGCCGAGATGTCAACCCCATCTTCATCGTCAGCTTTGTTTTCCATGAGCCACATAACCTTGTTGATGTCTTCAATGTCGCGGTAGATGGATCGGCGTTCAGCAGTAATCCCGCAGTACTCCAAAAAAGCGATAATATCCGCCGCATCAACTAAATGGTCTTCATCTGTATTTTTCAAGAGGTATTGCTGCACCAGATAGGGCTTTAGCTTCTGGTTTGGCTTTTTGCCGTGACTGCCCGCAAACTCTTCAAGGCCAAACTCGTTGCTTTTCATTGCCACACTTTCCACCTCCCACACCATTTTCACGATTATACCACGCCAACAGGAAAGAAAAAAGGGCAGTTGCCGAAAATGGCAACTGCTCTATAAACTGGAATTTGTCACTCATTTGCCTTATCGTTAAAATATATCTAATTATAAAAGTTACGAGATAAGCATTACATATACAGCGAAGATTATCGGAATTATAAGCCAAACCAACCCTGTAGATTTTGTTTTATCCTTGAAAACCAGCACAAGGCCTACTACCCCAATCAAAAGTGCAATTAAGGCCCAAGGTATTGTGAATCCAATACCTATCAGTACAATAAAATCTGATAGTTTCCCAGAAAGACAATACAATAAAGTTGCGAACGAAATCAGTGCTATCCCATCTAATTTCTTTTCCATGTACATTACCTCCGACAAATTTCGGTTTATTTGTCTGTATCATATCATTTACTTTTGAAAATTTCAATAAGCACGCCCTTCCAGAAGGTCAATGTATTTATAAACCGTTGTTCGGCTCAAATCACACACCCTCGCCAACTCGCTCACATTCAACTGCTTGTTTTTGAAAGCGGGGTAATGTCGGAGAAACACGGCGGGAATATTATCCACGGTTGCCTGCGGTCTGCCGATCTTCGCTCCCTTTGCCTTGGCGTTTGCCATCCCCGATCTGACACGCTCCCGGATGATACGCAACTCCAATTCGGCAAACACCCCGGACATTTGAATAAAAGCATTTGTCATAGGGTCAATCTCACCGTTAGAGCAATCAACGGTAATGCTCCCCACAATCACCAGCCGCAGATGCTTGGAGCGGATGATTTCAATGATCTCACACAACTGCTTTGTGCTTCTGGCGAGGCGGGAGACTTCCAAAGTAATGATCGTGTCTCCCGGTTGTGCCTGTTCCAGAAGAGAGGACAACTGACACTTCACGGCAGCGTCCCCGTGTTCGTATTCTAAAAAGATGCTCTCCGCCCCGGCCTGCTTCAATTCCCGCACTTGGCGGTCAATGTCCTGCTTGCTCTCGTTGGTGGAGCATCTTGCGTATCCGTGGTTCATTTAATCTGTCTCCCTTCTGGATTGCTCCACGGGCTTTTTGTTGCCCGTGGAGCGTTTTTCTTATCAGCAGGATACGGAGAAGCGGCGGCTGCTGACGGGCTTTGTGAAGTCCTTGTAGAGGTCAGCATACAGACGCTTGAAGGTGGTGCTGTCAAAGCGGTTGGAGATCACATTGGTGAAGCGGACGATGTAAGCCCCGGCAACCAACTCTTCGGTGTTCTGCCGAACCATCTCTTCCTTGATGGCCTCTCGGATGGCGTCGGCCTTGGCCTTTGCCTTGGAAGCCAGCTCGTCGTAGTTGTTCATAGTCTCGATCATGGTAATCATCTCGTTCTTGCTCATTTTTCATTTCTCCTTTTCGTGATTGGGAACCCCGGCGGCGGTGGTCGTTAGGGCTGTGGCCTCTCTGCTTCCCATTCCCTATACCGTTCCGCCCTTATCCGTGATCTCGGTGTTAGGCTTCAACGATTGCCGGTGTCTGAACTGTTTTCTTTTGTTCCCCTCTTGATGATATAAGTATAGCACGATAACTCGTGCAATTCAATTGACATATTGCACGAATATCGGTGCAATTATCTGTGTAGTTTTGCACTTGATTTCGTGCAATTATTGACCTATAATAAGGACAATGGAAAAGGAGGCTCATTTTATGCCACTACAATACAAGATAGATGTGCTTGCTGCTCTGAAAGAGAAGGGCTACAACACGAATAAAATCCGCACGGAAGGACTGTTGAGCCAATCAACACTCCAAAAGTTCAGAAATAAGCAAGGGGTTTCGTGGGAAAACCTTGAAATGCTCTGCTCTCTGCTGGATTGCCAGCCGGGGGACTTGATTAAATTTGTTAAGGAGCCTGTCCAATAAAACAGTTGGTTTCCTGCACGGCAGCGGAGGCTCCAAAAGAGAAAGAAATCACCCTGTTTTGGCGCAAATTTTGTTCAGGGAATTACTGACACCCTTTTGCGGACATCCTTAGCTATTTCGGGAAAAATTATTTTTTTACTTGCCGTTTCAAATTTGGGGTGGGCTTCGCTCCCGCTAAATGATGGTTTTAATCCAGAAGACGGTGCTCATGTTCGCAAACGATAGAACACCGTCTTCATTCAAAATTCCTGTGCAAGGATAGCAGTCTTTTTTCGAAGCCATTCTGCTGTTCGATCCATTTTCGCCAATACTCTGGAAATGTTTTTTTCATTGTCACCAGAAAGATCAATATGCTCGTAACTGTTTATCACCGCCTGCTGGAACACTTCGTCATCTAAATAAGCCTCTAACTTTTCTGGGGATGTATAATCTGCAAGAATACAGTCCGAAACGCCATAATAGCTATACCAAACATTACCATGATCGTCTTTTTTGAAATAAGCCATAATTATTATTC
>CAMAZB010000058.1 GCA_945862785.1 uncultured Clostridia bacterium | reverse complement strand
AAACACTTTAGAAGCGCCAACCGAATCCACAAGTGAGACCCCTTATTCGGAACGCAGTGACGCAAAACAGCCCGGACATTCGAGTGTCCGGGCTGTTCGACTCGCTGAGCGCACGATACAGGGCTTCCCCTGTATAGAAGTGCGCCATTCGGTTTCAGACCCTGCGCACCTTGACCCGTCCAATTCAGACTCTGTTGCTGACCAACGACTGCACAATGGCATCACCGCTCAGCTCACTGGTGCGGTAGACATTCTGGCAAAAGCCCCGCAAGCTGAAATCCATGGCAGCCTTGCCTTTGTCCAGCAGGATACCTGTCACCGTGAACCGCCGCGCTTTCTGCTCGGCAAACAATTCGGATTTGAAATTATCCGGAAGTGAGCACTCACCGTCTGTGACAAACACAATGTCCGCGTTTTCAAAGCCTTCCTCACGCATCAGCCTGAGAGACTCCTTCAGAGGCGTTTCAAAATCGGTGCCGCCGTTCAGGAAAGTCTCGGCCGCCGCGATCTTATCAGCCAATGCGTATTCGCCAGGCCGGAACACATCTGTTTTGAATCGTTCGCTGCCCGCAAAGTGGATCAGCGCAAAGCTGCGCTTGCTGCTTACCGCGATCTCCAAAAGTGTCAGCGCCACAGCCTTTCCCCAGGCGGCCGGATCTCCTTTCGTGGAAAATGATTCGTCCAGGCAGCAAATGATGTCGCCCATGCCCTTGAAGACAGGCTCCCGGCGCTGGTACTGCTTGATCTGACGGTTTTGATACTTTCGCAGGAACAGCGGCATCGTCAGCGGTGAGGCCAGCATGGCAAGTTCCGAGGTGATGGCTCTTGAAAGGTCCCTCCCCAGCTCCAGGGAATACTTCTCGCCCCGGCCATAGGCGTAGCCGTTGCGTTTTCCCTGGGCGAAGATCTCCCGGAACCGCCCGAGGTATTGGGAGATGTTCTTCAGCACAGCGCTGCCGCGCACAGTTTCCAGTATCTCCGTGTTGACCTCGCTCTTTTCCAGATCACCCGGCTCATCACTCCAGGCACCGATAATGTTTTGCACTTCCTCCGCCTTTTCGGCTGCCGCACTCACCGCACGGCCTACAAGCGCCGTCAGGGCATCCTTGTTTTGCGCTGCGCCGGTATCGATCATCCTGCCGACCGCCTCTACCTGACGGCGTTTGCTCTCAGCGGTGTTCGCCGCGGCGATGACCGCCTGCTCAAGTGTCTCATTGCGCTCCTGCGCCTGCTGCAGCCGCTCCATCAGCCCGGCAAGTTTCTCCTCAGCCCTGGCTTCAGCCTGTTCCAGCTTCTCCAGCGTGTTCAGTGCGCCTTTGTCTCCGCCGGTATCGCCCAGAAGGTCATCCAGTTCTCCTGCAGTGCGGGAAATAAACTCAGAAGCAGCCTCATATGCAGGCAGCTCCCGGCCCTCGCACACCGCCTTCAGCGTGGAATAATCCTCGCTTTGGGTAACGTGGTCCAGTATCCGGGCATTGAATTTACGCGCCGCAGCCGACAGTTCGGCCGGGTCGTTGCGCTTTGGCATCAGAGAATAGAAGGACTGAAAGACATCCCGGGACAGCGCTGGAAACGACCGCAGCTTTTCCACGGCGTTGTGCTCAATATCGTCCAGAGCATCATCCCCGGCCCGCATGTCCTGATAAATACTGTCCTCCAGTCTGCTGGAGCGCAGTACCCGGTCTGTTGATACCCGCTCTGCACCGTGAGCTGGTTTTCCCGCCCAGGGAGAGCGCAGCACATCCTCAATGGTCCGATAGGCTTTCATGAACTTCTCCTCTCGTATAGGCATTCAGATACAGATTGTAGTCGCCCCTGCGGGTGATGAGCCGCACCCAGTAATTGCAGACCTCACCCTCCAGGTAAAAGCTGAACTCATCGTGGTACTCCTCACATATGCAGGCATCCATGTGGGAAGCGCAGAACTGCCGCAGGGTATTCAGGTCTTTGAGCGTGTTTTTGGCTGTCAGCGCTTCATAGACCCTGTCGATCTCTTTGCAGGCCTCCGGCGTCGCCAGCTCTCTGTGGCAGGGCCACACCGTGTTGTACCAGCGGTAGCCATCATAGTCCGCGCGGATATGCCCGATCTTCCGCAGGGGCTCCGGGAAAGAGCAGCCTTCCGCTTTTTCTTTCTCCTCGAAAACCTCAGGGAAGGAACACCTTGTCTGTAAACGGGATAGAATATCGTTTTTCACGTTAAACACTCCTGTTCTTTGAAAGCTCGGGGAGAGGCAGTGCCTCTCCCCATATGCTCATCAGAACGGCAGCTCGCCGTCCTCCTCATTGAAGTCGGGGACAAAATCATCCGGCGTCTGTCCCTCTGCCTCGGAGTCCCCATCCTTGCTTCTGGGTTTGGAATCTCCAAAGTAGACATTGTCAGCGACGATCTCCGTGCTGCGCCGTTTCTCGCCATCTCTGCCTTCCCAGTCACGGTTCTGAATGCGGCCCTCGACCACAGCCATGCGGCCCTTGGCGAAATACTTCGCCACGACCTCCGCCTTCTTGCGCCAGACGACCACATCGAAAAAGTCAGTCTCTTTCTCACCACTCTTGTTCTTGAAATCCCGGTCACAAGCGATGCTGAAGCTGCACACCGGAGTGTCGCCGGCCTTGCGCAGTTCAGGGTCTTTGGTGAGTCTTCCCATGATAACGATTTTGTTCAGCATACGATTACCTCCAATAATTCATGTTCATTGCAGTTCTGCCAGTTCTTCCAGCGTCGCGTAGGTGTAGCCGTTTTTCTCATGGGCGCTGCGGCTGTCCTTTTCCAGGTCGTCCAGCAGTTCCCGAAGCATATCGCGCTCGCTGTCGCTCTGTGCCTTTGTGCTCAGTTCCCGGTAGATGCCGTAAACACGCAGCAGCTCAGTCCGGAACTTCCGAAACGCCTTTTTCCCGTCGGCGCCGGCTGCCACTGAGGCATCCAGCTCGTCCAGTACCTCTTTAGCCATGGCACGGATGTCGTTGATCTTATCCTGCATGGGATTGACGCACATCCGCTGGAGCGTGGACTCCACCGTTTCCCGGTCACTGGGCAGCTGCCAGAGGTAATTCTTCAGGGCAAGCAGGTCGATGGGCTCCACCTGCGCATGTCCCGAGAGCCATGCTTTTGCCTGGGCAATGGTGTAGTAGCCCAGAAATTTACGGTCAGATACCACGATGCCGGCTTTGCGAAGCTCACAGAGGATGTCATCCGCCAGCTCATTGACCGCGTCCGGTACGGGGATCGCGGCAACGTCCCGCTGCATCTCCAAAAGTTCCTCCAGGGTGATCTCAGCACGGACCTGCCCGGCGTTTCCCGCCTGCTTGTCCTTCAGAACACGCAGACGGTTATCGCGGCCGGCGATGTTCTCCGTCACCACCTTCAGTTCCAGACGGTCATACAGCGCCGAGAGGATCTTCTCCTGCGGGTCGTTGAAATTGGGGATCTCATTGGATGCCGCAAAGAAAGAGATGGTGGGAATGGGGTATGTACGGCCCTCGTTGGTGTACTTGCGCTCATTGAATGCCGTCAGCAGGGAGTTGAGGACGCCGTCGTTACATTTGAAGATCTCGTCGAGAAAGCAAATATCCGCCTCCGGGATCTTGCCGCTGGTGTTTACCACAGGCTCGCTGCCCCTTGTCAGGGCAACGGCCTTTTGGTAAGCCTCCAGATCATCACTTAGCTGCTTCACCTGGGCAATCGCCGTCCCATCCGGAGACGCGGCAGGCAGTCCGCTCAGCATATTCTCCAGATTTGATACCATTTGCGTGTATCTGCGGTCCTTCTTCAAAATGTCCTGCGGGATACTGCCCGGAATCAGGCTGGACAGATCGATCCGCCCGAAAAGCTGTTCCTCATCGGTCTGCTTGGACAGCAGCCGCTCAAACTGTCGTGCGCCAGAAATGTGCTGGCGGAACAGGTTGATGGCATAGCTCTTGGCCTGGCCGGGGTCACCCAGAATAAACAGGTTCTTTCGGGTCAGCAGCGCAATGGCGATCAGCTCAATGAGTTCAGACCGCTCAGCTACGGACGCATTCACATCAGCGATCACCGCCATCGTCTTTTCGCGCAGCGTCATGCGGCACCTCCTGTCGCCTGACAGTTCTACTTTTTCCATGACAATACACTCCTCGTTGTCAACCTTGATTTGCGTTCTTCGGTATGCCACGATATACCTCTTTTCCATATGGATTTCCGCTCGTTTGCGTGTCCTCCCGACGTTTCAAATGCAGTCCTTCATGTACTCTGCATAACAGGCCGGGCAGGCACGGTTATTGGGTGTGTGGTACCCCACGGCCTTCAGCAGCGCCGAATAGAGCCGAGCGTCCCGTTCCGTAGGGAAGGTGTAGGCGTCCAGATCGCACCCGCCAAGACAGCAGTGCGCCGTTACGACCTCCCATGCGGTTTTTTCTGCCGTTTCCCGGACGATGTGCGCCGGAAACTTTCGGAGCTGTTCATCATTCCGGTTCAGGACTTCCGCAAACACCTCTGCCGCACTTGTGCGCAGCTGCCGCAGCTCAGAAATATCCGCCCTGGCCTTTGCCAGCTGGAATTGCAGGTATTTCACATCCCGCTCTTTGCCCTCCAGCTTCTTCCTCAGGAGAGATTCCCTGTAACTGCCGCAGGATTGGTCCCGGTCACCGGATAGTTCGCCGAAAAAGGCGTAAAACGCTGCTTCCAGCGCCCGCTCCAAAGAACGGACCTTCCGGCAAACGTACATCGTGATCTCTTTCATGTGCAGCATTTGAAATCCTCACGCTGCCGCAAGCTCGCCGTACTCCTGAAGCTCGCAGATGGAAATGACATTCTTCCTGTCATAGCCGCGGGGCAGGTCGGTCATGCCGCACAGCGCCCGGGGCGAACCGCAGCTGAACAGCTCATACTGGAGCTGAGCATAGATATGCTGCTTCAGCGGCCCCTTGTCAGGGTCATAGCCCGCCACGGCCTTGATGAGCCGGAGGGCCAGCTGCTGGTACACATCATCATAGTCCAGACGCGCCGCTTTCATCAGTCCACGGTTTTTGCCGATCACCTTGTCAATGCAGTACAAGTGCTGCTCCACGATGCGGTTGCGCTGAGCGATGGAATACTTGTTTTTCATAATGTTCCTCCTGTATTTGGGGAGCCCAAAAGCGGCAACGGCCTTGGCTCCAGTCCTCCATGAGCATGTCATGGGTATAAGATTGTGAGTTGTAGTTGGGGCTGCTGCAATTCTGCGTCCCCGCCCCGGCGGGGTCATAGTAGGCGTGGGCGCAGGTATCACAGGTCTTTTCCTCTTCCTTCAATCCGTATCCTCCTTGATGTTCTTGCGCGCCGTCTGCGCGTCAAACTGCGGACAGTATTCAAAGCCCTGATCCGTCTTGTAGAAAAAGCAGGGTTTGAGTCCGTCATCGATCTCTACCACCTGATACCGGTGGACCGCCACATGAAGCAGTTCTCCGATGGGCTCCGTGTCACAGCGTTTCCAGAACTCGGGCGGCGTCATTTCCGTATGCAGTTCAAAATCAACGGCATACCGGTTGGCGCTGGGGGAGATGGCATGACCCAGTTCCTGGCAGAGCATCGTGTGAAGCATCCAATCGTCCCGGCTCTTAAAGCCATAGATCCGCAGCTCACAGGGGCTCTTTCGCTTTGGACACCATGTCGGTACATACACGGTGGGATCGCCCCGGCGAAACCGCCGGGCCTTCCTGCCTCCGATGCAGTATCGCTCACCCAGGTGCATCATCACGCCATGCTGCTTCATGGGTATGGAGCCTTCATAACGAAAGCTGTCCGGGCAGCCGACGCAGGTGGGCTTTCTCACTGAGGTCATCACTTTATTTTTCATCAGAAGGCCTCTTATCTACGCTTCTGCGGTACATGGTATGGACGCTCTGATTCTCCGGCTGCTTCAGCCAGACGCCCACCGCGGGTCTGTCCGCCTCATGGAACATCTCCTGAAACCGCTGCCGAAACGCCGTGTTTTCCATGTGATGACCGCTGCTGTTGTGGTACTGGTACAGATGGCGGTAAAGCGCCGCCAGCAGATCAGAACCGGCCAGATCGTTCTCCACGCGGATGCCGTGGCAGAGCCGCCCACCGCAGCGCCGGCAGACACCGGCAACACACAGCCTGCGCGTTTCCGCCTGGGAGAGAGTCGTGTATTCCAGCTCCCATTCCGGCTCAGTGAGGTTGTTCGCAACATGCAACACCAGTTCCATCATGTCTTTGCTTTTCACCGGGCTGCAGGTGCAGAGCTCCCGGTCCCCATGGGGACAATTCATTTTCTGGCACATTCCTATGCCGCCTCCTTTTGTTCGCATTTTCTGCATAGGTCGATGACCTGTTGGCACTGGTCCATTTCAAAACCCCCGATATGGGTGTATCGCTCTGGCAGGCCCATTCGGCCAGCCAGCCATTTGTAGCCCTGCGTCCGGCTCATGCCTCTGGATTTCCAGAAGGTATCAAATACCTGGTGGGTCTCCATCCGCTTGAGCCGCAGCACCTCATTGGCAACATTCCCAAGAGGCCGGGTGGTCCCTTTATGGCAGCCTACGCGGGCATTACAGTTCAGGCAGAGATAGATGCTCTCGTCCTCCAGCCCCAGCCGTTTCACAGCCTCGCCGTAGATCCGCCGGGCAGGCACGAGCTCCACTTTGCCGCCGCAGTAGCGGCAGATCCGTGAGATTTTCAACCGCACCCCTCCTTTACGCCGCCTTGGGCAGCGTACTCTTCTCAGATTTTGCTTTCACATGAACGGTCGGCTTGCGCTTGGACATCTGCAAGCAGACCAGATCATCGGTGCGCATCAGCAGGATCCCGTTTTGTCCTACCTCCAGCATCAGCGTTCCATTAAGGGCCTTGAGGCAATCGGAAAGCTGACGGTGGTTGTACCAGTATTCACCGCTTGGCGTACCTGCCAGCGGCACCACATCCATTTCCCGGCTGGAAGAGCCGTTTTCGCTTTCACAGCAGATCGTAAGCCGTCCCTCCTGAAACCGCAGGCTGAAAGAGTTGCTTTCTCCGGCCACCACCGTGACGGAGGAAACAGCCTCCCAGAGTGCCGCGGCATCAGTCAAAATCGTAAAACCGCTCTTTACGCTGGCCAGCATCCGGTCTGCGTCGATGAAGTTTCCCTCCATCAGCCGGGCGGAAAAGACGAAATCTTCCTTTGTGAACACCACGGTCTTGCCGGTGGTGCCAACATACAGTTCATCCTTGTTTCCGATCAGATGAGCCAGCTTTCCCAGGGACGCGGCCGGAATGAGCATACTGACCGAGCCCTCGCTCTTGCTGTCACCTTTAGCAGCGGCAAGGCGGGAGCCGTCACAGCCCACCGCTCTGAGTCCTTCGCTGGTAAAGATGAGATTGACACAGCGCATCAGCGGCTGCGCCTCATTTTCCGATACCGCGAACACAGTCCGCCGCGCCATAGCTGGGATACCTGTCACAGGGACCGTATCCTCCGGGAACGGGATCTCCATTCGGGGAAAGCTTTTTGCGGGCAGCGCCGGAATACTGTAACCGGCGCTTTCACTGGTGATCTCCACGCGCTTGCCGTCTTCACCGGAGATCGTGACGGTTTCACCGCCCAGCAGCTCCAGCATGTCGGCAAACAGCCGGGCATTGAGCACCAGCTGACCGGGCTGGAGGATCTCGGCGCTCATGCGCCGCTCCAGCGCCACCTCCAGGTTGGTGGCCGCGACGGTCACTTTTCCGTCGTCCGCAGCTTCCAGCAGGACGCCTTTCAGGGCGTCCATGGCTGCGAGATTGGGAGCAATGCTGTCCGCTGCCTTCGCCAGGGACAAAAGCTCCAGTCTGTTGAGTATGGCCTTCATAGCAGGTTCCTCCTTATGCCGCGTGGTCAAAAAGGCTCAGCTGGTTCTCATCCAACTTGACCTTTTTAGCGCGCTTCTTTTTTTGCTCTCTTTCCAAAATTGCCGCAAGCTCCGCAGCCTTTTGGGGATCGACCCGTTTTTGTACCGGCGCCGGGGCAGGCTGAGGCTCCGCCTGGGGCTGCGGTACCTGATGGGTCTTTGTTTCTTCGCTTTGAACGCTTTCGCCGGGTGCTGCCATACCTGCAGGAGGCGCCTCCCGGTTTCTGTCCGGATTGATGATCGCCATTTTTTTGAAGGCGGCCGCAATATCCTCCACATTGTCCCGGATGCCCTGCATCAGTTCCTTCGCCATCAAAGAGGTCATGTCCTGCACGTCGCTCATGGCGGCCAGACCCTCCTCGGTGAAGTTTCCTTCGATGATGCCCGCCACGGCCAGCTTAGAGGCCATGAGTTTCATTGCCTTGTGCTGCATGGTGTCCTTGTAGTAGAGCATATAGACCTCGACCCTGGGTGCGGTCTGGTTGATCCGCCAGGAACGTCTGGACGCCTGCCGCAGCGTAAAGAGCTTGTAGCCCATGCTGTAAAAGATCAGCGTCGTAAAAGCGTTGAGATCCAATCCGGTCTCTACCAGGGAAGGATTGGTGATCAGCACCTGCATACCGGCGGAAAGGCGTTTTTGCACCCATTCCTCCCGAGCGGAGGGTCTGATCTTCTCACGCATGATCTCCGCACGGTATCCTTCCGCGTTGAGCAGCTTCATCAGCTTTTGCTGCGAATCGGCGCGTGTCCAGCTGGTGTAGACCAGTACGCGTTCCCCGTTTTCCACCTTGCGCCGGACGATGTCCAGCACAGCACGTTCCTTGGCACCGATGGTCTCGAAGTCACCGATGCTCTGCGGCTCTACCAGGGACAGTCCCGTGTCCGGGTGTACGATCTCCGGCTGGTCGTAGGGCTGGTCCGGATAAATGGTCAGGAGGTTGAGATACGAGGAGAGGATCCTCCGCGCGGCTTTTCTGTCCGACTTCAGGACTTCTGTCAGGATCTTTTCGATGCGCTTATACTCCTTTTCAACGGCAGACTCCATATCCAGAGGGACGGGGATCTCTTCATAATCGGGAAGGTCCTTGCCCATGTCCGACAGGGAGAGAAATGCCGTTTGCTCCAGTAGGAACCGGGAGTAAACCAGCGGGGAAACGCCGGGGAGCTGGCGCGACTGCTTTTTGGTTCGCTGCGACCTTCTGTTGGAGGCATAGTCAGATTCACTTTCCTCATAGGTGGTCTCCACAACACCGTACTCCGCGTCAAAGACGCCGGGGGAACTGTACGGCTTGCCGTCCTGCATCATCAGGCTGGGGGAAACCCGGTAGAGCAGGTGGAAGATCCCGGAGGAGTAGCCATTGATGAGCGTGGCCGTCATGCCGATGACCCGCTTGGAGACCGCAAGGATCTCCGCCATGGCGTCACCCTGGCCGCTGTCATTGTTGTATTCGTGCAGCTCATCCACGATCAGGCCGTCTATCTTTCCCTTGTACCTGCGCTTGATATAGGAGCTCATGGGGTATCTGCGGCAGGCTCCAATGGTGGAGAAATGACTGTCCGGGGTGTCTGCGATCTCCTTGAGCCGTTCCAGTACGGCCTCGTTTTTGGTTTTTCCGAAGTGCTCCGCGGCCCTGTACCGGTACACCCAGCCGTAGCCTCCGATCTTCACCCAGCAGCTTTTCTTTCCGGGATTGACCGGCTCCCAAAGCGTGGTGCCGCAGTGGTCGCACTTGTGGTTTTTGCTGTTTTCCGCCCGGAAGAAGAACTGGTCCACCTTTCCGATGTACCGCACGCCGTCCTCTGAAAAGGGCTGCTCAATGGGCTGCAGACAGTCGGGACAGAGAAACGCCCTCTGTCTCTCATTCCATATTGCGGCAGGCTGCTTCATGTAGCCGTCCCGGGCCTTTTCCTTGGAGATAATGGCGTAGATGCTCTTGTCCCCCTTCTCAAACAGGGCATAGAGGCGGTCCAGCTCCGTGTTGCTCCCCACCACCACACCTGCGGTATCCGGCAGGGTCTCAGCGATCTCACGCGCCCATTTCTTTGCTACATGGGACGGACAGAGAATGATGTTGAAGGTCTTGGCCGCGCCCCGCCCTGCCTGCTCTGCCCGAAGGGCATACACAGCAGCCATGGCCGTTGCACCGATCTTCGTCTTGCCCGAACCGCATTCCGCCACAATAAAGCCGCACTTGTGCTTTTGAAGCTGCCGCTTTACCGCCTCGGCCACAGCCAACTGCGCATCGTAGAGAGAATAGCCGGCGTGTTGACGGATATAGTCATTGACCGCCAGGATCTCCGGCGATAACGGCTCAGAGGCCGGGTCAAAGAGCGGTTCAAACTGCTTTCGGATACGTTCGGCTACCGTGACACCAAAGGTGTTCAGATAGCCGGTGACGTTCTCCACCCCGTCAAAGCCGTCAGGGTCTTTCACCGTACCCGGTATGGCGATCGCGCCAGTTGCCAGGCCGTCCTCCACCACGGAGATGATGTTGCTGTCATCCTGCCGGCAGTTCAGCACCCAGGCCTCCAGCTTCTCCCGCAGGGAGATCACCACCAGCCGTTTTAAGATGCCTCGTTCTTCCAGCTCATCCAGCACATAGTCCCGAAACTCCGGGATCAGCGGCACCGCGGTTTTCCGGTCTACTTCCTCAAATAGCCGGTCACGGTCATTTTCGGGGCAGAAGATGATGCATTTCCGGGGCGGCAGGTCAACTTTCTCCTGGCCCTCATCCGCTTCATCTTCTGCCGTCTTTGCCTCCTGATCGTCGTCAATGACCAGTAGCGTTGCCTCGGCATACACGCCGTCATGTGTGATCTGCCGCTGGAACCGTTTGACCTGACAGGTTAGGAGCAATGACGTTCCTCCTACCTGGGCTTCCAGGGTCGCACCGGCGTACAAGGCGTCGGCCATGGCCCGTACCATTTCCGGGTATCCGCCGAAGCGAATGGCCCGGAGCGTTTTTTGCCGGCTTTCCTGCTCATACACGATGGTGTCCGCATACGCACTCAGCCGGACTTCCTGGGTCTTGTTGTAGTAGCTGATCGGGATCAGCCTGCTTTGGTTAGTCATTCATGATTCTTCTCCTTTCTTTGGGAAACAAAAAAAGACCGCAACTGCCCATACAGGCAATTACGGTCTTCTTGGTCCCAATGTTATTTGTATTCCCGGTCAGTCCCGCGGGCGACTCATGAGGGCAGACTACCCCCCTGGTCCATTTCATCCGCCCTAAAATGCTCCGCCCTAAAAATGCTCCACCCTGGAATACAGCTTTATTCTATCCTAACCTGCGGCCTTTGTAAACTTGCGGTTGCCGCAAGGGCAAAGCGGGCCATTCGGGTCCGTTTCCTTTCGTGCCGAAAGCATTTCAATGGTTCATTGACCTATGCAGGAACCGATGCTTTGCATAAGGGAATACGGGGACACATGTAAGCAGTCGCGGGCATTGCCCGCGCTCTTGCAAATCATTGATTCAGGTTGATGGTATATGGCAGAACAGTCAGCGTGTCCGGGTCGATCATGATGACCGCCCGTTTCTTTTCGTATGCGTAGTTAATAGTGTATGCCGTACCTC
>CAMAZB010000057.1 GCA_945862785.1 uncultured Clostridia bacterium | reverse complement strand
GATGTCACAAAATAGTGCCGCAGCGTGTGGAGATGATACTCCTTTGGGAAGCCGATACACCACCATTGCTTTGATGGTGTTATTATTCCTCATCCGGAGCCTTAATGGTAGTGTGGATTAAATCAGAGGTTCCTTAGCATGAGAGACGCAGTCAAGTAAGCTTCCTCGGATGGCTTTCTCAGGAGGCCAGCGGCCTCAACTCTGTGAGGAATTGCGGCCGCTGGCCGCTCAGAACCGACTGGCGGCGTTTCACGCCGTTTGCGTCGGAATGGGCGCACCGTTCCTCCGGAACGGGCGCGCCGTTTGACTGGAATTCGCAATTTTGGCATATCGCCCATATCCAGACAACCATAAGGCCTCAGAAAGTAAAGTTTGAATAATTCGAATGGTCGAATGGTTTCAAAATTCGATTTTTAAACTTTAAAAAATAAGGTCTCCCAAATGTTTGTCGCTTGTTCCGGATCTTCCCCACCCTGAGCGCACCTATGCGGTGCCGCCACTCACTGGTGCAGCACCGCTCCGCACCGTCGGCAGATGATTCCTCTAGCCAAAGGTCTCCGAGATCATTTTCGCAATTTCACACAAATCGTTGAACATCTCCGTGCTTTCCATGTCGTGCCCCATCTCCACTTCCCGGATTTTTCGGAATTATACCATCTCCACATTGGAAAAATAATATAGGCTATCTGCACAACAAGTTGTCTGCTTTTTCGTCAGTTGTATGACAACGTATGCATTGACAATTCGTTCACGCATTATTACAATTTGTTTAGATATATCTGCACTGCTCTGCATAAAAATCCAACGAAGAAAAGGGGTCAATGAACGATGCGTAAAGAAACGATCATGGTAGCGGACGGAAACGAAGCCGCTGCGTATGTGGCCTACGCTTTT
The DNA here is from genome assembly GCA_945862785.1 of uncultured Clostridia bacterium. Lineage (GTDB taxonomy): Bacteria > Bacillota > Clostridia > Oscillospirales > Oscillospiraceae > Oscillibacter. The sequence continues at coordinate 10,846 of CAMAZB010000057.1, read as the reverse complement.
ACGGAGGTCGCAGCAATCTATCCCATCACCCCCTCCTCCCCCATGGCGGAGAAAACGGATGAGTGGTCCGCCAATGGGCGGAAAAACCTGTTCACCCAGCCGGTCAAGCTGGTGGAGATGCAGTCCGAGGCCGGCGCCATCGGCGCGGTCCATGGGGCTCTGGAGGCCGGCTCCCTGGCCACCTCTTTCACCTCCTCCCAAGGCCTGATGCTGATGATTCCCACCATGCACCGCATCAGCGGCACCCGCCAGCCGGCGGTGCTCCATGTAGCCTCCCGTACCGTGGGCACCCACGCTATGTCCATTTTCGGCGACCACAGCGACGTGATGAACTGCCGCCAGACCGGCTTCGCCATGCTGTCCACCGGCAGTGTGCAGGAGGTCATGGACCTGGCCAGCGTGGCTCATCTGTCGGCCATCAAGAGCCGCATCCCCTTCATCCACTTCTTCGACGGCTTCCGCACCTCCCATGAGATTCAGAAGATCCGGGCTATCCCCTATGAGGAATTCGGCAAGATGTTGGACTGGGGCGCTGTCCGCCGCTTCCGGGAATCCGCGCTGAACCCCTATCATCCCTCCCTGCGGAACACCGTCCAGAACCCGGACGTCTACTTCCAGTTCCGGGAGGCCAACAACCGCTTCTATGACGGCCTGCCCGACATCGTGGAAGATTACATGCAGCAGATCAACGCCGTCACCGGCGAGGATTACCACCTGTTCAACTACTACGGTGCCCCCGACGCCGAGCGGGTCATCGTAGCCATGGGCTCTGTCAGCGGCACCGCCCGGGAGACGGTAGCCTATCTGAACGGCCTGGGCGAAAAGGTCGGCTATCTCCAGGTCCACCTGTTCAACCCGTTCTCCAAGGAGCATTTCCGGGCGGCTTTGCCCAAGACGGTGAAGAAGATCGCCGTTCTGGACCGCTGCAAGGAAATGGGCGCCGCCGGCGATCCCCTGTATCTGGCCGTCTGCGCCGCCTACGCCAACCGCCAGGACGCTCCCTACATCTGCGGCGGTCGCTACGGCCTTTCCTCCAAGGACACCACCCCCGCCCAGATCAAAGCGGTGTTTGACCACCTGTGCGGCGATGAACCCTTCACCGGCTTCACTGTGGGCATTGAGGATGACGTGACCCACCGCTCCCTGCCCGTGGGCGACAGCCTGCCCCTGGTCCACAAGAAGATGGTCAGCTGCAAGTTCTGGGGCCTGGGTAGCGACGGTACCGTGGGTGCCAACAAGAACTCCATCAAGATCATCGGCAACAACACTGATATGTACACCCAGGCGTACTTTGAGTACGACACCAAGAAGTCCTTTGGCATCACCCGGAGTCATCTGCGCTTCGGCGAGGAGCCTATCCTCTCCTCCTATCTGGTGAAGGAGGCCGACTTCGTGGCCTGCCACAACCAGTCCTTCCTGGATAAATATGACATTGTCTCCGAACTGAAGCCCGGCGGCACCTTCCTGCTGAACTGCCGCTGGACGCCCGAGGAGCTGGAAAAAGAACTGCCCGCCGCCGTCAAGCGGGGCCTGGCGGAAAAGCACGCCAAGCTGTACATCATCGACGCCAACTCCATCGCCCGGGAGTTGGGCCTGGGCGACCATGCCAGCATGGTGCTGCAGTCGGCCTTCTTCCGTCTGGCGGACATCATCCCCATCGATGAAGCCGTTACTTACATGAAGAAAGCCGCGGAAAAGTCCTTCGGCAAGAAGGGCGAGAAGGTGGTCCAGATGAACCTGGCAGCCATCGACCAGGGCGTGAACCATGTGGTGGAGGTCCCCATCCCAGAGAGCTGGAAGGACGCGGCCGACGCTCCCAAGCCGGAGAATGCCGACGAACCCGACTTCATCCGCAATATCCTGCGTCCCTGCAACGCCCAGCAGGGCGACAAGCTGCCCGTCTCCACCTTCATCGGCTACGAGGACGGCACCATGCCGCTGGGCACCACCGCCTACGAAAAGCGGGGCATCGCCACCCGGCTTCCCGTGTGGGACAGCACCGCCTGCATCCAGTGCAACCGTTGCTCCTTCGTCTGCCCCCACGCCGTCATCCGGCCCTATCTGCTGGACGCGCAGGAAGTGGAAAAGGCCCCTGATGGCTTCGTAAGCGTGCCTGCCAAGGGTGCTAAGGAGTACCAGTTCTCCCTGCAGATCAGCGATATGGACTGCACCGGCTGCGGCAGCTGCGTGGCCTCCTGCCCCATGAGCGGCAAGGCACTGCGGATGGAGCCCGTCACCGGCGAGCTGTCCGTCACCCCCGCCTGGGAATACGGCCTGACCATCACCGACAAGAAGGCCTTTAAGGCCGAAACCGTCAAGGGTAGCCAGTTCCGCCAGCCCCTGTGCGAGTTCTCCGGCGCCTGCGCCGGCTGCGGCGAGACGCCTTACGCCAAGCTCCTGACCCAGCTCTACGGCGACCGGATGTACTGGGCCAACGCCACCGGCTGCTCCCAGGCCTGGGGCGCGGCGATGCCCTCCATCCCCTATACCGTCAGCAAGGAGGGCCGTGGTCCCGCCTGGTCCAACTCCCTGTTTGAGAATAACGCCGAGTTCTGCCTGGGCATGTACCTCTCCGTGAAGCAGCAGCGCTACAAGACCCGTGCCTGGATTGAGGAGCTGCGGGGTCTGGTTCCCGAGCTGGAGGCTCCCATTGCCGAGTGGCTGGATACCTTCGCGGACGTGAATGCCTCCATGCCCGCGTCGGAGAAGCTGGCCGCCGCTCTGGAAGCGACGCAGGTCACCGGTCGGGCAGAGGAATTGAAGACCCTGATCCTGCGTCACCCGGAACACCTGGCCAAGCAGCCCGTATGGATGTACGGCGGCGACGGCTGGGCCTACGACATCGGCTTCGGCGGTCTGGACCACGTCATCGCCATGGGTGAGGATATCAACATCATGGTGGTGGACACCGAGGTCTACTCCAACACCGGCGGACAGAGCAGCAAGGCCACGCCCCTGGGCGCCGTGGCCCAGTTCCAGGCCGCCGGTAAGAAGACCGGCAAAAAGGACCTGGGCAAGATGATGATGGCTTACGGCAACTGCTATGTGGCCTCCGTTGCCATGGGTGCGGACCCCAACCAGCTGCTGAAGGCCATCACCGAGGCCGAGGCCTATCCCGGCCCCTCCCTGATCATCGCCTACGCGCCCTGCATCAACCACGGCATCAAGGCCGGTATGGACCAGGTCCAGGCCGAGATGAAGCGGGCGGTTGACGCCGGCTACTGGCCCCTGTACCGTTTCAATCCCGCCAAGAAGGACCATCCCTTCACCCTGGACTCCAAGGCGCCCACCATGGACTATCAGGAGTTCCTGGAAGGCGAGGTGCGCTACGCCTCCCTGCACAAGACCTTCCCCGAAAACGCCAAGGAGCTGTTCGCCCAGGCGGAGCAGGAGGCCCAGGCCCGCTACGAGTCCTATCAGAAGATGGCAGAGCAGGAATAAGACGATTGCGCATACGAGGTAACTCATGATCCCGGCTGTTGTGCTGTTTGTCGGGAACGCGGAAGTCAGATAAGTACCATGATTAAGGTCAGTTGGACCTCTCACTATTTATTTGACTGCTTTTTCAAAATATACAAAACCGGGAGCCATTGCGGTGCAATGACTCCCGGTTTTGCTCTGATTTCTTTCCACATTCGTGTGAACTCCCCTGCGGCATCAGCACTTCAACGTTGACGACCTGATAACTCCGATTCTGCATTGTTAAGCAGGGGCGAAAAGGGATCGTCACCTTCAGTTGAAGAAAACCAGCCAATGGCCCGGAACGAAATCGTTTCCGCTGGCTGCAAGATCAGTGCTGGGTTCAGTACGCCTCACGCGGCCGTTTTGCAAGTTAATCGCAGCTTCTCCGGGTAATTTCCCATCGCCGCACTTGACTTCACAAACATTCCATGATAAGCTATATTATCATAAACATCATGATTTGCCGCCGGGTAAACGTCTTGCTTCCATTCCGTTAGGCCATAGAAGGAATGGAGCCGGGCGTTTTTATTTTTGAAAGGAAGTGTGTTGAGATGTTTCGGGAAATGCGCCGCAAAAAACAGGTTCTGCCTGAGGAAGTGTGTACTTCCATCCTGAACCGGGGGACCTCCGGGGTACTGGCCCTCATGGGTGACGAGGGGTATCCCTACGCCGTTCCGATGAGCTATGTCTATGACGACGGAAAGCTCTACTTTCACTGTGCCAAGGAGGGACACAAGCTGGATGCCGTCCGGCGTTGCTCCAAGGCGTCCTTCTGCGTGATCGATCAGGATCAGATCGTACCTGAGGAGTACACCACTTATTTCCGCAGCGTCATCCTTTTCGGCACCATACGGATCCTGGAAGGCGACGTTGAAAAGCTGGCCGCTATCGAAAAGCTGACAGAAAAGTATACGCCCGATGATAGCGCGGACAACCGGAAAAAGGCCATTGAACGAGACTGGAAGCCCCTTTGTATGCTGGAGATGGCCGTAGAGCATATGTCGGGCAAAGAGGCCATTGAGCTGGTCCGCGCCGGGCAGCAGGGCGGAAATATCTGAATAAGCACAAACAAACGGGTCGTCCATTCGTCTGAAAGCTCAAATACCGGACGCCTTCCAAACGGAAGGCGTCCGGTATCTTTTGCCGCCCTCTTGCTTCCGCGAAGCGGCACTCCCGCGAACGCGTTTCACCGGTCCGCACCATCCGGTCCGCTGCCCCGGCGGTAATCTCTCGGAGTAACGCCGTAGCGCTTTTTAAACTGCTGGTTGAAATTCGACAGCGTCTCAAAGCCCACCGCCTCGGCAACTGAGAGGATGCTGTCCTCGGACTGGCGCAGCCGCTCCGCCGCCGCGGCCAGACGGCGCTCATTCAGGTAGCTGATGAAGCTGCTTCCTGTCATTTGCTTGAACCAGCGCATAAAATGGCTGGCGCTGCATCCGCAGCCCTGGGCCATGTCGGAAACAGTCAGCGGCTGGGCGTACTCCCGCTCCACCCGCTGGAGCACCTCCTTCAGCCGCTCCGTGTCCCGGTGCTCCTCCGGCAGCGGCTCCGTCTGTGCCCGGGTCATCAGAAAGAGAAAGCGCAGCATGGCGGCCTTGACCCCCAGCTCATAGCCGTTTCCCCGCTCACCGCACAGGTCCTCCGCATCTTTCAGGCAGGCCACGGCTGCGGGGTATACCGCCTGCTCCGCCCGCAGGCATACCGGCAGGGGCAGCCGTCCTGCCGCCAGGGGCACCAGATACCGCTGGGCGCAGATATCCGCCGCGCCGGAGCCGAGAAATTCGGGGTCAAAGATGATGTTTTCATACTCCATGGCACAGCCGGGCACTCCACGCAGCGCGTGCAGCGTCCCCGGCGGCAGGAGAAAGACATCTCCCTCCTCCGCGTCCATCCAGCGCATCCCCGCCTGGACCTGTCCTCTGCCCTTCTTCACATACACCAGTTCCATGCTCTTGTGCCAGTGCAGTGCCACAGAGGGAAAGTCCTTCGGGATTGTGCAGGGATAAATATTAAAGGGAAACAGTACACTGCCGTGCTGCTTCGTCTCCTGGAGATAGGCCGCCCGCGTTTCGCTCATAGAACGTCTCCTTTCCTGTCGAACAGGGTAAAATGATAGGATATTGTCAGAATATGCAATCATTATGAGAGAAATGTAGTCAGTAAGGATATAATATACCAGCAAGCGTGAAAATGCACGCAAAATCTTCCGAACAGGAGGAACTTTTATGAACGAAGGGATTTCCGCCAAACTGGCCGTTCTCTGCGGCAAGCCCATTCAGGACGCCAGTAATCAGGAACTGTACCTGGCCCTGCTGCGTCTTGTGGAGGAACAGGCTGCGGACCGGGTGCAGCCCGTCACCGGACGGAAGCTCTATTATATTTCCGCCGAATTTCTGATTGGCAAGCTGCTCTCCAACAATCTCATCAACCTGGGCCTCTATGACGATGTGCGGGACTGCCTGGCTGCCGCCGGGAAGTCCCTGTCCGACCTGGAGGAGCTGGAACCGGAGCCCAGCCTGGGCAACGGCGGACTGGGCCGTCTGGCCGCCTGCTTCCTGGACTCTCTGGCTACCCTGAACCTCCCCGGCGACGGCATCGGCCTGCGCTACCACTGCGGTCTGTTCCGGCAGAAGTTCCAGGACGGCCTCCAGACCGAGACGCCGGACCTCTGGCTGACGGACGAGAGCTGGGCAAAGCCCACGGACACCGTGTACCCCGTGGAACTGGCGGGTCAGGTGTACCAGGCCCGGCTGTACCGTCTCGCCGTCACCGGCTATAACGGCCGTACCAACTCCCTGAACCTGTTTGACCTGGATACGGTGGACGAAAGTCTCATCTCCGAAGGCATCTCCTTCGACAAGAGCCGCATCGGCGAGAACCTGACCTTGTTCCTCTACCCCGACGACTCCGACGAGGCAGGCCGCCTGCTGCGGATCTACCAGCAATATTTCATGGTCAGCGCCGGCGCCCAGCTCCTGCTGGACGAGTGCGTCGCCCGGGGTTGTAATTATCACAACCTGCCGGACTACGCCGCCATCCAGATCAACGACACCCACCCCAGCATGGTCATTCCCGAGCTGATCCGCCTGCTGGAACAGCGGGGCATCGGCTTCGACGAGGCGGTGGATATCGTGACCCGGACCTGCGCCTACACGAACCACACCATTCTGGCGGAGGCCCTGGAAAAGTGGCCCCGGCACTATCTGGAACAGGTGGTGCCCCAGCTCATACCCATTATCGAAAAGCTGGACGCCCTGGCCCGCACCCGTACCGAAGATACCTCCACCGCCATCATCGACGGCGACGACCGTGTCCACATGGCCCACATGGACATTCACTTCACCCACTCCACCAACGGCGTGGCGGCCCTCCATACGGAAATTCTGAAAAACAGCGAGCTCAAAAATTTTTATCAGCTCTATCCTGAAAAATTCAACAACAAGACCAACGGCATTACCTTCCGCCGCTGGCTTCTGGCCTGTAATCCCCAGCTCTCCGGGGAGATCGAAGCTCTCATCGGTCCCAGCTTCAAGCAGGACGCCGGACAGCTGGAGCTGCTCCTCCCCATGGCTGACAACCGGGACGTCCTGCGCCGCCTGTCGGACATCAAGGCCCGAAACAAGGAGGCACTGGCGGGTTGGCTGTACCAGAAGCAGGGCGTTCTGGTGAACCCCAAGGCCATGTTCTCCATCCAGTCCAAGCGACTGCACGAGTACAAGCGCCAGCAGCTGAACCTGCTGTTCCTCATCCACCAATACCTGGAGATCAAGAACGGCCATATTCCCGCCGTGCCCCTGGTCAGCATCTTCGGTGCCAAGGCGGCCCCGGCCTATACCATCGCCAAGGACATCATCCACGCCCTGCTGACCCTGTCCCAGGTCATCGCCGCCTCCCCGGAGGTCTCCCCCTGGCTCCAGATCGTATTCGTGGAGAACTACAACGTCACCGCGGCGGAGAAGATGATCCCCGCCTGCGACCTCTCCGAGCAGATCAGCCTTGCCAGCAAGGAGGCCAGCGGCACCGGCAACATGAAGTTTATGCTCAACGGCGCGGTGACCCTGGGCACCATGGACGGTGCCAATGTGGAGATTGCCCAGCAAGTGGGCAATGAGAACATCTATATCTTCGGCCAGACCTCCAACCAGGTCATCCGCCGCTATGATGCCGGGGATTACTACGCCCATGAGTGGTATGAGGGCGACCCCAACCTCCACCGGGCCATTGACTTCCTCACCGGCCCTGAAATGCTCCGGGCGGGCCGTGAAGAGAACCTGTCCCGTCTGCAGGACGATCTGAGAAACAAGGACTGGTTCCAGACCCTCCCCGACTTCAATGCCTACCTGGTCCGCAAGGAGCAGGCCATGGCGGACTACGCCAAAGACCCTCTGGGCTGGCAGCGGAAGTGCCTGGTCAACATCGCCAAAGCAGGCTTCTTCTCCTCCGACCGAACCATTGCGGAATACGACCGGGACATCTGGCATCTGGGTTGAATAAAAAGGCTCTCTGACAGGCGGACACCGAATGGTGTCCGCCTCAGCTTCAGCTTGTCGAAAAAGTCTTTTCGACAAGCTGCTTAAGATTTCAGAACTTTCAAAAAGTTCTGAAATCTATTGATTTAAATGGCGCAGGGCACCCTTCCTGGGTTCCCCGCGCACACCCTTCCTTCCCGTTTTCCTTCATTTCCGGGTTTATCGACAGCCTGAGGCGGACACCGAATGGTGTCCGCCTCAGCTTGTCTTTTCTTTCCCGTTTCAGGAGACAGCCCTCAGAAAAACGATTACGTCAGACAGGCCCTTGGGAGATCATACATAACCGCCGGCGGAACTTTGTATCAATCCACGAATTTCACAAACCTGGATTGACAATTCCCTCTCTTTTATATATATTTTATAAGTGAAAGGAGCTGGAAACGTTCCCAGTAACGTTTTCACAGCATCATACGCCATAATTGGGAGGGACGCGGAATGACCATCAGGGATGTGGCGGAGCACAGCGGTGTTTCCGTCAGTACAGTCTCCCGTGTCCTCAACAACCATCCCGACGTCAGTGAGGCTGTCCGCTCCCGGGTGCTGGCGTCTGTGCAGGAGCTGCATTACGTTCCCAATAACAGTGCCCGCGATCTGGTCCGTTCGCAATCTGATACCATCGGCCTTGTGGTCCGCGGTGTGGGCAACCCCTTCTTCTCCGCTGTTATCCGTGCGGTGGAACAGTCGGTGAGCCAGGCGGGCTACACCATGGTCCTCCACCAGATTAACACCGAGGATAACGAACTGCTGGCCGGTGCCAGTCTGGCCCGGTCGAAAAAGCTCCGGGGTCTCATCCTGCTGGGCGGCTGCTTCGACTATACACCGGAGCAAACGGCAGCGCTGGATATTCCGTTCGTCTGCTGCTCTTTCACCAACAGCTTTGGCAGTCTGAATAAGGACGCCTACTCCTCCGTCTCCATCGATGACCAGGCGGAAGCCCGCCGGGCGGTGGAGATCCTGGTCCGTCAGGGCCACCAGAAGATCGCCGTCCTCCTGGACTCCACTCATGACCACTCCGTCAGCGAGCTGCGCTATCACGGCTACTGCCAGGCGCTGGCCGAACACGGCATCCCCCTGGACCCGGACCTGGTAGCCGAGACCGGAGACTTCGACATGGCAGCTGCCTACGAAGGTACCTGCCGCTTGCTGGAACAGAAAAAAGAGTTTACGGCCCTGTTCGTTATCGCGGACTCCATGGCGGTAGCCGCCATGAAAGCCCTTCACGACGGCGGCCGGCGCATCCCGGAGGACTGTTCTATCATCGCCATCGACGGCATCGATATGTCCACGTACACCGTCCCCACACTGACCACCCTCATTCAGCCCCAGGAATCCATGGGCGAGGAGGCCGTCCGCATCCTTTTGGACATGGTGGAGGAACGGGCCGGCAACCGCCACGTCCGGGTAAGCACCGCCTTACGTGCCGGCGGCAGTGTTGCCCCTCTTAATTGATTTTTGCATCTTCGGATGTGAAAATATATTTTATCTAAACATGGAAAAGGAGTATCAAGATGAAAAAAGTATTTGCGCTTTTGCTGTCCCTGACCCTTTGCCTCGGTCTGCTGTCCGCCTGCGGCGGCAAGACTGAGACCCCCTCGGCTCCCTCTGATGACGACTCCGCACCCACCGCTGCCGGTAAGGTCTATTATCTGAACTTCAAGCCCGAGGCTGACCAGGCCTGGCAGGATCTGGCCAAGCTGTACACCGAGCAGACCGGCGTTGAGGTCAAGGTCGTCACCGCCGCCTCCGGCGAGTACAACACCACCCTGACCGCTGAGATGGGCAAGAGCGAGGCTCCCACCCTGTTCCAGTGCGGCAATGCCCAGGCCCTGCTGGACTGGGGCGACTACTGCCTGGATCTCACCGGCACCAAGGTGCTGGACGAGATGACCACCAGCGACTTCAACCTGGTTGAGGATGGCGCTACCAAGGCTATTGGTTACTGCTATGAGGCCTTTGGTATCATCGTCAACAAGGCCCTGCTGAAGGAAGCCGGCTATGAGCTGAGCGACATCACCAACTTCGAGACCCTGAAGGCCGTGGCCGAGGACATCCACGCCCGCAGCGGCGAGCTGGGCTTCGACGCCTTCTCCTCCTCCGGCCTGGACGGCTCCTCCTCCTGGCGTTTCTCCGGCCACCTGGCCAACATGCCCCTGTTCTATGAGTTCCGTGACGACGGCGTGACTGAGCAGCCCGCTGAGATCACCGGTGCTTATCTGGACAACTACCGCGCTATCTGGGATCTGTACATTGACAACGCCTCCGCTTCCAAGTCTTCTCTGACCACCGCCACCGGCGACATGTCCAGCGGTGAGTTCAAGGAAGGCAAGGCTGTGTTCTATCAGAACGGCACTTGGGAGTACGCTGGCCTGATTGACGCCGGCCTGAAGGCTGAGGATCTGGCCATGATCCCCATTTACTGCGGTGTGGACGGCGAGGAGAACGCGGGCCTGTGCTGCGGTACTGAGAACTGCTGGGCTGTCAACGCTAAGTCTTCTGAGGAAGACATCCAGGCTACTTTGGACTTCATGTACTGGGTCGTAACCTCTGACGAGGGCACCAAGATGATGGCCGAGCAGTTCGGCCCCATCCCCTTCAAGAACGCCAAGGAGTCTGAGAACGTGTTCTTCAACGACGCCAACGCCTACATGGCCGATGGCAAGTACACTGTGACCTGGGCCTTCAATTACACCCCCAACGTGGACAGCTGGAGAGCCACCGTGGTCTCCGCTCTGGCCGCTTACTCCGCTGACCAGTCCGACGCCAACTGGGAGGGTGTCAAGACCGCTTTCGTGGACGGCTGGGCTTATGAGCTGTCTCTTATACACATCTGACGCTGCCGACGATATGCAGTGTGT
>CAMAZB010000056.1 GCA_945862785.1 uncultured Clostridia bacterium | reverse complement strand
AGCTGGAGTTCCTGGGCGGCGCCATTGCCAACCCCAAGCGGCCCCTGGTGGCCATCCTGGGCGGCAGCAAGGTGTCTTCCAAGATCGGCGTGATCAATAATCTGCTGGAGATCGCCGATACCATCATCATCGGTGGCGGCATGGCCTACACCTTCTCTGCCGCTATGGGCGGCAAGGTGGGCAACAGCCTGCTGGAAACCGACTGGATGGACTACTCCAAGGATATGATCGAGAAGGCCAAGGCCAAGGGCGTAAAGCTGCTGCTGCCCGTGGATACCGTCTGCGCCGACGCTTTCGCGGCCGACGCCAACAGTCAGGTGGTCAAGGCCGGTGAGATCCCCGATGGCTGGGAGGGCCTGGACATTGGTCCCGAGACCGTGAAGCTGTACTGCGACGCCGTGGCCGACGCGGGTACCGTCATCTGGAATGGCCCCATGGGCGTGTTTGAGTTCCCCGCCTTCGCCAAGGGCACCGAGGCTGTGGCCGAGGCTCTGAGCAAGACTTCCGCCATCACCATCATCGGCGGCGGCGACAGCGCTGCTGCTGTGGAGCAGCTGGGTTACGCCGACAAGATGACCCACATCTCCACCGGCGGCGGCGCCAGCTTGGAGTTCCTGGAAGGCAAGGAGCTGCCGGGTGTTGCGTGCCTGCTGGACGCCTGAAAATGATTTTTGCGCCGGCGATGGTGGAGATCATCCCAAAGGGGGCCCCGCCGAAACCCAACGGAGCGGTTTCGGTGGGGAGAGGAGGAACCGCGAAATGAGCGAGCTTTCGCCGGAAGGCGGAAGCGAGGGGTATGGAGCGGGCTCCGACGAGGCGGCGGCGCCAGCTTGGAGTTCCTGGAAGGCAAGGAGCTGCCGGGTGTTGCGTGCCTGCTGGACGCCTGAGGCAAGAAACTTCCCGGAAGCCTTTCGGGGGGAGGAGTTCGTGCACATATTTTTGCAAAAATATGACTAAATGCTTGACAAATTCCCTGTTTTTCGTTATAAAATAATAGGTTTTCAATTTGCATATCAATGGGTTAGACCCGAAATATGACATACACATATAAAAGGAGACTTGTAACATGAACCGCAGATATCGCAAGACTGTCATCGCCGGTAACTGGAAGATGAACATGACCGCTACCGAGACCAAGAAATTCGCTGAGGAAATGAAGAAGATCATGCCCCGCGCTAAGTGGTGCGAGACCCTGATCTGCGTCCCCGCCTGCAACATTTCCACTGCTACCAAGGCTTTCAAGGACCTGCGGATCTCTGTGGGCGCCGAGAACGTGTACTTCGAGGAGAAGGGCGCTTATACCGGTGAGGTCTCCGCTGATATGCTGAAGGATCTGGGCGTGAAGTACGTCATCGTCGGCCACAGCGAGCGCCGCCAGTACTTCTGCGAGACCGACACCACTGTGAACAAGAAGGTCCACGCCGTTCTGAACGCCGGTATGAACCCCATCATCTGCGTGGGCGAGAGCCTGGAGCAGCGCGAGACCGGCATCACCAACGAGTGGATCGCCCTGCAGGTCAAGAGCGCCCTGTACGGCGTACCCGCCGACAAGCTGCGCCGCTGCATCATCGCCTATGAGCCCATCTGGGCCATCGGCACCGGCAAGACCGCCACTGCCGAGCAGGCTGGCGAGGTCTGCTCCAACATCCGTGCCACCATCCGCGCCCTGTATGGCGCCCGGGTTGCCCGCTCTGTCACCATCCAGTACGGCGGCTCCATGAATCCCAAGAACGCTGCCGAGCTGCTGGCTCAGCCCGACATTGACGGCGGCCTGATCGGCGGCGCCGCTCTGAAGCCCGAGCAGTTCGTGGAGATCATCAACGCCGCGAACCAGGAGTAAGATCGTAGAAGGGGAACCTACTCCCCTCCTAACCACCCCGCCAGTGACTTCGGTCACTGGTGTCGGTGCCCTTGGATAGCCGTTGGCGCTCCGGCGTCTTACGGATACAGGGCGTTTGAGATTAAAGTATTTTCGCCAGGTATGTATGTGTCCTGGCGAAAATCATTTCATTTACTTGATTTGCTTTTGGTAAATCAACCGGGAAACGGCAGGTTTCCCCTGGCCCCTTTCTGTTTGAGGGCTTGAGCGAAACGAGGTTTTTATGAACAAGACTCCCACTACCTTAATTATTATGGACGGCTTCGGCATGACGCACGGTGACTCTGCCGGCAATGCGGTGCGGGCCGCCAAAACGCCCCGGCTGGACCAGTTCTTCCAGGAATTCGCCCATACGGAGCTGTCTGCGTCCGGACTGGACGTGGGCCTGCCCGACGGGCAGATGGGCAACAGCGAGGTGGGTCACACCAACATCGGCGCCGGCCGCGTGGTATTTCAGGACCTGCCCCGCATCACCAAGTCCATCGCCGACGGCGACTTTTTCACCAATCCCGCCTATAACCACGCCATGGACGCCTGCAAGGAGAAGGGGACTGCCCTGCACCTGATGGGCTTGCTGTCCGACGGCGGCGTCCACTCCCATCTGGAGCACCTGTTCGCCCTGCTGAAGCTGGCCAAGGACAAGGGCCTGGAGCGGGTCTATATCCATGCTTTCCTGGATGGCCGGGATGTGTCTCCCACCTCCGGCGCTGACTTTGTCGCCCGGACAGTGGAGAAGTGCCGGGAGATCGGCGTGGGCAAGATCGCCACGGTGATGGGCCGCTACTACGCCATGGACCGTGACAAGCGTTGGGACCGGGTGGAGCAGGCCTATGACGCCATGGTCTACGGCGAGAGCGCTGTGTTCAACCCCGTGCCTGTGGCCGCGGTGAAGGATTCCTACGCCGCCGGCGTCACTGACGAGTTCATGGAGCCTGTGGTGTGCGACAATGAGGGCACCATCTCCGATAATGACAGCGTGATTTTCTTCAACTACCGGCCCGACCGCGCCCGGGAGATCACCCGGACCCTGGTGGACCCGGATTTTGACGGCTTCACCCGTCAGTACTTCCCCGTGACCTTCGTGTGCAACACGGAGTACGATGCCACCATGCCCAACGTGGAGGTGGCCTTCCCCCGCATCACCGTCCGCAATGGCCTGGGTGAGTATCTCAGCCAGATGGGCCTGACACAGCTCCGCATTGCCGAGACGGAGAAGTACGCCCACGTGACCTTCTTTTTCAACGGCGGCAGCGAGACCGTGTTCCCCGGCGAGGACCGGGTGCTGGTGGCTTCCCCCAAGGTGGCGACCTACGACCTGCAGCCGGAAATGAGCGCCTACGAGGTCTGCGATAAGTGCGTGGAGCGCATCGAGTCCGGCGCTTATGACGTCATCATCCTGAACTTCGCCAACTGTGACATGGTGGGCCACACCGGCGTGTTTGACGCCGCCGTGAAGGCTGTGGAGACCGTGGACGAGTGCGTGGGCCGCGTGGTGGACGCCACGCTGAAGATGGGCGGCATCGCCATGATCACCGCCGACCATGGCAACGCCGAGCAGATGGAGGAGCCGGACGGCTCGCCCATGACCGCCCACACCACCAACCCGGTGCCCTTCATCCTCTGCGGCGCCGGAACGGAGCTGCGGACCGGCGGCCGCCTGGCGGACATTGCCCCCACCATTCTGGATGTGATGGGTCTGGCCTGCCCGGAGGAAATGGACGGCAAGACGCTGATCGTGAAATAAGTCCATACTTGGAAAACCGGGAGGTATGACCTCCCGGTTTTTTATGCAGTTCGAATCACAGAGCAGCATTCATGGCGTTCCTGCTGAATGGCACGCCCTTCCACCTCTTGTATCACGCAGGCAACAGCACCATCCATGCGAACGTTCGCCTCTTCATGGAATCTTGTATAGACCAGGATAACAAAGAAATATGCGCCCCGCAAGCAATGACTTGTATAAGCCATCGAAAACCTGTCCATACTTCCGTTAAGGCAGGGGAGAACCGCACCGGTTCCCGCTGCTGTTGATCCAAAACGCAAGGGAGGAAGCATACATGGACAGCAAAAAGTGGGAGGCGCTGCGGGGCAGCGCCGGATTCTATATCACACTGGCGGTTTGCCTGCTGGCGGTAGGCGTCGGTGGGTGGATGCTGCTGAGTGACCGGGAGGAACAGCCTGCGGCGGAGAATGGAGTGCCGGAGGTGTCCGCCACCGTCCCGGAGGAAACGGTACCGGTGGAAGCCCCGGCGGAGACGCCGGTGGTGGAGACGCTTCAGCCTGAGCCGGTGGAGGTGAAGGCACCGCCCATGCCCGAGGCGGAGGTGGACGATACCCCCGTGGTGGCGCAGGCGCCCCGGTTGGTGGTATCTCCGTTGAATGGCCAGGTGCTGACGGCGTTTGCCGTGGACCGGCTGGTGTATAACGAAACGATGGACGACTGGCGGATCCACAACGGCGTGGATATCGCCGCCAAGCCCGGGACGACTGTGCTGGCGGCGTGTTCCGGCACGGTTCTGGCTGTGGAGGACGATCCCATGATGGGGACCACTGTGGTCATCAGCCATGACGGCGGCTACCAGACCACCTATGCCAACCTTCAGCCCCAGCCCACGGTGGAAGCGGGAGACACGGTGTCCGCTGGACAGATCATCGGCACCGTGGGGACGACTGCCAAGGCGGAGTCCGCCCAAAGCCCCCATTTGCACTTTTCCGTCTCGAAGGACGGGGACGCAGTGGACCCGGACGAATTTCTGAAACGGTAAACAAGATGCCCGCCGCCGGAAGTGGATTCCGGTGGCGGGCATCTTTGCGGATGGCTTATGACTGGACCGGCTGTCCGTCCCATTGGGCCTCAAGGCTTTGGCGGAATTCCTCAATGGGCTGGGGACGGGCGTAGTAGTAGCCCTGGTGATGGTCGGCGGGATAACGCAGGACAAAGTCCCGGATCTGCTGGTTTTCCACGCCCTCCAGGCAGACGTCGATCCCCAGCTTGCGGGTAAGGCCGATGGTGGCCTCCACCACCATTTGTGCGTTTTGATTTTCCAGGATGTGCAGGATAAAGCCCTGGTCGATCTTCAGACCGTCCACAGGAAGATCACAGATCAGATTCAGCGAGGAAATGCCAGTACCGAAGTCATCCAGTGAGATGCGGATGCCGCGGGAACGGAAGAATTGCAGCTCCGAGCGCAGATACTCCATATTCAGGGAACGGCAGCGCTCCGTCAGTTCCAGACAGAGATTGGCGGGCGGGTAGCCGGTCTGCTGGAGGATCTCCATGACGCTGTCCCGGAAGCCGCTGCGCTCGATCTGCGTGTAGGAGACATTGACATTCAGGAAGAAGCGGGGGTCCTGTTCCACGATGGGCTTTGCATCCGTCAGCGCCTTGCGGAGGATCCAGCTGCCCAGAGCAAAGAAAGCAGGGTCTTTTTCCAGAACAGGAATAAAACGTCCGGGAGAAACTTTGCCAAAATCTTTGCTGCTCCAATGCAGCAGAGCCTCCATACCGCAGATACGGCCGTCGCCGGCTTTTACCAGAGGCTGATAGGCCAGGGAAAAACCGTGACAGTCGTTGGAGATGTCCTGACACAGGGCGTTGACCAGCTCGATGGAGCGGCGGGTATCATCACCCAGCTCGTTGTTGAAAAACACCAGCTCGCTATGGCGCTCCCGCTTGGACAGCTCCAGCGCGTAGGAGGCGCTGGAAGAGATGGAGTACTCCCCGCCGGAATAATTGCTGCCCACATAGACGGCACCACCGGAAATGGTGAGGGGAACATGCGTGCCCTCTACCACCAGCTCTTCACGGGCAAGACGGCACAGACGGTCGTACAGTGCCTGGGTCTCTTTCTGACCGAAGTCCCGGAGACACAGCGCGAATTTGGCGCCGTCCATCCGGTATACCGTGCCGGTCCGGCGCACAACGTTGATCATGGTCTGGCCCAGGGCGTACAGCACCTTGTTTCCGAATACATAGTCATAGATGTCGTTGACGAAATGAAAATGGTTGATGCCGATCATCAGGACCATTGTGGGACGCCTGGATTCGCGCAGGGACTGAATGGCACTGGTAAACTCGTAAATGTTATAGAGATTGGTGACGGGATCCACCGTGTCGATAATGCCGTGATTGACGATGGTACCCACAAAAAAGTCCGGTTCGCCATCCGCTCCGCGCTGAACGGTACCGCTGCAGGTACAGACCACATAGTCACCGTACTTGTTCCGGGCACGGTATTCCAGGTCGTGGCGCTGCTGCTTTCCGGAAAAAACGTTTTTGATATCGGCGTGGTACATGGCCCGGTCTTCCGGATGGATGTGCTCCTCCCAGATGATACCGGCGTCCAGCATATACTCGCCGGGGAGACCAAAGTAGTCCACCGCGTTGCGAGACCAGCGGGAGACGTTGGTACTCATGTTGCACAGGTAGATGTACATTCGCTCGGAGACGTTGGAGATGGCCAGGAAGGTTCGGTCGTCCAGACCGGTGCGGTCCAGAGCAAGCTCGCTGGAGGCCTGGGCTGCCACGGCAGCGGCGGAGGGAGCGGGGACCCGGGCGGAAGGAGCACCGTTCTTGGCGTGGGCCAGCCGTTTGTTTCGGTACATGTCCGCGTCCGCCTGGTCCGTCAGGGCGTGGATATCCAGGCCGGGGCCAACGGCCCATCCCACCGAAGCGGAAATGGGAATAGACGACATGGGCTGCCTGGCGGCCAGGGCGTCATAAAACGCGGAGATCAGGGCCTCTGTCTCCCCGTTTGCGGGGTTTTCCAGGACCATAATGAATTCGTCACCGCCGACCCGGTAGACCTTCCGGCTTTCAGCTGTCAGATCCGTGATGCAGCCGGCAATACCGGCAATAACATTGTCGCCCTGGGCATGGCCATAGGTGTCGTTGATCTGCTTGAGGTTATTGACGTCGATGAATAAAACCGCGACGCGGTCCAGAGTGGGATAATAATCGGCCGACATTTCATCGAACTTGCGCTTGTTGTAAAACTGGGTCAGTTTGTCTGTTTCACTGAGCCGGACAAGCTCAGCCGTGTAGATGGCGTTTTTGGCGATGCTGCCGGAGATCTGCTGGATGACGGGGATAAAAGCCAGCAGGATGATGCTTCGGGGCAGCACGAAAAGCAGAGTGAGACTTACCCACGGAGCGGTATTCGGAAGCACCGGACTCACACGCCCGGTCAGCAGACGGAGAAAGTCTGCGGCGGGGCTGTCGCTCAAGGGCAGCATATTGACGTCACAGATGCCGAAATAATACCCGCCCATGACGCTGAAAAAGAGACTGAGTATAGTCAATAGGTAGGCATATATCACTACCCTCCGGCTGGAATACTGAGAAGCGTAAAAAAGCGGCAGGGCAAACAGCAACGCCGCGTGGTAGGTCAGTGCCGTGCCTATCATGGTCAGCGCCACCGCCAGGGCGAAGAGGATCATATACTTGATCCAGGGCTTTTCCGTGCCGACAACGCGGCAAATGGCCTGCGGCGTCAGCAGAACGGCGGATGTGACGAGAAACGTCACCGTCATCAAAGATTTTTCTACCGAAAAAATGTTCAACATGGCCAAAAGCCAGATCGCGGCAAAGGGGACAACGGTAAAACTCAGGCACCGGATCGTGGCTTGGTTTGCCTGTGAATCCGGAGCGGTCATATCGGCTGCTTTAAGTCCCATGCTGGGTTCGACCTCCTTTCTCAGGATCCAACGGATATAGCCGGACAGCCTTGCTGCCGTCCTAAGGGACGCGGCAAAACGCGAGAAAGATTAAACATAGTAATATATAGTAATTATAGGATGAATATGGAAAAATGGCAAGAGTGGGTGAAGGGCAAATTTGGAAAAAACAGCGGTCCTCCGCCATTTTTCGTGTTGCAATTTTTACGGAGATATGCTATCATATCACCCAGACGCGGCTGTAGTTCATCGGTAGAACGGCAGCTTCCCAAGCTGCATAGGTGGGTTCGACTCCCATCAGCCGCTCCAAAAAAACAGCTTGCATTGCAGGCTGTTTTTTGCTTTTAGGGGTTTGCTGTTGACGTAACTTCCGCTGCTGCGGCGGATTGAGCGCGCAGGACAACCCTGACGGTTTTTATAAACATTTTTCCTTTCGAGCCCCATGTCCCTACAGGGTATGTTTATCACATTGGCGCAGGCCGGAGCAAGCAATTATTTGCTTGCTCTGGCCCTTTTATATATAGCGGTACGGTTATATAGCAAAAAGGGGATATAAATTGAATGTGGATACAGACAATAATAGATTGTAAATAAAGAATTTTACAGTTGTGTGGCAGCAGAATATACCAATATAGTTTGTTACGGTTATGTTACAAACAAAGCTAAACTATTGATTTCAAATTTCCTCTTTGCTAAGATGCAAGCGTGGAAGAGATCCGAACGACGGAAAGGCCGGCTCAGATACGGGTTAGGCTAGCCACGGTATGTGCGCCGGAGGACTTGGAGACCGGGTCTGTTCCGCAAAACTCAATGCCGGGTATTTCCCGGTAAATTCAAAAGGAGGAAATCCACATGAAGAAGTTCCTTTCTCTGGTTCTGGCTCTGGTTATGACCATGTCTCTGGTCACCATCAGCGCCGGCGCCAAGGACTTCACGGATGCTGACAAAGTCAACTATGACGAAGCCATCGCCGTGCTGTCCGCTGTGAAGGTCATCGACGGTTATACCGACGGTTCCTTCAAGCCCCAGACTCCCCTGAACCGTGGTCAGGCTGCCAAGATCATCTGCAACCTGGTCCTCGGCCCCACCACTGCCGCTGAGCTGAGCGCCACTGTCGCTCCCTTCAGCGACGTTCCCGCCAACAACATTTTTGCTGGCTACATCACCTACTGCGCCAACGAGGGCATCATCTGCGGCTACGGCGACGGCACCTTCCGTCCCACCGGTTCTCTGACCGGCTATGCCTTCATGAAGATGCTGCTGGGCGCCCTGGGCTATGACGCCGAGATCGAGGGCTACAACATCCCCGGTTCCTGGTCCATCCAGGTTGCCAAGCAGGCCATCGGCATCGGTCTGAACAAGGGCCTGAAGGACACCTTCAACGGCACCAAGGCTGTCACCCGTGAAGAGGCTTGCCTGTACGCCCTGAACACCCTGCAGGCCGACCTGGTGGAGTACGGTTCCAAGACCAACATCACTGTTGGCGGTTCTGCGGTTGTTATCGCCGACTCTGAGGCCAAGGCCCAGAAGTGGAACAACTCCATCACCAAGATCGAGAACATCAAGAAGGATGGCTACATCCAGTTCGCTGAGCAGTACTTCCCCAAGCTGGAGCTGGAGACCGGTAACGGCATCTATGGCCGTCCCACCAACGTGTGGAAGCTGAAGAAGGTCGAGATCGGCGCCTTTGCTTCCATTGACCCCACCTATGTCTATACCGAGGCTACCGAGAACCAGGACGTCTATAAGGACATGGGCAAGGCTGTCATCGATCAGACCGTTAAGAAGGACGACCTGTACACCTGGACCGTCTTTGTCAACGGTAAGGAAGTTGACGATAAGGATGTCAAGTATCCCATCAATAAGGACGCCGGCGGCCGCGAGAAGGACGACGATTACGAGTACACTGGCAACGGTGCCGTGACCGAGATCTATGTTGACGACGACGCTCAGACCGTCACCGTCTGCGAGATCAACTACTACCTGGGCCAGGTTTCCAAGGTGAAGGACGAGACCATTACCGTCAAGACCCTGTCCAAGCTGACCGCCGAGGATCCCAACTGCGCTCTGGACGACAAGACCTTCGAGGTTGAGGGTTACGAAGAGGACGACTATGTTGTCTTCACCGTGGACTTCAACGATGATGGTGACTATGTCATCGGCGAGGTTGTGGAGCCCGAGACCGTGACCGGTGAGGTTGTCCGCGTTGAGAATGATAAGAACACCGGTGATGCCTACATCAAGCTGGAGGACGGCTCCAAGCACACCTATTCCGGCACCAACCACATCGTCTATGATCTGGACGGCACTCTGGGTGATAAGGTCCATCCCGAGCTGGCTGAGGACTACATCCTGTACCTGGATCCCAACGGCTTCGTCCTGGGCTTTGCCAAGGCCGAGGAGACTGTTGACCAGTACCTGTATGTCCAGGACTCCGACGAGGAGCTGCACGACTGGGTCGCCAAGGTCGTTCTGCCTGACGCCACCAATCCCAAGGTTGACCTGAAGAGCAAGTACAAGCCTCTCCAGGGCGACGATGTGAAGATCTCCTGGGTTGATGCCAACGACAAGCCCGTTGGTACCACCACCGGCAAGTCCAACATCGATGAGACCGTTTGGGCTTACACCGTCAGCGACAAGGGCGTTTACACCCTCAAGGAAGTTGCTGAGAAGAACATCTACAAGTCTGAAGAGAAGGCCGCTGAGATCCACAACGGCAAGGCTTACATCACCGAGGGTGAGGACAGCCTGATCGTTGATAAGAAGACTATCTTCGTGGATGTGGACGGCGAAAAGGCCTACACCGGCTACAAGGAAGTTCCCAATGTTGAGAACGCCACTGTGGTTGCCGTTGTGAAGGATAAGGTCGCCAAGATCGTCTTCATCCTGGAGGGCGACATCTACGACGAGAACAGCACCTACTTCATGCTGCTGAAGAACACCCGCGAGTCCCTGAAGTATGACGGCGACTATTACTGGGAGTACAGCAAGGCTTATGTCAATGGCGAGAAGACCAGCCTGACTGTGGCCTATGACGCTGATAAGGATGCTAAGGACACTGTTCTGGCCACCGACCAGCTCTACAAGGCTGTGAAGTCCATTGAGGACGGCAAGTACATCACTGAGGTCGAGAAGATCGACTTCGTGAGCAACGAAGTCACCGCCGTGGGCGACGACGCTTTCTGGATCACTGATGTCCGGAACAAGAAGGTCAAGTACGACACCGACGAGGATACCGTCTTCGTTCTGGTCGAGTATGATGAGAAGGGCAAGCTGGATGCCATCTCCGCTGGCGACATCAACGATATGTTCGTTGGTGCTGACGACGACGGCTTCGGCACCTTCGTCACCGTCGTGAAGGACGCCAACGACCACAACACCGCACGCCTGGTGTACATCCAGTACATCCAGAAGGCTGACCTGCCCGAGGCTCCCGTTGTGGTTCCCGGCGATCGTACCGTCACTGTGACCGGTGAGGCCAAGGCTGACAAGAAGACCGTTATCGAGGATAAGGCTGATACCATCACTCTGACCCCCAACACCGGCTATGCCATCACCAAGGTGACCGGTGGCAACGGCGTGGAGATGAAGGCTAACGGCACTGTGGTGGTCGACATCGCTGCCGGCAAGGGCGAGATCAAGCTGGCTGTCACCACTGAGAAGGTCGAGTACACCGTGACTGCTACCGGCCTGACCGCCACCACCGGCACCATTCCTGCCTCCGCTAAGATTGGTGATGCCCTGAGCTTCACCCTCACTGCTGCTGAGGCTGGCGTGAACACCAAGGTGGTCAAGGCCAACGGCGTTAAGATCGGCGAGTTCAAGGGTGGCGCTGCGGCTGTTCCTGCTACCTATGAGCTGATCCAGGTCGTTTCCAGCGGAGACGATTTCACTGCTGTGAAGACTGCCGCTGGCACTGTCTATGACAAGGACGGCAATCCGATTGACTCCTACACCTCTGGCAGCGTTGCGCTGTACAAGGTGAAGACCGAGGCCGTGGACGCCGTGGCGGCTACCGCCGTGATCGACACTGAGGTCACCGCTGCTATGCTGGAAGGCAAGACTGCCATCGCTATCACCGTTGAGTAAGCATTGATCCGTCAAGAATTCAACGCTGAAAAACAATAAAAAGGTCCCCGGACGTTAAGTCCCAATGTCAGTAAGTTAAACTGACAAATCCTCCTACCCTCAGAAATGAGAGGGTA
>CAMAZB010000055.1 GCA_945862785.1 uncultured Clostridia bacterium | reverse complement strand
AGCCGAAACGCCGTATGCCGAAAACGGCACGTACGGTGTTGTGGGAGGACGGGGGGCAGTCACCCCCTCCTACCCGATCCTTTTCATTTGGGGTTGGACAAAGGCCAACCTATATGATATAATGCAAAACTGTATGAGTATGTAGCGAGGTGGTTCCATGCGGATCGATGTTTTAGGCGTTGGATTTGACAACTTGACCATGGAGGAAGCTGTGGAGCAGGGAATGCTGCTGCTGCACAGCGAAGGAGCCCATTATGTGGTGACTCCCAATCCGGAGATCGTGGAGGTCTGCCGGGAGAGCCGGGAGGCTATGACCGCCGTCAACGGTGCGGATCTGGTGCTGCCGGATGGGATCGGTGTCATTAAGGGCGCGGCCATGCTGGGCACGCCACTGAAAGAAAAAACGCCGGGCATCGAATTTGCCGCCCACATTGTGGAAAGAATGGCAAGAGAGGGGTTGTCCCTTTATCTGCTGGGGGCCAAGCCCGGCGTGGCGGAGCAGGCGGCAAAGAATCTGGCGGCCCGGTATCCGGGACTGAAGATCGCCGGTACCCACGACGGTTACTTTAAGGATGATGGTCCCGTGGTGGAGGAGATCCGCCAAAGCGGTGCCGATTGCGTGTTTGTCTGCCTGGGCGCGCCCAAGCAGGAACTTTGGATGGCGAAAAACGGCCCTGCCACCGGCGCCCATCTGCTGTGCGGCCTGGGAGGGAGCCTGGATGTATTCGCCGGTGTGGTGGAGCGGGCCCCTAAGTTCTGGTCTGACCATGGGCTGGAATGGTTCTACCGGCTTTGCAAGGAGCCGAAGCGCATCGGCCGCATGATGAAGCTGCCGCTGTTTTTGGTACACGTCAAACAGGAGAAACGAAAGAAATGAGCGGAAAACTGATCGTATTTGAAGGAACGGACGGCTCCGGCAAGGCCACCCAGGCCAAGCTCCTGTGCCGCCATCTCGAAGAGGAGGGGACACCCTTCCGGGAGATCAACTTCCCCCGGTATGGAGAGCCCTCTGCCGCCATGGTCCAGGAGTACCTGGATGGCAATCTGGGGAAGCACCCCGGCGATGTGAATGCTTTTGCCGCCTCTGCGTTTTTTTCCATGGACCGCTATGCGTCCTATAAGCAGGACTGGGGCGACTTCTATGAGAGTGGCGGACTGATTGTAGCTGACCGCTACACCACCTCCAACGCCGTCCATCAGGCCTCCAAGCTGCTGAGAAGCGAGCGGAAAGAGTATCTGGACTGGCTGTTCGATCTGGAATACGAAAAGTTTGGGCTGCCGAAGCCGGATCTGGTGATCTACCTGGATATGCCCACGGAGATCACGGAGCGGATGATGCGTCAGCGGGAGCAGGCCACCGGTACCCACGCCGACATCCACGAGCAGGATGAGATATATTTGAAAAATTGCCGGGCCAACGCCAGGGAGATTGCCAAGGAGTGCGGCTGGTCCGTGATCAACTGCGCCAGGGACGGCGCTCCCCGGACACCGGAGGATATCCATGCCCAGGTCTATCGCATGGTAAAGAAGCTGCTGTAACAGCGTTTTTCCGCAAGGGCTTTAGCCTGTCCGCGGAAGCGGGACAGAAGAGGGGGACGCCGTTCCCGGCGTCCCGCAGTTTTGGATGTCAGCAGCAGCCGCCGCGGTCATCGTCGTCTCTGCAGCCGCAGTTGAAATTCCCGCAGTGATTACCGCCCCAGTTGTTGCCGCAGCAGCAGAAGATCAGGATGAGGATGATGATGAGCCACAGGCAGGAGCAGTTGTTGGTTCCGTTGTTAAACCACATGATTCTCACCTCACTTTGAGATATTCTATGCGCCGGGCGCCTGAAAGGAGCCTGACCGTTTCAAAAAACGCAAAATCGAAATTCGTACCGTCTCACAGCGTCGGGACGGAGAATATGGAGGTTCCAATGTCTGATTATAAAAGAGGAGATACCGCCAGTTGGGATACGGAGCAGGTGCGCCGCAGCCAGCAAGCGCACCATGCACCCGCCCGCCGGCGGCGCCGCAAACGGATCAATCCACTGGCTTATATCCTGTTTGTGCTGGTGACCTCCGCCATTCTGGCGGGTGTAGGCTGGCTGCTGATGAGCGACCTGTGTGCCTTCAACCGGGGCGCGCCGGTGAAAGTAACGGTGGAGATCACGGCGGATGATACCGTGTCCACGGTCGCCGATAAGCTCTGCGATGCCGGGCTCATCAAGTATAAATGGTTCTTCAAGGCCTTTGCCGGATTGGCCCACGCCAAGGATAAGATCGGCATGGGCACCTATGAACTGAATACCGATATGGACTATAACGCCCTTATCACGGGAATGCGCAGCTCTGCGGGCAACATGAATGCCGAGACCGTGCGGGTCACGATCCCGGAGGGCTATACCGTGGCAGAGACCATCAAACTGCTGGCAAAGAACAATGTCAGCACCGAGGAGGCTCTGCTGGAGGCTGCCCGGACCTATCAATTTGATTTCAGCTTCATTGATAATGATTCTACGGACATCAGCCGTCTGGAGGGCTACCTCTTCCCGGACACCTATGAGTTCTACACGAACATGAAGAAGCCCGGTGCGGCTCTGGCGAAGATGATCTCCAACTTCAACAACAAGCTGGATGACGATCAGCTGGCCGCCGCCCAGGCCAGAGGCTATGATCTGAAAAAAATCGTTACCATCGCATCCCTTATTGAAAAGGAAACGGATGGCACCGACCAGGGTAAAATTGCATCCGTGATCTACAACCGTCTGGAGGGTCCCGGTGACAAGGGCGGCACCTATGGCCTGTTGCAGATCGACGCGGCGCTACTGTACGCTCTGCCCGACCACACCGGCGTTATTACCAATGACGACAAGGCCGTGGATTCTCCCTATAACCTGTATAAGTATGCCGGTCTGCCACCCACGCCTATTGCCAATCCCGGCCTGAAGGCCATTCAGGCGGCGCTGAATCCGGAGACCACTGATTATTACTACTACGCTCTGGGCAAGGATAAGCTGCACCACTACTCCACCACGCTGCAGGAGCACAACAACTTCCTGAACAGCGGCGATTATATCGGAAACTGATATGAGAGAAAGACCTGAACTGCTTGCTCCGGCGGGGGATATGGAGCGGCTGAAAATGGCTGTGCTCTATGGTGCGGACGCCGTCTACCTGGCGGGGACCGATTTTGGGATGCGCGCATTTGCCGGCAACTTCTCTCCGGAGGAACTGCCCAAAGCGGTGGCCTTTGCCCACGACCACGGCGTTCGTGTCCACTGTACCATCAACACCATGCCCCGTAACGACGAGATCGCCCGCTTGCCGGAGCACCTGGAACTTTTGGACCACGCAGGCGTGGACGCTTTGATTGTGGCGGACCTGGGGGCTTTCACTATGGCGGGGAAGTATGCCCCCCACTGCCAGCGGCACATTTCCACACAGGCCAGTATCTGTAACTACGAGACCGCCCGGGCCTGGTATGACCTGGGCGCGTCCCGGGTCATCCTTGCCCGGGAGGTGGGCCTGGAGGAAATCAGGACGATCCGGGAAAAGGTGCCTGCGGACCTGGAGATCGAGGCTTTCGTTCACGGCGCCATGTGCGTCAGCTACTCGGGACGGTGCCTGCTCTCCAACTACATGACCGGGCGGGATTCCAGCCGGGGCGCCTGTGCCCAGCCCTGCCGCTACCAGTACGCCCTGATGGAGGAAAAGCGCCCCGGCGAGTATTTCCCCATCGAGGAGGATGAAAAGGGCACTTATATCCTCAATTCACGGGATATGTGCATGATCGACCATTTGGATGATCTCATCGATGTGGGCCTTTCCAGCCTGAAGATCGAAGGACGGGCCAAGTCCGCCTATTACGCCGCCATTGTCACCGGCGCCTACCGCCATTGCCTGGACGACGCGATGGCGGGGAGAGTGATCGACCCTGTCTGGCGGGATGAGGTGGAGCATGTCAGCCACCGGCCTTATTCCACGGGGTTCTACTACGGCGCTCCCGGCCAGTTTTACGCCAACTCCAGATACATCAGAGAGTGGCAGGTGGTTGCCCTTGTCACCGACTGCGACAGTGAGGGCAATGCCACGCTGTCCCTTCGCAATAAATTCCGCACCGGCGACACGGTGGAACTGGTAGGCCCGGATCTGCGGCCGATTTCCATGACCGTACCGGACATGACGGATGAGGAGGGGCTGCCTGTGGACGAGCCTCGTACGCCTCAAATGATTTTTCGAATGAAGCTCCCGCGCCAGGTACCGCCGTTTACGCTGATGCGTCATGCAGTGGAGCTGTCGGCGAAGTAAGAACGGCCAGTAAAAGAGCAACAAAAATAAGGAGATAAAATTATGAACGCGGATGTTGTCATCGTCGGCGCCGGCCCCGCCGGTATCTTTACCGCCCTGGAGATGATCAAAAAGGGCAGCAAGCAAAAAATCATCATGGTGGAGAAGGGCCAGCCGGTGGAAAAGCGCCACTGTCCTAAGGACAAGACCCGTAAGTGCGTCAACTGCAAGCCCTACTGCCATATCACCACCGGCTTCTCCGGCGCCGGTGCCTTTTCCGACGGTAAGCTGTCCCTAAGCTACGAGGTGGGCGGCGATCTGCCTACTCTTATCGGAGAGGACCTGGCCCAGGAGACCATCAACTACGCCGACCAGATCTATCTGGAATTCGGCGCGGACACCCATATCGAGGGCCTGGAGCATGAAGAGGAGCGGAAGGAGATCCGCAAGCGTGCCATTCAGGCGGGCTTGAAGCTTGTGGACTGCCCCATCCGCCACATGGGCACGGAAAAAGCCCAGGCCATCTATCTGGCTATCGAGAAGTATCTCCAGGAGAACGGTGTGGAGATGTACTTCGGCTACGAGTGCAGCAACCTGATCCTGGAGAACGAGGTCTGCCGCGGAGTCTCCATTTCCAACGGCAAGACTGACCTGGAGATCTATGCCAAGCACACGGTCGTTGCCACGGGCCGCCGCGGCGCCGACTGGCTGGAGAAGCTGTGCGCCGAGCACAACATCGCCCATGCCCCCGGCACCGTGGATATCGGCGTCCGGGTGGAGGTCCGCAACGAGGTCATGGAAATGGTGAACCGGGTGCTGTACGAGTCCAAGTTGGTGGGCTATCCCCGGCCTTTCAAGAATAAGGTTCGCACCTTCTGCCAGAATCCCGGCGGTTTCGTCAGCCAGGAGAACTATGATAACAACCTGGCGGTGGTCAATGGCCACTCCTACAAGGATCTCAAGAGCGACAACACGAACCTGTCCATTCTTTGCTCTCACAACTTCTCCGTGCCCTTCAACCAGCCCATCGCCTATGCCCAGAAGGTGGGCGAGCTGACCAATATGCTGGCCAACGGCCAGATTCTGGTCCAGCGGTTCGGCGACATCCTGGACGGCAAGCGGACCTGGCAGAAGGAACTGGCCCAGTCTAACATCCGGCCTACGCTGCCAGATGCCGTGGCCGGCGACATCACCGCCGCCATGCCTTACCGGGCCATGATCAACATTATCAACTTCATCCAGGCCATGGACCATGTGGTGCCGGGCTTTGCCTCCTATGAGACGCTGCTGTATTCTCCTGAGCTGAAGTTCTACTCCAACCGGGTGAAGATGGACACCGACTTCAACACCAGTCTCCAGGGCCTCCACTGCCTGGGCGACAGCTCCGGCTGGACCCGCGGCCTGATGATGGCTTCCGTCATGGGCACCCTCATGGGCCGCAAGATTGCGGAAGAGGGTTAAGCAAAAGGATTACAAAACCGCTGGGGCCTCCCAGCGGTTTTTCCTTGCGGCGCAAGAGATGCAACCTGCGGTTGACAAACTTCCACCTGCTGGGTTCTTGCCTTTTGGGACCGAATCGCGTACCATGGGACCATCACACAGAAAGCGAGAAACGAATGTTATGGAATTTTCGGAAAGGCTGATGATCCTCCGCAAGCAGGCGGGGCTGTCCCAGGAGCAGCTGGCGGACCGGCTGGGCGTCACCCGCCAGTCTGTCAGCAAATGGGAGAGCGGCACCGCACTGCCGGAGCTTGTGAAGTTAATATCTTTGTCAGAGATTTTCGGCGTCAGCCTGGATTATCTGGTGAAAGACTACATAGAGGAGCCGGAGTCAGCGGGAGAAATTGGTACTGACACCGTCCGTCTGGAGCAAAAGGTAGATGATCTGACCCGGTACGTCAAAGAATCCATCTATTCCTATGACAGTAAAATCAGAATTTGGGGATTACCTCTGGTATCCATCCGGCTGGGGTTCGTCCGAAACCAACGGCTGTCTTGGGAGAATGTGGCCCGGGGTGTGTTTGCCATTGGCAACGCGGCCATTGGCGTGGTATCACTTGGCCTTGTCAGTATGGGACTGTTGAGCTTCGGATGCATCACGCTGGGATTGCTGGCGCTGGGGGTCATCGCCATGGGAGTGGCTTCCCTTGGCGTGGTGGCGTTGGGGGGCATCGTCTTTGGCGTCTGTGCCATGGGCGTGTATGCCGGCGGCGTCTGCGCTGTGGGAGGAAAGATCGCTGTGGGCGTGGCGGCCGCCGCCAGGGAGACAGCGGTGGGCTGTGATGCCGATGCCGCCAATGTCCTCCTCTGGGGCAGCGGCCTGAGCAGGGAAGAGGTGGAGACTTTTCTCCAAACGCACCACCCGGACCTGTGGAAACCGCTGCTGCGTTTATTCAGTGCGCTGGGTGCCAATATCAAGTAAATCAAAAGGAAGCGCATCCGTCCGGATACGCTTCCTTTTATTTCCCAAGCACTTCCCGCCGCACATAATCGAAGGCGGCGTCCTCGCCCTGGTCCCGAAGAGTCAGCAGGATGGTTTCCAACAGCGCCTCTGTGTTCGGATGGAGCAGAAGACGGCGCTGTTTGCCACGGAGAAAGAACTTATAGGGATCGCCGGGGTCAAAATCCCTTCCCCGGTAGACCTTGCTGGCGGCCAGGCGGTCGCAGAACATCTCCGCCACGTACTTCTTCGGCATCTCCACGCCGGAAATACCGGAGCCGTTGGGGTCGTAGTCCGTCCAGAACTCGAAGTGGTGGCGGTTGCGGCCCTTGTGGTGCATCCAGGCGGCACTGTACCCGTATGCTTTCCGCTGGGCGTCGTTGGGACTGTGGTCCCCCTGATAGTATTTCGCGCCGGCCCAGAACTCGGTGGGAGAGTATTTGGACAGGTCATGAGTCAGACCCTGCCAATACAGGCCAAGGCGAAAGCAGTATTTCCGCACCAGCGCCCGGTGGCGGTGGACGGTTTTCAGATGTGCCCAGATGTGCAAGGTCAGTCACCTCGATGACGGGAATTTCTTTGTATTGTACCACATCATCGGAAAAAAGACGAGAGAAAATTTGCATGGAAAAACAGAAGTGCGTCAAACTATCGGAGAGGTGGTTTTGGATGGAGGGCGCGATCTTTGACTGCCCGGCAGCGTGGGAGCCTGCGCTGCCGTCGGATGTCCAAAGACTGAAAGGGGAGAAGGAAGTGTCCGCACGGACCTGGGACCTGTTGGCGCTGACGCCATCCGGCGTCCGGTGCCTGAAGACAGAAGTGGTCCGCTGCCGGATCCTGCTGCTCCCCGGGACCTGCCCGCCGGAACTTGCGGCTGCTGCGGAAGCGGAGTGCATCGTCTCTTACGGTTTGTCCCCCCGGGACAGTCTGACCCTCTCCAGCCTGGAGAGACCGGTGTTGTGCGTCCAGCGCTCTTTGCCCAGGCCGGACGGTACGGTGGTGGAGCCCCAGGATCTTCCACTGCCGCCACTACCGGAGCCGGCGGAGCAAATGCTTCCGCTGTTGGGATTAAAACTATTGCATATGCCACTGACAGATTCCGCGCTCCTATGATAAACTTACTTTAAGAAAGGGGGTTCACTATGACATGGGGAACATTGGTTCTGCTGGTACTGGTGCTGGGTGGCGTGGCCTGGGTGTGGTACCGGGTGAACAATCATAAGAGCGGAGCAGCCTCATGCTGTGGATGCGGCCAGTGCGTCCGTACCGGGGAGTGCGTCATGGTGAAGGGAAAGAAACCGGCAAAAAAACAGCAGGACCCGTCTTGACAAACGGCACAAAAAGGATATAATAACTCTGGTTTATATACCAAAGGCAATGACAAAGCCAGCTTTGCGAAACCGGCCGGAGCGAGAGGGGAGACGGTGAAAGCCCCTTGCCCATGCCGCAAGGCAGCCACTTTGGAGCGGTCCGCGAGGAGCGGAACGGTTCATCCCCGTTACCGGATGGCTAAGATGCCCCCGTGAGGGGGATAATTAGGGTGGTACCGTGAAGTGACAGCCTTCGCCCCTAAAATGGGGCGGAGGCTTTTTGTGTTACACACAAAAAGCCAGATTCAAAAACGCGCTAACGCGCGGCTCCCGTCGCCTCCGCTCGGTCGCGGGAGTATTTAAACAGGATTCTCAAAAAATAATAGGAGGAAGAAACAAATGGCACATCCATACTACGGGCTGAATGAACTGCGCGAGATGTTCCTGAGCTACTTTGAGAGCAAGGGCCACCTGCGCCTGCCCAGCTTTTCCCTGATCCCCCAGAATGACAAGTCCCTGCTGCTGATCAACAGCGGCATGGCCCCCATGAAGACCTGGTTCACCCGGGAGGAGGAGCCTCCCCGGAACCGTGTCACCACCTGCCAGAAGTGCATCCGTACCGGCGATATTGAGAACATCGGCAAGACCGACCGCCACGGTACCTACTTTGAGATGCTGGGCAACTTCTCCTTCGGTGATTACTTCAAGAAGGAAGCCATCCCCTTCTGCTGGGAGTTCCTGACCGAAGTGGTGGGCCTGGAGAAGGACCGCCTGTATCCCTCCATCTATCTGGATGATGACGAGGCTTTCGAGATTTGGAACAAGGTCATCGGCATCCCCGCTGAAAAGATCTTCCGCTTCGGCAAGGCCGATAACTTCTGGGAGCACGGTGCCGGCCCCTGCGGTCCCTGCTCCGAGGTGTATTATGACCGCGGCCCTGAGCATGGCTGCGGCAAGCCCGGCTGCACCGTGGGCTGTGACTGCGACCGTTACATCGAGGTGTGGAACAACGTGTTCTCCCAGTTTGTCAACGACGGCGAGGGCAACTACACCGAGATGAAGAACAAGAACATCGACACCGGCATGGGACTGGAGCGCCTGGCCTGCGTGGTCCAGAACGTGAACTCCCTGTTCGATGTGGACACCGTCATGAACATCACCAACAAGGTGTCCGAGATCACCCACGCTCACTACGGCGAGAGCCACAAGACCGACGTTAGCCTGCGTGTTATCACGGATCATATCCGTTCTTCCACCATGATGATCTGCGACGGCGTGCTGCCCTCCAATGAGGGCCGGGGCTACGTGCTGCGCCGCCTGCTGCGCCGGGCCGCCCGTCACGGCAAGCTCCTCGGTGTGGACAAGCCCTTCCTGTATGAAGTCGTGGATACCGTGGTACATGAGAACGAGTTTGCCTATCCCGATCTGCGGGAGAAGCAGGCCTATATCACTAAGGTCATCCGCACCGAGGAGGAGAACTTCGCCAAGACCATCGACGGTGGCATGAAGATTTTTGACCAGTTGCTGGCGGACCACAAGGCGAAGGGCGAGACGGTCTTCTCCGGCGCCGACGCTTTCAAGCTGTACGACACCTACGGCTTCCCCATCGACCTGACGGCCGAGATGGTGGAGGACGAGGGCATGACCCTGGACCGCGAGGGCTTCGACCATGAGATGGAGGAGCAGCGCGTCCGCGCCCGGAAGGCTCGTGAGGCCCTGGGCGACCTAGGCTGGGCCGGTATCGAGTTCGGCAGTGACATGCCTGCCACTGAGTTCGTGGGTTACGACCATACCTCCATCGCTGATGCCAAGGTGCTGGCTCTGGTGGTGGAAAACGAGCTGGCGGAGGCTGTCATGCCCGGCGTGGAGGCCATCGTTGTTCTGGACAAGACTCCCTTCTATGCCGAGATGGGCGGCCAGGTGGCCGACCACGGCGTCATCACCGCCGGCGATGCTAAGTTTGAAGTGACCAACGTCCTGAAGAACAAGGGCGGTAAGTTCATGCACTACGGCAAGGTGCTCTCCGGTCAGTTCCGGGTGGGCGACACCGTTACCGCTTCCATCGATGTGGACCGCCGGAAGGCTATTATGCGTGCCCACAGCGCTACCCATCTGCTGGATGCCGCACTGAAGAAGGTCCTGGGCGACCATGTCCACCAGGCCGGCTCTCTGGTGGAGCCCGACCGCCTGCGCTTCGACTTTACGCATTTCGAGGCCATTACCCCTGAGCAGCTCAGCGAGATCGACCGTCTGGTAAACGACGCCATTCTGGAAGGCCATCCCGTGGTCACGGAGGTCCTGCCCATCGAGGAGGCCAAGAAGAAGGGTGCTGTGGCCATGTTCGGCGAGAAGTATGGCGATGTGGTCCGCGTGGTGGAGATGGGCGACTTCTCCATGGAGTTCTGCGGCGGTACGCACCTGGACAACACCGCCAAGGCCGGTCCCTTCCGTATCAAGAGCGAGGCATCCATTGCCTCCGGCGTGCGGCGTATCGAGGCCACCGTGGGCAAGCTGACCCTGGAGACGGTCAACCGCAACCAGCAGGTGCTGTTCCATGCCGCTCAGATGATGAAGACCAATCCCGGCGAGCTGGAGAACAAGATCGACCAGCAGCTCAATGAAATGAAGGAGATGCGCCACGCCCTGGAGAAGTTCAAGGCGGAGGCCTCTCTGGGCGAGGCCCGTCAGTTCCTGATGAGCGCCAAGGAAGTGGGCGGCCTGAAGGTCGTCACCTCCAACAAGAACGGCCTGGATGCCAACGCTCTTCGCCAGATGGGCGACTTCCTGCGGGATAAGGAGCCCAACGTGGTGGCTGTCCTGTCTTCCGTCAACGGCGAGAAGATCACATTCCTGGCCGTCTGCGGCCCCGAAGCCGTGAAGAAGGGCATCAAGGCCGGCGACCTGGTGAAGAACGTCTGCGCCATCTGCGGCGGTAAGGGCGGCGGCAAGCCTGACAGCGCCATGGGCGGCGGCAGTGATCTGCTGAAGCTGGATGACGCTCTGGCATCCGTGGACGATTTTGTGGCTGCCAAGCTGGGTTGAGATGCTGCCGAGAGATCCTGTGATCCTGTTGAGCTTCATCAACACAAAGCTGCGGGATGAATATGAAAATCTGGAGGGCCTGTGCGTCGCGCTGGACGCGGACGCACAGGAGCTCTCTGCAACACTGGCGGCGCTGGACTATCACTATGACCCGGCCCGGAACCAGTTTATATGAAAATATGATAAAAGGAGGTTTGCGCCATGTCTGATTGCTTATTCTGCAAGATCATCGCCGGGGACATCCCCAGCAGCAAGGTCTATGAGGATGACCTGTGCTACGCCTTCAATGACATTGCTCCCCAGGCTCCCACCCACTTCCTGGTGATCCCCAAGGCTCATATCGGCTCCGTGTCCGAAGTGAATGGGGACAACAGCGCCGTGGTGGCCCACATTTTCGAGGTCATCGCCAAGCTGGCGAAAGAGAAAGGGATGGACAGCTACCGCGTGGTCTCCAACATCGGCGAGCAGGCGGGGCAGAGCGTGTTTCACCTGCACTTCCATGTGCTCAGCGGCCGTGATATGACCTGGCCTCCGGGCTGATGTGCCGACGCGCTTAAAAGGGGGGGGGACGCCAGTCCCCCCTTAGTTTCCCACACACCAGTGATGCCGCGTCACTGGCGTGCGCGCCCCAAGGGCGCACAGGTCGTGGAATTTTCGGCAGGCAAATGTCCTGCCGAAAATGATTTCAATGTAAAAACAGCGCC
>CAMAZB010000054.1 GCA_945862785.1 uncultured Clostridia bacterium | reverse complement strand
ATGATGACCGCCCGTTTCTTTTCGTATGCGTAGTTAATAGTGTATGCCGTACCTCCTTTGGAGGAACCATTGTAGACGGCAAGGACAAAATTCGCATGGTCGATCAACCAACGGTTGCGCCGGAACATGCAGTCGCGTGTGTAGTGGCGACTGATATAGACGGTTTCGTCACACTCCGCCAGGATGTTGAAATAGCGTTCCCGCTGCTCCACGCTCCAGCGGTCCGCCTGACTTTCGCAGGGCAGCGCCGCAATCAGGCGGATGTTCTTTTGGGGGCACTTTTTCTTGCAGGCAAGAACGATCTCCGCACCCCAGATGTCTGCACCCAGCGCCATGCCGGAGAGAAAAGTCGTTACGCCGTTCTCAATGAGCGACACGATCTGAAGCGTCATCAGTGCCTTGAGTTTGCAGCAGTCCGGGTGTTCTTCATCGTAGCCGAATTTGTAGCTGGACGGTCTGTGTCCGGTAAATGCACAAGTCAAATCTCCCATAATACCGCCTTCGTAAATAAGCAAAATATGATGTGTGCAAAATCATTATAAGCCAAATACATTTTGCCGTCAATAAGCTGAAAATGATGTACGATATAATGTTTTACGCATCATTAAGAAGGAGGTGCGTCGCATGAAATCGTTTTGTGAGATTCTTCGGGAACTGCGGGAGGATCGGGATATGACCCAGGCCGATGTTGCAAATCTTCTCGGCACTTCGCAGCAATACTATTCCAAGTACGAAACGGGCAAATATGAAATGCCGATCCACTATGTAGTGCCCCTTGCAGACTTCTATGGGGTATCTGTGGACTATCTCCTGGGGCGCACGGCCTGCCGGGTACGCCTGGAGGAATATCAAAAGCCAATCGTCGCCGGGTATACGGCAGACGAGCTGCTGGCGGATGTGCTGACGCTTGACCGCAAGGGGCGGGAGAGTGTCCGTGAGTATATCGAATTGCAGATGAAAGTGAACCGGCAGAATAAGAGCAAATGATGACGGCCTACCCAGGCCGTCATTTTGTTTTCCTCCGGTACACGGAAACGGAGGGTACTGGCAAGCAGCAATGCAAAGCGGGACCCACTTTGCGATAACCGCAGATCGCGCGAATGCACAGCAAATGCACACCTTGGCTCCTCTGGCCGTCACCCTTCCATGAGAGCAAATATGGAAAAGCCCCTGCGGCGTCAAATGGCAGTTTTGGCGATGCGGGGAGTTTTTATGGGTTTTCATATCTGCGGTGTCGTATCGAATATCAATGGTTGGGAAAAATGAACTCACAGCAGTAAGCTCTCCAAAAAACGATTGATTTTCACCAGATAATTGCATATAATGATACTGTGAGGTGAGAATATGATAAAAACGGCGGATATGCTTTTGGAGGAACTTCGGGAATACGCAAGTCCTCGCTCCAAGCTGTCTCGCATGGCTAAGAATCGCGAGATCTTCCCAATCGTCAAGGGCCTCTACGAAACAGATAAGGGCACACCGGGTATTTACCTTGCGGGCAGCATCTATGGCCCATCCTATGTTTCTTTTGAATATGCGCTCGGTCATTACGGATTGATTCCGGAGGCTGTCTACACCCTGACCTGCGCTACTTTTGAAAAGAAGAAGGCCAAGAAGTATGAAACGCCGTTTGGTACATTTACCTATCGGGATGTCCCCTCCGAGGCATTTCCTCTGGCGCTCACGCTGGTAAACGAGAACGGGTACTATTACCGTATCGCCACACCGGAAAAGGCTCTTTGTGATATGCTCTATACCCTGCGGCCAACCGCCAACGCAGCAGAGCTGCACACCATGCTGAATGATGATCTTCGGATCGAAGACAGCGAATTGAGAAAGCTGGACGCCGCCTTGGTTGCCGAATTGTCAGAGCACTACCACACCACAAATGTAAAAAGACTTTGCACATTGTTGAGGAGGCTACGGAAATGAGTGCCGTGATCGAACAAATGCTGAAGGCGTATCAGGTTGAAAATATCTATGACAGGAATCTTCAGAAGAGGCAGGCACAATCTTAACTGAGGGAACCTCTGAATAAATCGCCTTCGTGCCCATGGCATAATGAAGCGATGGGGATTTTTAGCAAATAAGTGTGGTTTGGACTGAAAACAGCCAGTATTTCTCTGCTATTTAACCACTTTTTCTGAAAAAGGGCAGACGAACCCCATATCAGTCCGTGGAGAGTTTTCGCCCGGCGATGGCAAGAGAATACAGATTCGCGCAAGCGAACATGGCGTAGAGCCGGTTTTCGTTTTTCATCAGCCCGCGGTACACGGAGGAAAAGGCCGAGACTAAGACCCGCCCCTTCGCCTTGACGGGGGACTCTTTCCCCAAGATCGTGGTACGGAAAGACACGGGCAAACGCTGGTATGACGACAATGGTGTTCTGCATATCAGCATAATCGACTTCCTTCTGGATAAAACGCTTGTTTAAGTGAAGGCCGGTATCCGATCTTCCCCAAAGACTACCCGCTGCGGGTAGGGCAGAGAAAGGACTCCTGCGGTATAATAAAGCCGAATTAGACTGCTTATCCGTCCGTGATGTGTTTTGGATTGCTTGTAAAGCAAAGGTGAAGAATATGGCAAACAAGAAACTGACATGGCTTTTACTCGGCGCGCTGCTTCTCTCGCTCTGCGCGGGATGCTCCGGCTCGCTGAAAAAGGAGGATACACCCACGACCATTACCGTCTGGCATGTCTACGGCGGCCAGACGGACTCCCCGCTCAACGACCTCATCGCCCAGTTCAATCAGACGGTGGGGAAAGAACGCGGGATCAATGTGCAGGTGACCTCGGTGTCCAATACTAACACCATCCATGAGGCGGTGCTGGCCTCCGCCAACGGAGAACCCGGCTCCTCGGAGCTGCCCGACCTGTTCATCTCCTATCCCAAAACGGTGCTGGCCCTGCCGGACGACAGTATTCTGGTGGACTACCGGGACTATTTCAGCGAAGAAGAGCTGTCCGCGTTCATCCCGTCTTTCGTGGAGGAGGGCGAGGTGGATGGGCGCCTGGTGGTGCTCCCGGTGGCGAAGTCCACGGAAATACTCTATGTCAATCAGACGGCCTTCGACCGTTTCTCCGAGGCCACCGGTGTGACCATGGACGCGCTGAAAACATGGGAGGGGCTGTTTGAGGCGGCTGAGATCTATTCCGAGTGGACGGATGCCCAGACACCGGATGTCCCCGGGGACGGAAAA
Source organism: uncultured Clostridia bacterium (assembly GCA_945862785.1). GTDB lineage: Bacteria > Bacillota > Clostridia > Oscillospirales > Oscillospiraceae > Oscillibacter. Next base: position 8,576 of record CAMAZB010000054.1, on the reverse strand, counting down.
TCCATGTTCGTCCACGACTACTATTTCAACTATTTCCAGGTGGGCGTGGAGTCCTTGGGAGAATCGTTCTTTGATGGAAACCGGCTGGCCTTTGGCCCCGCTTTTGAACAGGCGTGGAACTTACTGGCCCAAGCATCGCTGAACGGCGGCGTATGGCTCCGGGGCGGCTATGCCACTGAGTCCCTCCGCACCGGCAACAGCATCGTGAGCGTGGCGTCATCTGCCAGCATCCTGTACTATTCCGATACTGTGACATACTCGGACAACACCTCGGAGGAGGCCATCATCAACTCCTACCCCTGCCCGGTCTTCGCGGACGGTGAGAAACTGGTGATGCAGCGCGGGGCTGGATTCTGCACTGTCAAATCCACGCCGGAGCGGGAGCGGGCCGCCGTCACGTTTTTGAAGTGGCTGACGGAGCCGGAGCGCAATGTGGACTTTGTGATTCGGGCCGGCTATATGCCGGTGACCCAGGCGGCCTTTGACAACTATCTGCCCCAGGCCATTGAGGCTCTGGACAGCCCCAAGTACGCCTCTCTCTACCAAGCGTTCCTTGAAACGCAGGCGGACTACGAGTTCTACGTCCCGCCCCAGGTGGAAACCTATCTGGAGCTGGAGACCTGTCTGGAGGATCAGGTCCGGGCGCAGCTTGCCCAGGGGCGTCGGGAATACCTGGACGCGGCTGAGCCCGGATCGGAGCTGCTGGAGCGGATCAGTCAGGAGCGTTATTCCACATTTCGGCAGATCCTGGGAGAATAAATAAAGAGAGAGGAGGAACATTCAGTTGCTGAATAAACTGAAAGAAATGCGCGCATTGAACGCCTTCGCCAGAAAGCAGAGCGTCGGAATGCAGCACAAGCTGATGTTCTATTGGCTTTCCATGATTCTGACGGTCTTCGCGCTGGTCATGCTCCTCCTGTCTGCCGCCGGCACATTTTCAAAAGAGGATGACCGGTTGAATCAGATGCTGAAGATCCAGCTGCAAAACTCCAGCGACCATCTGGCCGAGTGGCTGGATCATCTGACGGCCCAGGGCCTCAATATGTCCAAAGAACTCAGCCGCGAGATCGAGGCGTTTCTGACAGAGAAGGGTGTGACGCTGGATCAGCTCAACGATCATCCTGAACTGCTGTTGGAATTGCAGGAGGATTTATATGCCTATGTGAACACCACGCTCCAGACAGTGGACTGCAGCGGAGCCTATGTGGTCATTGATGCCACCGCCAACACAGATGCAGACATCGCCAGCTACTCCCGCAGCAGCCTCTACCTTCGCTATCTCAGCCTCAACGCCATCAGCCCGGTAAATCCGTCTGTAACCTACTTTCGGGGGATCCCCGATGTTGCCTGGCAAAAGGGGCTGGAGCTTCACAACCGCTGGAACCTGGAGTTTAACATCAGACGACTGCCTGGATACTCCGAACTGGTGTATGGGACCGTCAGCCGCCCATCCGAGCGGTATTTCTGGACGGCACGGACGCAGTTGACGGATACCTGGGAGTCCGTCATGCTGCTGTGTGTCCCCATCGTGGGCAATAATCAGACCGTATACGGTGTGTGCGGCGTAGAGGTCAGCGCTTTGTACTTCCAGCTCTCCTGTCCGGCTACAACGGGACAGTTCGGCTCCACTGTGACGGTGCTGGCTCCAGTACAGGACAACCGGCTGGTGCTGAGCCAGGGCATGGTGGGCGGCGTCAGCGGCACCTATCTGGAGGGGCAGGAGACCTTCTCCATCCACCAGGGCCGGTACTTCAACACCTATCTCTCAGAGAGCGGTCAGTACATCGGCCTGCAAACGCCTATTTCCATCTCCAAGGAGGATGCGCAGGAATTGCAGTGGGCAGTCGCCATCCTGCTGCCCCAGGAGAGCTATGCGGCGCACAGTGCCAACCTGCGCCAGACCTGGATCATCGCCGTGCTGGTTCTTCTGTTGGCCCTGCTGCTGATCGCCTTCTTTCTCTCCCGGCGGTTTGCCCGGCCTATCGTCCGTGCTCTCAGCCAGCTCCAGCAGGGGGAGGCTGCGGAGGGCACAATCTTCTCCGGCATCTCAGAGGTGGACAATCTGGCACAGTTCCTGAGCGCCAAGGAGCAGAGTCTCAAACTGGCCCAAGGTGAGCTGCCGCCCAACATTGCGGAGATGTTCGACCACTTCGCGGAGCGAAAAGCTATGCTGACGGAGGCGGAGCGGAACATCCTGCGCTACTATATCGAGGGCCATGAGATTGCCGAGATCCCCGACCTGGCCTTTATCAGCATGAGTACCGTTCGCAAGCACAACCGGAGCATTTATGAGAAGATGGGAGTGGCCTCTCGGGACGAGCTGATGCTCTACATCGACCTGTTCCGCCGCTGCGGCCGTCTCCAGGAACTGCTCTGAGAAATGAAGCTGACTTAGCAGAACGCACAAAACCGAAAATCCGGTTTTGTGCGTTTTCTATATTATCCAATGGATACTTTTGCGGAAATCCCGAGAATAGTATCCAGCGGACCATATCCGCACGACAGTTTTCCTGGTATAATAAGTACCATAGAACACCAAAAGGAGGAGAGGCGGCATGACGGAACTGTTGCTCAGTCATCTGGAGGACTGCTCCACACCACAGTATTTCTGCTTTGCCATCCGCTGTGAGGAGTGCGGGGAGTACTGGTACAGCACTACGACCCCATTCTCGAAGGCGGACGCGGCGGCGGAGAACCGGGAGAAGAAGGAGCTTTACGACGCCCTTTACCAGCGGGAGAAGGAGCGGGCCAGAAAGGTCGCTGGCCAGGAGGGCAAGGAGCGGTTCAGCGTATGCCCCATCTGCCGCCGCCTGGTCTGCGATTCCTGCTTTCTGATCTGCGAGGAGATGGACATGTGCAGCGCCTGCGCCAAGCGGCTGAAAGAGGACGGAGAGCCGGTGAACCTATGAGGAAAGCGGTCATTTGCCTGCTGCTGATCCTGCTTCTGGCCGGCTGCGGGGCAAAGGAGACGGAGAACAAGCTGGTGGCGAGTTCAGAGCTGCTTTCCCCCTATACCAGTATCGTCCTCCAGGCGGTTCCCGGCTATGGGCTGAAGACACAGACGGAGAGCATCTACATGGAGCTGTCCCGGGGCAATGCAGCAGCCTGCCTTGACGCCCAGGCAATCCCCGCCATGGAGCAGGGGGTGGGACGGTACTGGTACCCCCACTGTTTAGCCACTGTGGTGGTTGCGGTGGACCGGGAGCAGACCGACGCGGACATCTCCTGCTGGCGTGACTTACTGGCTGCCGGCGTCGCCGTTGGCATGACCACGGACGCGCCTCTGGACCGGCTGATTCTCGGGGCCATGTCCTACGGACTGGAGGGCCGGGAATACACGAAAGCGGAGGCCCTCGCCCTGCTGGAACGCCTGTGCAGCCAAGATCAACTGCGTTTGGACGACCAGGCGGCCCCCATCCAGCTCTGCTTTGATTACCAGGCGGCGGAATGGAACCGGGCCGGGCAGAACTGGGAGATCGTCATACCGGAGGGGACGCTGTCCTTTGCCCTGGGGCTGCTGTCCGATACGCCTCTGGAGTTTGAGCGGGGGCTGGACGAGGCCCTGCTGGCTGCGGGCCTGCCTTTAGCAGACGGCCGCAGGCCGGAGGGGTATCCCGCTGATGGTACTTACCGCTCCGCAGCCCAGGTGGAGGACTTTGCGCGTCTGCTCACGGTGACGGAGGATACCAAACGGGACATCCGCAGGGAGGTGCGCCATACCCTCCTCTACTCCTCCGCAGATTACCGGGAGCATATACTGGTGGCCCTGCTGGTATCCGCCATAGCGATCTTCTGGACAGGTACGGTGTCACAGCGCATCCTGCGCCGGGATATCCGACGGACGGCGGTGTTGGTGGGCTGGCTGGTGGTGGGCTGGTCGCTGCTGCGGCTGTTCAAGTATCAGCTGTTCGCCCCCAATCTTGTGAGCAGGCTTTGCTGGTACGGCTATTATGTGTTCCAGCTCGCCTTGCCCCTGGCTATGCTGTGGATGGCGCAGATCGTTGATAAGCCGGAGAACTCCAAGCGCCTGCTGCACCCCCTCTGGCCACCGCTGGTGGCTTACATTCTTGCCGTACTTCTGGTATTTACCAATGACCTGCACCAGCTGGTCTTCCGCTTTGTTTTGAGCGGAGACTGGTCTCACGAGTACCAGTATGGCCCCGGTTATTTTGTAGTGCTTCTGATGTCTCTCACTTTCCTGTTGGGGGCGATGGTGCTGCTGTTCCGAAAGGGCCGGCACAGCCGCTATCTGGGAGCCAGAGTATTCCCTGTGCTGTTCAGCATAGCCATTTTGAGCTACATACTGGGCTATCTGTTCAAAATTCCGCTGTTCCGGGACAGCGACTATACCATTATCATCTGTGTTCTGACGATGCTGTTCTTTGAGTCGTTCCTGCACACCGGCATGATTCCGGTCAACGTCCGGTACGGGCGGCTGTTCGCGGCGGCGCCCCTCAACCTGCAGCTTTTGGACGAGAAGGGCCAGGCGGTGCTGGCCGCCAATAGAGCAACCCCGATTCCCGAGTCTGTGTGGCGGCGGCTGCGGGCGGATATGGATCGGGCTGTGCTGCGTGACCGGGACACCCTGCTCCACGCCGCCCCCATCCGCGGCGGCATGGTGGTATGGCAGGAGGACATCTCGGCTTTGAACCATGTGCGGCAGGAACTCCAGACTTCTTCCACCCGGCTGGAAGCCGCCAACGCCCTGCTCACCGAGGAGGGCGAGGCCAAGCGCCGTCTGCTGGCGGCAGAGGCCAAGGCCGAGCTGTTCGACGAGCTGGAGCGGGAGATTCCCCGGCGGGTGTCGGTGCTGGCCCGGCTGATCCAGTCGCTGTCCCAGGCGGAAGATCGCCAGCGGCAGATCGCTTACATTACCCTGTGCCTGTGCCACATCAAGCGCAGATACAACCTGTTCTTCCTGACCCGGCAGGGTGAGCCTATCCTGGGCGACGAATTGGGCATCTACTTGGACGAACTGGCGGAGCTGGTCGGGTACGCGGACGTCAAGGCGCTGGTGCGCTGCGGACTGTGCGGTCAGATGGATGTACGCAAGGCCTCTTTGTGCTATGACTTCTATTTCGAGGCTCTGTCTTGGGCGGCGCGGGAAAACTGCTCCACCATGCTGGGCTATTTGGAATGGGAAAACACAGAGCTGGCATTTAAGCTCCTGCCGGCCTGTTCGCCGGAGGGCTGGCGCTTTTCAACGGAGCTTCAAGACTCCGTGGCGTCAGTCGGCGGCCAGATCTCCAGCAAGGAACTGGATGATACCGCCGGCGTCTGGCTGACCATTCCGCTGGGAGGTGAGGACTTTGGCTGAATGTTATCATTTTTCCGGCTGGCTGATGCTCTGGATCAGCATGCTCACGGCCTTTTGCATCGTGATCCAGGCCCTTGCCGTAACCTTCAGCTTCCGCCGCCTGCCCGGGGGCTGGGTGCGCCGGGCGGAGAACCTGCTGGAGAGCGGCGTACTGCTCCACCTGTTCCTGTGCGCCGCACTAATCGCCCAGGTTCAGTACAATGCCCAGCATGGCTTTCTGATACCAAGCAGCTATGGGGCGGCACGGCAGGCTGTGTTCTTCTTTGTTGCCATACTGAGTGTTTTTGCGGCGGTGGGGCCGGAGGTCATGTGGTCCCTTGGTGCGGCTGCCGCGGTGGCCATACTCCTGCCCATCGTGGAGCGGCTGGCAGGCCCGGCCTATCCTGTCTTATTTGTGGTGGGCATCCTGTTCTGCCTGCTGCGAGGCATCCATATTTGCCTGCTGAGGTGGCGGGATCTGCACACCCAGATTTCCGCCAGCTCGGTCAAGGAGGCCATAGACGGGCTGAATACCGGATTGCTGTTTTGCCATCCGGGCGGCAAGCCTCTGCTGTGCAACCGCCAGATGGAAAAACTGCTCCAGTGCTGTACCGGAGCGTATACCCAGAATGGAGAGGACTTTTTTCGCCTGCTGCAAGACGGCGCCCTTAGGCCAGGCTGTGAACGGGAGACATTGGGCGGACAGACGGCCATCCGTCTGCCCGACGGTACTGCATGGCTGTTCCGGCGGCATGAGCTGCTGGTGGACCGCCGCTGCTGTATCTTGCTCTCGGCTACCGACATGACAGACCAGTGGAACGCAGACCAGGCCCGCTATGAACAGAACCAGGAGCTGGCGCGGCGCGGCGAGGAACTGCGGCAGGCCATCGACAATTTGCAGACCGCCTGCAAGATGGAGGAGCTTCTGCGGGGAAAGGGCCGGGTACACGATGTGCTGGGACAGCGGATCAGCCTGTTGCTGCGCGCCTTGCGAGAGAATAAACAACCGGACGAGGCCCTGCTGTCCGACTTTGCCGAGGGATTGCCCCGAAACTTCTGGGAGAATGAGGCCCCAAGCCCCAGCCGCAGGCTGGAGCTGCTGACAGATATGTTCCATGACATGGGCGTGAAGGTGCTGATCCGGGGCGAATTGCCCCAGCAGGAGGAGGTGGCTCTGGACTTCGCGGATATTGCGACCGAGTGCGTTACCAACGCCATTAGGCACGGATATGCCACCCAGGTGCAGCTCCATTTCTTCGAGAACGACTGCTGGCGGATGTCCTCCACCGACAACGGCATCCCGCCGTCCGGACCCATCAAGGAGGGCGGCGGCATCCGGGAGATGCGCCGCCGGGTAGAGCGGCTGGGCGGCACCATCACGGTGTATCACACGCCCCGGTTCAGCATCCAAATTTCCGTTCCGAAAGGAGAGCGACCAGTATGACAAAAGTTTTGATCGTGGAGGACCATGTCTCCATGCGCGAGTCGCTGACGTCGGCTTTCTCCGGAGCCGGTGACTTCCAGGTGGTGGGCGAGGTGCCCAACGCCGACTATGCCCTGGACTTCTGTGAGCGGCTGCGGCCTGGCCTGGTGCTGATGGATGTGTGTACCGAGGGCGGTGCCTCCGGGCTGAAGGCCGTGGGCGCTATCCGGGAGCGGTATGCGGAGATGAAGATCATCGTGATGACCGCCTTTGACGAGATCACCTATATCCCGCGGGCAAAGGCCGCCGGGGCCAACGGCTTTGTCTATAAGAGCCGGAGCCTGAGTTACTTCCTGGATGTGGCACGGGAGGTGATGGCCGGCGGGACCAGCTTCCCGGAGCCCAAGACAATCCCCATGCCACAGGGCGAGGCCCCGCTGACCGACCGGGAGATGGAGATCCTGCGTCTCATGTGCAAGCACATGACCAGCAAGGAGATTGCGGAAGAATTGTACATCAGTGAGAACACCGTCAAATACCACAAGGCCAATATGCTGGGCAAGACCGGCTTTACCAAGGCGGTGGACCTGGCCTTTTACATGATCTCCAACGGGTGGATCAATCCGCTGTATTGACATCTCCCCTTTTCAGCAGTCCGGCAGGTGCCGGGCTGCTTTTTTGCGTTTTCGGGAAAAGACTACCCGCTACGGGTAGGGCGCAGACAGAAAAAAGGGGCTACAATGAGTTCGGAATATTACAAAGACCATTGTAGCATTAGAGGAGGTGAGGGCGGTAAAATCGGTAGTTTTAATCATGCGGCGGGCATCACTGGCACAAGGATTGATGACAAAGGTGCAGAATGATCCCGGGTTCCAGCTCTGCTACGAGCCGGACTACGCCAATGCGGATGTTGCCATTCGGCGTCATTTAGCCGCCGGGGCACTGGTGGAGGTGACTGAGGACGGCGAGTACGACATGGACTTCTGCCTGGCCCTGTGCACCTGGCTTCGGGAGGTGACCCCGGACTGCCGCCTGACGCTGATGTGTCCGGAGACCCAGCAGGAAACGGTAAGCCGGGCCATCGCGGTGAAAAAGCAAAAGCTGATCAACGACTTCGTGTTTTATGATGTGTCGCTGGACTATCTGGCCGCCAGCCTGCAGTCTCTTTGATATGGACAGGAATCATTTTGAAATGGGGGTACCCCCATTTCAACGCCTACGTTGCAGGCGTTGATTCGGTTCTGGCCGATACATTTTTGCACATGAAAGGCGTAGATCACTCCCGCAATGGGAAAAGGAGGGAGATACTACGGGAAATAACATACTATCGGACCTGCTTGGCATTCTTCGCCCCAAAGCGCAAAGCCCGGACCGCCCCCCGGTACGGGAACCACCTCCTCAGCCGCTGACCCCTGAGGACGAAAAGGGAAAGTGGCTGACCGGCGGCAGAACGGTGATCTGGTGCGGCTGGCGCGTCCAGATTCCGCCATCCTGGCATTTCTTCTATGATGGTCCCAGCGTTCACGGCCAGTCCAGCCTGGTTGTGGAGACACTGGACACGGGCGTGAACTTCTACCTGGAGGACCCTCCTCCCAACTGGAAGTGGAACGACCTCCTGTCCGATGACAGGATCGTTCAGAGTCAAGTCGTGGACTACACGGAAAACGGCCTGCACCTGTACGGAGTCTATTTCCCCCCACGGAAGGACGGCTACTCCTACCTGAATTTCCGCCTGACGGCCAACGAGGACACGACCCCTGTTTGCCTGGGCGGGTACATCAGCCAGCCCCGGCCGCCCACGGCAGAGGAAAAAGAGGCGCTCCGCAGCCTGCTGTTCAGCGTGGAGGCGGAGGAATC
>CAMAZB010000053.1 GCA_945862785.1 uncultured Clostridia bacterium | reverse complement strand
ATTTTCATGTGATTGTCCTCCCTTTACTGCCCCGAAGGGCATAAAAATCCCCAGCGGCTAATACTTTTACCGCTGGGGATCATGACTTCGGACACACAGAAACATACACGACTTACATAAGCCGCGGTCCGTCACGATATTTACTAAAAAGGCAAAAGTATTCTTAAAATTGGGTACAAAAACCAAGCCCCTGCAAGGGGCAATCATTTTTGCGCCCATTATCAAATTTTATTTAAGAATACCTTGCCGCATGTTGAATAGACTCCTCAAATCAGGATGACAGCAGTATAGCATAGCACACTCTAAAATGCAAGAAGTTTTTACCCGCTGTCCCAAATAAATCAGGAGGGCATTCACCGGGACACCCTCCGATTTGGGGCCTCATGCGCAAATAATTTCTGTGTCCACGATTTCCGCCGCACACGCCCGGATATTGTTAGTTCCTCTGCAACTCATACCACAGGCCGTTGCTCTCGTCGAAGATGTACTTTTCCATAATGTTACCTCCATTTTTTTGATTATCGTGCGCCTACTCTCATTTTGGGCCTTGCGGCCCGTTTCCGTTCCTTTTCAGCCTGTTCCTGCTGGTAAACAGCCTCCAATATCTTGTCCGCCTGTTCTGGGCCAATGGCCCGTCTGACCCGCTCATAGTCCCTGACCTGTCCTTTTAAGCCGTCCCTCTCGGCGCAGACCTCGTAAATCCTGGTGGAAAGAGAGCCGTTCTTGCTGACCTCCCGATCATAGGCGCTTTGCAACCGCTCAAACCTGCTTTTGAGGTCGAAATAGGCCCGATAGACGGAGCGCAGCACTTTGACGATTTTCTCCCAAAGGGGCTTGGCCTTCTTCTCTCGGTAAGACTTGGCCGATTCCAGCGGCCCCGCCTCCGGCAGCGTCCGCTCTGAATCGTCGGAGAAGTCCGCCGCCAGCTTTTCCATGCCCTTGAGCAAGGGAGCTACATCGTCCAGCTTTGCCCTGGCCTGGGCCGCTTTCTTCTCGGCTGCTGCCGCCTCCTTATTCTTTTGGTCGGCCTCAACCTGGGCCAGCGCCGATGCCTCTTGAAGCTGTGCAAGCCGTTCCTGCTCACGCTCCGTCTTGAACTGCATAACAGTCAGATGTTCCTCGGAACTGCCACGCTCCCCGCGCTCTACATTGTCATAGCCAGCGGAGCGCATATGCTCAAAGAAATCGTCTTGCAGGACACTGTACGACTTTCGTAGGACGGGCTTGCCCTTAGCTGTGCATAGCGGTTCTCCGGTAGCTTCGTCCAGAATGGACTTGGACGCCCACTTCTTACTCATGCTCACCTGCATGATCGTTTCCTTGACCTTTCCCACCAGGGACTTGTCCTTACACCGCTTTGTCCAGCGTATCTCCTTCTCCACCACCGGGATATAGACCACATGGAGGTGGTAGTGGTACACGTCCTCCCCCAGCGCCTCGGACATGGCCCGGTTGCGCTCGTCAGCGTGCATGACCGCCGACAAAATATACTGCTCTCCGCCCACGATTTTGATTGCGGCTTTATAGGCTTCGGTGTAAAATTGTTTTGCGAAGTCATACCCGCCGTGATTGTAGAAGTAAGCGGAGTTTACGTCAAAGACCAGCTCACTGTATCGAAAGGCGTCCTCCTTGATACCACGGGTGGAAATCACGCCATCAGCCTCCATTTGAGCAAATATCTCCCGATACCCAGCGGACGGGGTTTTGAAATGGACATTGAGCGGCGTCCGCTCTAATACAATGTCTTGGTTGACATAGGAATCTTTCTCACGCTCATTGTGCTGCTGGGTGTTGCCGATCTTGGTTTCGGTCAGCCTCATATTTCTTGCGTTGATACGGTCAATACCGTCGCCTCTCGCCATAGGCAAAAATCCTCCTGTTTCAGATGTTGGGTTGTTGATCGAGGACGGAAGTTCAGGGGAGGCACTTCCTGCAGGAAGTGTAATAACCCACTATGACACTTTCATCCCTTCGGGCTGCAAAGTGTCGTGGGCTCTCCGAGGGGGTGTGGGGGCTTTGTCCCCGGCAACATCTCCGGCCTAAGAGCCGCCGCAAGCGGCGGTTGGCCTCCGAAACGCCTCGCTGCGGCTCGGTGTGCGGTTGCCTCCCCCAGCAGGGCCGCCCTTTTACCCGCAGGGTATACTTCGCAGAAAAGGGCACCCTGCACCTCGTCGGGTCAAAGTCCGCTCCATTCGGGACGGCCTTGTGTCCATCCCTCACTCCGCTCCCTTGCCCCTCCTCTCCCCACCGCAACCGCTTCGCTGGGTTGCGGTGGGGGTGGGAAACGTCTGGGGCCGCTCCCTGTGACAGCCGTGACGACTGTGACGATGTTTCAGACACCGCCCCCGCCCTCAAAAAAGCCGTCACGGTCGTCACGCCTGGGGCGGTTCCAGCGTCAGGCTGATACTTCTCCCGGCGTGGCTCCTGCTGTTCTCATAGCGGATGTGGTAGTCTATCAGCAGCTTCCCGGCCCGGACGTTTAGCCGCATCGCCAGGGCGTTGGGCTTCATGTCGGTCTGGAGCGCCGCTACCAGCTCGGTGGCCGTACCACCCCAGGTCGGCTTCTCCGCCGTCACAAGGGCGGCTATGGCCTCCAGCACCGGGTCGGGCGGCTCTGTCCATGCCTCCGTTTCCGTACGCTCCAGCGTCCATATCAGCCGTTCCTTGTCCCTGGTAAGATAGAATCGCTGGTCTTGCTGGTCACGCCCGGCCACGTCCAGAACGGCGTTGCCGTCCGTCCGCTTCTCCTTTTGAAGAAGAAAGGCTCCGTCCGCTGCTCCCGCCAGTCCGTTGGTGCCGGAGATCATATCGAACTTATCATCGGCCTGTTGTTTCCGGGTGTGATGTACCAGCAGGAGGCAGACGCCGCAATCATCGGCAAATCGTTTCAGTTTCCCCACCACCTCGTAATCGTTGGCGTAGCTGTACTTATCCCCGCCAGCCTCTCGGATTTTCTGGAGGGTGTCAATGATAATCAGCTTGGTGTCCGGGTGTTCCCGGACGAACTTCTTTAGCTGTTCCTCCAGGCCAACGCCGAGCTGCTTGGCGTAGACCGCAAAGAGCAGGTCGTTGGTGCCCTCTGTGCCGAACATTCGGTATAGCCGCCCCTGCAAGCGGCGGTGATCGTCCTCCAGCGCCAGATAGAGGACAGTCCCCTTGTGAACGGGATAGTCCCACAGCGGGAGGCCGGTGCTGACATGGTAGGCAAGCTGGGCCATCAGGAACGACTTGCCCACCTTGGGCGCTCCCGCAAAGAGGTATGTCCCAGGGTAGAGCAGACCGTCAATGACGGGCGGTCTGCTCTGGTAGATGTTCTGGTAAAGGTCGTTCATAGAAACCGTGTGGAGGTAAGCCGAGTCGCTCATGCGCCGCATATCTCGGAGCATTTCTTCCAAACTTTCCTCTTGGGGGTTGTTTTCAGCCGTTTCCTCTGCTATACTTTTGATAGTTGTTTGTGAAATGGGCTGTTCCCCGTCTGCGCCAACAGACGGAACCGGGACAGTCCTTTTCGTTTCTCTGGAATCCATCAATCTATCAATCCTCCTTCATGCCGCCCAGCGTCACTGAGATAAGGTCAATGGTGGCGAGAAGTTCATCCCCCACGTCGCCCCCGGCCTCAATGCGCCGCAGTTCCCCCAGGACGGCGGCGAGTTGGTCACGCAGGGCCTTGTAGACCCTGGGATTGCCCTGCACCACCACGGCCCGGTCTAAGAGCCGCCGGGTGATGTAGTCCTGCTTGGTCAGCCCGGAGAGGCGGACGGCAATCTCAATCTGTTCGTTTTCCTCCGGGGACACCCGGAACGCTATGGTTTTGCTTCTCCATCGGTTGTGGTTGTCAAGGTTCTTTGCAGACATGATTTAAGCCCCCTTTCGCTCCATGTCCAGTTTGTTCGCCATCTCCGCCTGCCGGGTGGGAAACAGGTGAGCGTAGCGGTAGGTGATGTCGATACTTTCATGTCCCACCCGGTCAGCGATTGCCAGGGCGGTGAAGCCCATGTCAATCAGCAGGGAAATGTGGCTGTGTCGGAGGTCGTGAATCCTGATCCGCTTGACCCCCGCCTCTTTCGCTCCCCTGTCCATCTCCCGGTGAAGGTAGGATTTCGTCACGGGGAAAATGCGGTCTGTCGGCTTTGCGGCATACAGGCTCTTGATGTAGTCCTCCATTTCTTCACAGAGGAAAGCGGGCATTTGAATGACCCTGTTGCTCTTGGCGGTCTTGGGGTCGGTGACTACATCCTGGCCCTTGATACGCTGATAGGATTTTGAGATGGAAACCGTCTGCTTCTCAAAGTCGAAGTCCCCAGGGGTGAGGGCCAGCAATTCCCCCTCCCGGATACCGCACCAGTAGAGCATTTCAAAGGTATAGTAGGAGAGGGGCTTGTCCATCATAGCGTCAGCAAATTTCAGATACTCCGCTTTCGTCCAGAACAGCATTTCCCGGCCCTTGGCCTTGCCCATGTTGCCCACCTGGGCGGCGGGGTTGGCTTTCAGCTTGTAGTGCTTCACCGCATGATTGAAAACGGCGCTCAACTGATTGTGCAGCGTTTTCAAGTAAACGGGGGAGTAGGGCTTGCCGTTCTTGTCCCGGTAGTTGAGCATTTCGCTTTGCCACGCCATGACCTCTTTAGAACTAATCTCGCTCATTTTCCGCTTGCCGAAGTATGGCACCAGCTTCTTGTAGAGGATATGCTCTTTCGTCCCCCAGGTGTTCTCCTTGATACGGCCTTTCATGTCCGTAGCGTAGAGCGCCACGAAACTCTCAAAGGTCATATCCAGGTCAGCGGTCTGCTGTTGCAGGAACGTCCGTTCCCACTCCAGCGCCTCCCGCTTGGTCTTGAAACCCCGTTTCATCTTCTTTTCCTTTTTCCCTGTCCAGTTCTCAAAGTAAAAGGACGCATACCATGTGCCTTTGGCCTTGTCTTTGTATGCTGGCATTTTGTTCCCTCCTTACTGATTTTCCCGCAGTCCATAGAACTTTTCCTCAAAGTAATTCCTGCTCACCCGTCCGGGGATGGTGAGGAAACCCTTCTGCTTCAGTTCCTCGTTCATCTCCCGCACCAGCTTGTAGGCGTAGGGTTTGGAGATACCCAGCACCCCGGCCACTTCCTCGGCCCGTACAAACAGTTCCTTGCTCATGTTTTCACCTCCTCGCTTCTTATTCGCAAAATTGTTAATGCCAACGTCCTTATTATACATTCGCATGGTTGTTAATGTCAAGAGGAAATTTCGCAATTTTGTTAATTTTTCTCTTGCGTATTTCGCTTATTTGCGCTATACTATGTTCAAAGGCGGTGGAACATATGACAGTAGGAGAAAAAATCAAGAAAATCCGAACTTTTCGAGGCATGACGCAAAAGGAATTGGGGCTGGCTGTCGGTTTTGAGGAAAAGGGAGCGGACAACCGTATTGCCCAGTACGAAACGAATTACCGTGTTCCGAAAAGGGAACTGCTGGACAAGATTGCCCAGGCGCTTCGGGTAGACTTCCAGAACTTCTACACGCTCCGTCCTGGCTGCGCCGAGGACTTCATGCGGACATTCTTCTGGCTGGACGAGGACAGCCCCGGCTCCATCCGCTTGTTTCAGCTTGTCCGCAATCCCGGCAAGACGGGGGCCTCCGATGATACCGCCGTCCGCTACAATGACACGGACGACTGGCCCGCTCAACCTCCCGTGGGCATATACTTCAACTATGGGCTGGTAGATGAGTTCATGCGGGAATGGCTCTTGCGTCAGCAGGAACTTCACGCCGGGGAAATTACCAGGGAGGAATACTTTGAATGGAAAATCAACTGGCCGTGTACCTGTGACGACAGCAAACGGTTTGACTACTATGTTCCTTGGAGAAAAGAAAAATAGGACAAGCAAAGCCGCCCTGCTGAATTTGTCGTTCAGCAGGGCGGCTTGCTTGCCCTTTGCAATCATTCTCTTGTGTACCGGGTTGACACGAATAGTATCAATCCAGTATCACAAGGCAGATTGACAGGTCAAAAACCCTGTATTCATGCGGGTTTGAGCCGTTTTGACGGTCATTCCCATTCGATGGTCGCGGGGGGCTTGCTGGTAATGTCGTAGACGATGCGGTTGATGCCCTTTACCTCGTTGACGATGCGGGTGCTGATTTTGTCCAGCACGTCGTAGGGGATGCGGGCCCAGTCGGCGGTCATAAAGTCCGCCGTGGTGACGGCCCGCAGGGCCAGGGTGTAGTCGTAGGTCCGGCCATCGCCCATGACGCCCACGCTGCGGGTGTTGGTGAGCACCGCGAAATACTGGTTCAGATTCTTATCCTCGCCGGCCTTGGCGATCTCGTCCCGGAAGATGAAATCCGCCTGGCGCAGGGTGTCCAGCTTCTCCTTGGTCAGGTCGCCGATACAGCGGATGGCAAGGCCGGGGCCGGGGAAGGGCTGGCGGGTGACCAGGTACTCAGGCAGACCCAACTCCCGGCCCAGCTGGCGGACCTCGTCCTTGAACAGCAGGCGCAGGGGCTCGATGATCTCCTTGAAGTCCACATAGTCGGGCAGGCCGCCCACGTTGTGGTGACTCTTGATGACGGCGGCGTCGCCGGCACCGGATTCAATGACGTCGGGATAGATGGTGCCCTGGGCCAGGAAGTCCACGGCCCCGATCTTCTTGGCCTCTTCCTCAAAGACCCGGATGAACTCCTCGCCGATGATCTTGCGCTTGCGCTCCGGCTCGTCCACACCAGCCAGCTTCAGGAGGAACCGGGTCTCGGCGTCCACCCGGACAAAGTTGATGTCCCACTTGGCAAAGGCGGCTTCCACCTCGTCGCCCTCGTTCAGGCGCATGAGACCGTGGTCCACGAACACGCAGGTGAGCTGCTTGCCCACGGCTTCCGCCAGCAGGGCGGCAACAACGGAGGAATCCACGCCGCCGCTGAGGGCCAGCAGGACCCGGCCGGAGCCGACCTTTTCCCGAACGGCGGCGATGGCGGTCTTCTTGTAGTCCTGCATGGACCAGTCGCCTGTGGCGCCGCAGACCTCGTAGAGGAAGTTGCGGATCATTTTAATACCGTTTTCGGTGTGGTTGACCTCGGGATGGTACTGCACGCCGTAGAAGCCACGGCTCTCGTCGGCGATGGCCACGTTGGGGCACGCGTCGGAATGGGCGGTCAGGGCAAAGCCCTCGGGGACCTTTGCCATATAGTCGCCGTGGCTCATCCAGGAGATGCCCTCGGCGGGCAGGCCCTTGAAGAGCTTGCAGGAGGTGTCGTAATAGGTGACGGTCTTGCCGTATTCCCGGGCGGAGTCGTCCTGGGCCTCGGTGACCTGGCCGCCCAGGGTGTGGGCCATGAGCTGGCAGCCGTAGCAGATGCCCAGGATGGGCACGCCCCAGGTGAAGATGGCGGGGTCCACATGGGGGGAGGATTCCAGATAGACGGAGTTGGGGCCGCCGGTAAAGATGATGCCGATGGGGTCCATGGCCTTCAGCTCCGCCAGCGGCGTGGTGTAGGGCTTGACCTCGCAGTACACGCCGCACTCACGGACCCGGCGGGCGATGAGCTGGTTGTACTGGCCGCCGAAATCGAGAACGATGACAGTCTGATGGGACAAACAGGGTCCCTCCTTTTGAAAAGAATGGCTTATACGAGTTTTCAATAACATTTTATGGGCCGCAAAACGCGGCCCAGTGGTTTCCGGACGGGTCAGTCCTCCTCCCGGAAAACGATGTTGCCCGGCTCGGCGGATTCAATGATGGCCAGGGACTTCAGATTCACGCCGGCGGCACGCAGACGGTCGCCGCCGCCCTGGAAGCCCTTTTCCACGGCGCAGCCGATACCCACCAGGGTAGCGCCCGCGGCATCCACGATGTCGCACAGACCGCGCATAGCCTCGCCGTTGGCCATGAAGTCGTCGATGATGAGGACCTTGTCGTCGGCGTTCATCCACTCCTTGCTGACCAGCAGGGTGACCTTCTTCTTATAAGTGTAGGAGAAAATATCGCTCTGGTACAGGCCGCCCTCGATGTTGTCGCTCTTGGCCTTCTTGGCGAAGATCATGGGCTTGTGGAAGTGCTGGGCAACGATGGCGGACAGGGCGATGCCGCTTGCCTCGGCGGTGAGGATCATGGTGACTTCATCCATGTTAAAGTGCTTGCCGAATTCCTCGGCGATGTGGTCCATCAGCTCGGTGTCGATGCGGTGATTCAGAAAACCGTCCACCTTGATGATATTGCCGGGAAGGACCTTGCCCTCTTTGACAATGCGGTCTTTCAGCTCCTGCATAGGAAAATCCCCCTCGTGTTTTTTAGTATTCTTTCCCGTTTTTCCGGAAAACGTTGTTCGGCATATATTATCCCGAATTGCGCGCGGTTTTGCAAGTGTTTTTCCACACAAAAACAACTTTTTCGACGGCGTTCCCTTGGTCGATATGCAAAAGCGGCGCAAAAACAAGTTCCGGGGCATCTGATGCCCCGGAACGCAGATATTTACTTCTTTTCCAGCTTGTCGGCGGCGCCATCCAGCCAGGCACCCTGGAAGGACTCAATGTCCCCGGCGTCAGTCAGAGCGGCCAGAGCGGGATCGATGGGCATCTCCGCCAGAACGGGCAGATTGTGGCGCGCGGCGGCCTCGGCGGTTTTTCCCTCGCCGAAGATGTGGAGCTTTTTGCCGCAGTCCGGGCAGGTGACATAGCTCATGTTCTCCACCAGGCCCAGAATGGGGACCTCCATCATCTCGGCCATCTTGACGGCCTTCTCCACCACCATGCTCACCAGCTCCTGGGGAGAGGCCACGATAATGATGCCGTCCAGGGGGATGGACTGGAACACGCTGAGGGACACGTCGCCGGTCCCCGGAGGCATATCCACGAACAGGTAGTCGCAGTTCCACAGCACGTCTGTCCAGAACTGCTGCACCACGCCGGAAATGACGGGGCCGCGCCAGACCACGGGGTCTGTCTCGTTGGGCAGCAGCAGATTGGTGGACATCACCTGGATGCCGGTGCGGGATTCCATGGGATAGAGGCCCTCCTCGCTGCCCAGAGCCTGGCCGTGGATGCCGAAGGCCTTGGGGATGGAGGGACCGGTGACGTCGGCGTCCAGCACGCCTACGGAATAGCCACGGCGGCGCATGGTGACGGCCAGCTGGCTGGTGACCATGGACTTACCCACGCCGCCCTTGCCGGACACGATGCCGAAGACCTTGCCCACCCGGGCGTTGGGATGATGCTCCTTCAGCAGGGACTGGGGCTCCTGCCGCTCCCCGCAGCTCTCGCCGCAGGTGGAGCAGTTATGGGTACATTCGCTCATAGTTCCGATATCTCCTTATTTTATATATTGATTGATATTTTTACATTGTATAGTCCGAAGGATATCTTATACCTTTACAGGTCCGCCGTCAACCGCTGGACGGAAACCTCCTTGTCCCCGGCGAAGAAGGCGGCTTCCCGGCTGTGACAGGTGAACAGCAGGATCTGGCGATGCCGCCCCTCCTCTTTCAGCCAGCGGAGAGCGGCGGCGCAGCGGTCATCGTCAAAGGAGGCCAGGGCGTCGTCCAGGACGATGGGGACCTGCTTTTCCTCCGGCAGCACCAGGTCGCAGATCGCCAACCGCACGGCCAGGTAGAGCTGGTCGGCGGCGCCGGCGGACAACAGGGCGGAGGGACGGTAGATACTGTCTCCCGCGGGCTCCGCGGAGAGATGAAACGCCCGGTCCAGTACCACGCCGCTGTATCTGCCATCGGTCAGGGCACTGAAGATCTCGGCCGCCCGGCGGCCCAGCTCCGGCGAAAAGCGGTTTTGCAGGGTGGTGTTGGCGGTATCCAGCGCGTCCATCGCCAGGCGGATGGCGTCATACTCCGCCTCCAGGGCAGCGATCTCCTCCTCCAGGCGGGCGGCCTCGGAACGGAGGGCTACCGGGTCGCCGATGGCGTGAAGCTGCCCGGTGAGGCGGTCGGCTGTGGAACGGGCGGCGGTCTGCTCCGCCCGGACTGCATCCAGCTCGGAGGAGACGGCCTCCCGGCTCCGGGCCGGGGGCGCCGGCGGAATTTCACCGTCGGCGGCGGGGACTTTTTGCGCCAGCAGCTCCAGACGCATCCCGGCTTCCCGGGCGGCAGCTTCGGCCTTTGTCAACTCCTGGCGGCGAACGGCACAGGCACGGAGAAGACGGTCCGCGGCGGCGCTGTCGTAGGCGTCGGGGGCAAAGCGGCGGACTTCCAGCAGGATGGCCTGCTCGTTGGAGGACAGGGTGCTGTACAGGGCTTCAGCAGTGGCGGAACGCCTGCCCGCTTCCGCCCGGGCATCCTCGGCGGCACGGTACAGGGCTGTGTAGGTGGTCAGTTCCTCCTGCCGACGCTGGCGGGCCCCGGCGGCAAGGGCTTCCCAGCGGGATTGCTTTTTACCAATGAACAGGCCCGCTGCCAGAGCGGCGGCGCCAAACAGGCCGCAGCCGCCACCGACGGCCAGCGGGAGGTTTTTCGATACGAACCAAAGACCGGCGCCCAGGGCGGCACCGCAAATCAGCAGCAGTAAAAGCAGCCACAAGGGGAACCGGGGCTTCGGCTCCAGGTCCAGAGGAGACTTTTCCGCCTGTTCCGGTGTCAGCCCGGTGAAGGGGCTTTCGTTGACGGCGGCCTCCGCCCGCAGGAGGGCCTTGGCGGCGGTATCCCGCTCAGCGCGGGCCTTGTCCACCGCTTTGCGGGTGGTCTCCAGATTTACCAGAGCGCCCCGCAGGCGGCCGATGGTCTCATTTTCGGGGATACGCTCCGCCTGGATGCGGCAGCGCAGTTCCTCAACACGCTGCTCCGCCTGAGCGGCGGCAGACTGCGCTTCCGCAAGGGCGCGGCGCTGCTGAGCTGCCGCCCAGCGGTCGTGGAGGGACAGCTCCTCTGTCAATTCGCTCTCCCGTCGGGACAGGGTTTCCAACTGAAGGCGGGCGGAGCGGAGCTGGGATTCCAGCGCGTCCGCTTCGGAGAGCTGGCGGCTGATGTCCTGGGCTTCGGCCTCCAGGACGGGTATCTGGCCCGTCTTATTGTGGCGGCGGCGGTTCAGCTGCTTTTTCAGGGCGTCGGCCGCCTCTGTATAAGAGCTATCCTCATCGCCGGTGGTGATGAGAGCGGCGATGCGGCGCTCCAGGCCGGCGTCCTGGGTAATGGGGATACCGGACTGGCGGATAAAGGCGCTGCGCTCATAGACCTCCCGGCTGACACCCAGCAGCGTTTCCCCGCAGTTCTGACCCGTCAGGCCGGGGAAGCTCTCGCCGGTGCCGGCGTAAAGAGCCTGGAAATCTCCCATGGGGGCCGTTTGGCGGCGGGTGGTCCGAATCAGGGACAGCTCGTCTGCCCCGGCGCGGCACTCCATCCGGCCGCTCATGGCGTCGCCGTTCCATGGCGCGTATCGGTTTTTATCAGCGATAAAGCCGGCCTTGTCACGCTCCCGGCTGTTGATGCCGTATAACATAGCCAGCAGAAAGGCGCACCAGGTGGACTTGCCCGTTTCGTTGGGTGCCTCGATAATGTTCAGCCCATCCTCCAGCTTCAGCGTGCGGCTTTGCAGCTTGCCGAAGGTGGCGGTCATGCGGTGGATCAGCAGAAAGATCACTCCCATATACATATAAATAATTTGACAAGGGCATTATATCACTGCCACGGCCATTTGCACAGCCTGTTTTCTGTTTTGCACAGAGGTCATACTGGAATAAGCAGGGGAAATAGGCAATATCAGAAAAACGAAAAAAAGGGCGGAAAAGGTGTTGACAAATAGGGACGGGTTTGGTATTCTAACAAAGCTGTTTCGCGGCGCTGCTCCGGATGTGAGCCACTTAAAAACTTTGAAAAAAGTAAAAAAAGTGGTTGACAAATGAAGGACGGCCTGTTATAATAGCAATGTTCCGCCGGAAAGCGGCGTGTACCTTGTAAATTAAACAACGT
>CAMAZB010000052.1 GCA_945862785.1 uncultured Clostridia bacterium | reverse complement strand
TCATTCCCGGACACTCTTTTTATGTTTACAGTGCCTCCATGGCGGCGTTGACTTCCGCCTCGCAGGAACGCATCGCCAGGATGGTCTTTTCCATCAGCTCCTCCAGGGTCCAGCCCAGGCGCTCGGCGCCCTCCTTGATGACATCCCGGGAGCAGCCGGCGGCAAACTTCTTGTCCTTGAACTTCTTTTTCAGGGAGCTGACCTCCATGTCCTGGCAGCTCTTGCTGGGGCGCATCCGGGCGGCGGCTCCGATGAGACCCGTCAGCTCGTCCGCCGCAAACAGCACCTTCTCCATCTCATGGGCGGGCTCCACGTCGCAGCACAGGCCGTAGCCATGGGAGCAGACGGCGTGGATGAGCTCATCGGAACAGCCGATCTCCGCCAGCAGCTCCGGTGCTTTCAGGCAGTGCTCCTCCGGCCACTGTTCGAAATCCACATCGTGGAGCAGGCCCACAGTAGCCCAGAAACCGGCGTCCTCACCGTAGCCCAGTTCACCCGCATACCAGCGCATAGTCCCCTCCACCGTCAGGGCGTGCTGGATGTGGAAAGGCTCAGAATTGTACTTTTTCAGCAGCGCCAGGGCTGCTTCTCTCTCGGGGCAGGCTTTCATGTTCATTTCTCCTTTTCACGCGTCCCTGGGGTCGGGATCTCCGTCCAGGGTCACAAAATAGTCGTAATAGGGCAGCAGGAATTCGAAGCCGGTCTTGAGCCGGTCCACGATCTCCCGTGAAAACAGCTCGTCCGTCAGCTTGTTGCTGTGGCAGATGGTAAAAGACTTAGCCTGATACCAGGGGGCCAGCAAGTCCGAGGCAGGTTGGCTCCGGGGCTTTTTGTAGTCCTCTGTTTCCAGGACGAACTCCGTCTGTCCGTTCAGCGCCCGGGTCAGCTTTTCCATTGGCCTGGGGTCCCGGTCCATCCGGGAGCGGAGCTTGGCCATGGTCAGGGGCTTTGCCATATAGTAGCCCATGCCGTAGGTCCAGCCCTCCGGCATCAGCTCAAACCAGAAGGTAGGGTGCGCCGTCCACATCTCCGAGGGCTGCTCCACGGAAAACCACAGGCTCTCCTTATACGGCCCCCGGCCGTGGAGACGGCGGGCATCCCGGTAGATGCGGCTCACCTTGCGGATCAGCCCCGCGTTTGGCCGCTTGTCCCGGATAAAATCGTACAGCTCGTCCCCCAGTTCCCGCATAGGCTGGTAAAACTGGGTCAGGTACGTGTCCTTATGGGCTTCGAACCAGGCCCGCTCGTTGTTGAAGCGGATGCCCCACATAAAGTCCACAGTCTCGTCGGTAAAACCGGTAAACATGAATATCCTCCGTTAATTTTCGTGAAACCGGCCCAGGCAGAGCCCAGGCCGGTCCATACTCACTCGCAGCTCTTGGCAGCCTCCACGATCAGCTTTACGCACAGGTCGTAGCCCAAAGCACCGCTGTCCAGTGTCAGATGGTAGCTATGGCAGTCGCCCCACTTCTTGCCGGTGTAATGGCTGTAATAGGTGTGGCGGCTGTTGTCCTTCTTCGCCATCAGCTTCTGGATCTCGGTGGCGTTGGTGGAGCCCAGCAGCTCGCTGGCCCGGACGGCCCGGTGAATGTCGTCGGCGTGGATAAAGACGTTCAGGCTGTCGATGCCCGCCTCCCGCAGGGCTTCATCGGCGCAGCGGCCCAGGATGACACAGGGTCCCTTCTGGGCCAGGCGTACGATAATGGCCTGCTGCACATCGTGAATGACCTCCTGGGTGTCGTTGAATTGCAGGCTGGACGCGGAGCAGATGGTCTTGAGGATGGAGTCGGTACGGGAGACGTCCTCTCCCTCGTTTTCAATCAGCGCAGGATCGATACCGCTGGCCTTGGCGGTCTCCCGGACGATATCCCGGTCATAAAACTCGATGCCCAGCTCCTGGGCCACCCGCTTGCCGATGGTATGGCCTCCGGCGCCGAATTCCCGGCTGATGGTAATGATCTTGTTCATGGCAGTTGCCCCCTGTGTCCGCCTTTCGGCGGCATTTTCTGGGAGGTATTGTACCACACTTCCGCACCGGGCACAATCCTATTTTTCGCTCTGCATTCCCCGTTCCAGCATGGCCA
This sequence comes from uncultured Clostridia bacterium, assembly GCA_945862785.1. GTDB lineage: Bacteria > Bacillota > Clostridia > Oscillospirales > Oscillospiraceae > Oscillibacter. The sequence continues at coordinate 9,958 of CAMAZB010000052.1, read as the reverse complement.
TCAGTTCTCTGGCCCAGTGGTAGGCTTCGGTACTCATGGTGTTCAGGACGCGAACCAGGCAGGGGTCGGTGGTGCCATCCGCCGCCCGGGCGTAATTCAGGCCGTTGCAAGCCTCGGCGTGATACCGCTCCCGCAGGGCAGGGCACCACCGCCCCACATAGATGCGCTCACAGCTCACGGCGGGCTGGTAGCACTCGCCGGTGACAAGATAGTGGATGGCCAGCAGGTGCCGGGCGTGCTCCATTTTCCCCGCGGCGATGTCCCGCAGCCGCTGCCGGGCCCAGGGCGGTGCCTGCCGGGCCATGGCCAGGTAGTGCCGCCGGTCCGACAGGGCCTCCTCCAGAAAGCCCGTCAGTACCTCCAGCATCTCCGCCGCCGCGCTGCCCATGCAGCAGGGATTCTGCTCCGCGCCGGGAAGCTGGCTCTCCTGCCGGACCTGGGCCGGAGTCAGTCCCGCCTCCTGGGATGGCGCCGCCTGCTCCGCGGCGCCGCCCCGGGCATTAGGATACGGCTCCAGGGCAGGTGCTACCCGCTGCCAGATGCGGTCATATTGGCGGTAATCATACGCTTCCGGTGTATGTATGTTTTGTTCCATTACGGTCGCCTCCTTTTCCCCCCAGTCTATGCAAAAGCGGATGTTGGCGTACCTGTTGCACCCGCAACAAGTATTTTTCCCATCGTCGGGATAAAATAACCCTGAAACCCGCCGGGGAATGATTGCATTTCCTGACCGCTTCTGCTAAAATAGGTAAGCTATCAGCATTTTTCCATCAAAGGAGGTTCCCCTCATGCTGGAACTGAAACATATCAGCTATACCGTCCGTGAGGACGGCAACGAGCTGGGTATCCTGAACGATATTTCCCTCACCATTGACGACCACAAGCTGGTGGTGTTTACCGGCCCCAACGGCGGCGGCAAGACTACCCTGGCCAAGATCATCATGGGCCTGGTAAAGCCCACCTCCGGCCAGATCCTCTGGAACGGTCAGGACATCACGGACCTTGGCATCACGGAGCGTGCGCGGCTTGGCATCAGCTACGGCTTCCAGCAGCCCCCCCGCTTCAAGGGTCTGACGGTCCGCAACCTGCTGACCCTGGCCAGCGGCGACGACAAGTTGTCCAAGGACAAGTGCTGCCAGTACCTGACCCGGGTGGGCCTTTGCGCCAACGACTACCTGGACCGGGAGGTGGATGTGTCCCTCTCCGGCGGCGAGGTCAAGCGCATCGAAATCGCGTCCATTCTGGCCCGCAACAGCCAGCTGATGATTTTTGACGAACCGGAAGCCGGTATCGACCTGTGGTCCTTCGCCCGGCTGACGGAGACCTTTGAGCAGATCCACGCCACCGGCACCGCCACCATGATCATCATCTCCCACCAGGAGCGCATCATCTCCCTGGCGGACGAGGTCATCGTGGTGGGCGACGGCGCCATCCGCCACCGGGGTGCGGCAGCGGACATCCTGCCTCAAATTCTGGCGGATACCCTGGGCGGCTGCCCGGTACTGACAAAGGAGGTGAAGGCCTGATGATGGACAACGAGATCGACCGCGAGCTTCTGGAAAAGATCGCGGACATGCTGGGAAAGCCCGTGGGGGCCTTCAACATCCGCAAGGACAGCGGCTGCGACGGCCGCCAGAGCACCGAGCACATTGAGATCACCGGCAAAGAGGACAAGCCCGGCATTGACATCCGGGTGAAGGACGGCACCGTGGGCGAGACCTGCCACATCCCTGTCATCATCACGAAGCCCGGCATCGAGGAAATGGTGTACAACGACTTCTATATCGGGGAAAACTGCGACGTGAATATCGTGGCGGGCTGCGGCATCCACAACTGCGGCGACCAGACCAGCCGCCACGACGGCGTCCATACTTTCTACGTGGGCAAGAACTCCCATGTGAAGTACACGGAAAAGCACTACGGCGAGGGCGACGGCAAGGGCGGAAAGATCATGAACCCCCAGACCGTGGTGTACCTGGAGGAGGGCGCCTCCATCCAGATGGACACCACCCAGATCCGGGGCATTGACTCCACCAAGCGCTACACGAAAATCGTCTGCGGCAAGGGAGCCGAGGCCGTCATCACCGAACGCCTGCTGACCCACGGCGATCAGATCGCCGAGAGCGACATGGAAATCGTGCTGGACGGCGAGGATTCCAAGGGCCGGGTCATTTCCCGCTCTGTTGCCCAGGATGAATCCAGCCAGGTCTTCTACCCCCGGATGGTGGGCAACGCCCAGTGCTTCGGCCATGTGCAGTGCGACTCCATCATCATGGGGAACGCCAAGATCAAGTCCATCCCCGCCATCACCGCCAACTGCACCGAGGCTCAGTTGGTCCACGAGGCCGCCATCGGCAAGATCGCGGGCGACCAGCTTTTGAAGCTGGAGACGCTGGGTCTGACGGAAGAAGAGGCTGAGGACTGCATTCTGAAAGGCTTTTTGGCGTAAGGAACAGCTCCGTGCGTCATACTTCATCAAACAAGGCCAACTGTCACAGCCGGTCTTGTTTTGCTTTCCCTACAGGCAAAAAAATCCTCCGTGGTGATTCCACGGAGGATTTTTTGACCCATTCATTACTTTGCGTATTCGACCACTTTGGTCTCCCGCAGGACATGGACCTTGATCTGGCCGGGGTATTCCATCTCTTCCTCGATCTTCTTGGCCAGGTCCCGGGCCAGGATGACCATCTGGTCCTCGCTGACCTGCTCGGGCTTCACCATCACGCGGACCTCGCGGCCGGCCTGGATGGCGTAAGCCTTGTCAACGCCGGGATAGGAGCCGGTGATGGTCTCCAGCTGCTCCAGGCGCTTGATGTAGTTCTCCAGGTTCTCGCGGCGGGCGCCGGGACGGGCGGCGGAAATGGCATCGGCGGCCTGGACCAGGCAGGCGATGATGGTGCGGGGCTCCACATCGTTGTGGTGGGCCTCGATGGCGTGGATGATGTCCTCCCGCTCCTTGTACTTCCGGGCGAATTCCACGCCCAGAGCCACATGGGTGCCCTCCATCTCATGGTCGACGGATTTACCCAGGTCGTGGAGCAGGCCGGCGCGCTTGGCAGCCTGGACGTCGGCGCCCAGCTCGGCGGCCATCATGCCGGCAATGTGGGACACCTCCACGGAGTGCTGCAGGACGTTCTGGCCATAGCTGGTGCGGTAGTGCAGACGGCCCAGCATCTTCACCAGCTCGGGGTGCAGGTTGCGGACGCCGCACTCGAACACCACGCGCTCGCCCTCGGCCTTGATGGTGGCCTCCACTTCCCGGCGTGCCTTCTCCACCATCTCCTCGATGTGGGTGGGATGGATGCGGCCGTCGGCGATGAGCTTCTCCAGCGCCAGCCGGGCGATCTCCCGGCGGACGGGTTCAAAGCAGGAGACGGTGATGGCCTCCGGCGTGTCGTCGATGATGAGGTCCACGCCGGTCAGGGTCTCGATGGTGCGGATGTTGCGGCCCTCGCGGCCGATGATGCGGCCCTTCATCTCGTCATTGGGCAGGGGAACCACGCTGACGGTCATTTCGGCCACGGAATCTGCGGCGCAGCGCTGGATGGCCTGAGCCACCACCTCGCGGGCGCGGGCTTCGCACTCTTCTTTCATGCGGGACTCGACCTCTTTGATTTTGAGGGCGGTCTCGTGGGTCACCTCGGCCTCCACCTGGTCGATGAGGTACTGCTTTGCCTCCTCGGCAGTGAAGCCGGAAATACGCTCCAGCATTTCAGTCTGGCTGCGCTTGATGACCTTGATCTCTTCGTTTTCCTTGTCGACGGCCGCGTGCTTCTGGGCCAGAGATTCTTCCTTCTTCTCCATGGCTTCCAGCTTGCGGTCCAGGTTCTCTTCCTTTTGCTGCAGGCGGTTTTCCTGCCGCTGCAGGTCAGCTCTGCGCTCCTTTACTTCCTTCTCATACTCGCTGCGGCTCTTCAAAATCTCTTCTTTTGCTTCCACCAGGGCCTCGCGCTTCTTGGATTCCGCGCTTTTGATGGCCTCGTTGATGATGCGCTTTCCCTCTTCTTCAGCGCTGGAGATCTCCTTCTCGGAAACAGCTTTGCGGTAGCGAATACCGAGAGGGAAGCAGATCGCGCCGCCAACCACCAGGCCCACCAGGGCGAGGATGATCGTGATCGGTTGCACGGTGTTCGCTTCCTCCTGTTCTTCGGTATCGTAATTTCACAGTTACAATCAGAAAACGACCGGCAGGACGCCCCTACGCCCGCCGATAATTATCCTTTTTTAGTTTAATCGTTTACTGTTCAAGTGTCAAGTCTTTAATTTCCCAGAAGTTGAAAAATCAGCAGTGCCAGTCACTAGATATTGAATGCCGCTTTGAACCCGCACCCGGCTGCGTCGTCGCAGGCTCCGCATCCCTCGCTTCCGCCTTACGGCGAAAGCTCCCTCTCTCCGCCGCTCCTCCTTCTCCGGTGAAAAATGCTCCGCTGGTTTTTCGCCGGAATTTACGAGGGAATTATGTGTCGATATAGGTCGCTGCCGCGTACCCTACATAATTCTGATAATGCACCACATACCACCCCTGCCACGTCCCAAAAGAGCAAGCTCTTTTGGGTACCCGATCAAACTCAAATGGGCAGGCAAAGCCCGCCCATTTCAAGGTTTTGCTCCGCAAAACGCTTGGCGCCGCCATGCGGCGTCCGGGCTTACGCCCGGCGGCTCGTTCCCTATGTGTCAATATAAGCCGCTGCCGCGTACCCTACATAATTCTGATAATGCACCACATACCACCCCTGCCACGTCCCAAAAGAGCAAGCTCTTTTGGGTACCCGATCAAACTCAAATGGGCAGGCAAAGCCCGCCCATTTCAAGGTTTTGCTCCGCAAAACGCTTGGCGCCGCCATGCGGCGTCCGGGCTTACGCCCGGCGGCTCGTTCCCTATGTGTCAATATAAGCCGCTGCCGCGTACCCTACATAATTCTGATAATGCACCACATACCACCCCTGCCACTCGCCGTAAACGGTGACAGCGGCGCCGTCGGGCATATTGGCGATGATGGTCCCGGTGGGCGTTGGGCGGCTGCGGAGGTTCAGCGTGCCGTAGCTGACATTCACCGTCCCCCCTACCGGGGTCATGGGGTAGATGAAGGGCAGACCAAACAGCCTGGTCAGGGCACGGGCCAACTGCTGGGCAATGTCGTCCATATGACCCTCCACCCACACGGCGTCGGCGTAGTTGTCGTGATAGCCGATCTCCACCAGCACCGCCGGGGCCCGGGACAGCCGCACCTCCCCCAGGGTGGTGGTGGCACGGGTGGTCACCCGGTCCGGCAAGGGATAAATCTTCCGAAGCTCCTCCGCGATCAGCTCCGCACCCCGCTGCCCCTCTGTGCTGCCAGGGTAGTAAAAGGCGATGATGCCCCGTTCCTCGCCGTACCGTCCCTCCGGGGCCGCGTTGGAATGGAGCGCCAGATAAAAGTCGTAATACCCCTGGTTGGCCTGCCGGACAGAGCTGCCGGCGGTCATATCCGGGGTGTTGCGGGTGTACTGGATGCCGTTGGACACCAGGTAAGGCACCAGGGCGTCAGCCAGCAGGTTCATATTGTACTCCTCGGAGCCGCTGCCGGTGACGTACATATTCCACTCCTGGGTGCTGGGACTCAAATAAATGATAGGCATGGTATCCCTCCTTCTCATTGGATTCTATGGCGCTCCTTCGGAAAATGTGATATACTGTTTACCGAATCTGAACGACACAGGAGGGTCCACCCATGAAAACTGACCGTTCCTATCCCCGTTTTACCGTCACCCCCAAGGCGGAGGCTGCCATCCTGCGGGGCCACCCCTGGGTCTACGACGCAGAGGTTCTGTCTATGGAAGGTGCCCCAGAAAACGGGAAATTGGTGGATATAGTAAGCAAAAAAGGCCGATATCTTGGCACAGGTTTCCTTTCGGAACAGTCCAAGATCCGGGTCCGGCTCATCTCCCGCAACGCCAACGACCACTTTGATGAGGCCTTCTGGCAGCGGAAGCTCCGCTGGGCCTGGGACTACCGCAAGAGCGTCATGAGTGATGATGACCTGGACTGCTGCCGCGTCATCTTCGGCGAGGCGGACGCCTTCCCTGGCCTGACGGTGGACAAGTTCCACGACCTGCTCAGCGTCCAGGTGCTGTCCGTGGGCATGGAGGACATCAAGAAGATGCTCCTGCCCGCTCTGGTAAAGATTCTCCGGGAGGACGGCCAGGCCATCCGGGGCGTGTTCGAGCGGAACGATGTGGCCCTGCGGGACAAAGAGGGGCTCCCCCAGTATAAGGGCTGGTTCCCCCTGCCCGGCCAGGAGACGCCGGAGTCTCCCATTGTGGAGATCGTAGAAAACGGCATCAAATATTTGGTGAATGTAGAGAACGGCCAAAAGACCGGGTTTTTCCTGGACCAAAAGTACAACCGCCGGGCGGTGGGCCGTCTGGCGAAGGGCAAGACCGTGCTGGACTGCTTCACCCACACTGGCTCCTTCGCCCTGAACGCCGCCATGGGCGGGGCGAAGCATGTCACCGCCGTGGATGTGTCGGAGTCCGCCGTGGAGATGGCCCGGGCCAACGCGGAGCGCAACGGCCTGTCTGACGTGGTGGACTGCGTGGCCGCCAACGTGTTCGACCTGCTGCCCCAGTTGGAAAAGGAACCGCCCAAATACGACTTCATCATTCTGGACCCGCCGGCTTTCACCAAGAGCCGCAAGACGGTGGCCAACGCCATCACCGGCTACAAGGAGATCAACTACCGGGCCATGAAGCTGCTGCCCCGGGGCGGATATCTTGCCACCTGCTCCTGCTCCCACTTTGCCACGGAGGAAAAATTTATTGCCATGCTCCACGACGCAGCAAAGGACGCCGGGGTGCAGCTCCGGCAGATCGAAGCCCGGCAGCAGAGCTGCGACCACCCCATTCTCTGGGGCGTGGCGGAGACAAATTATTTAAAATTCTATCTGTTCCAGGTGGTGTGAACCGCCCACCGCAGGGCCTCAATGTCGTGGGTCTGCCGCAGAAACCTTGCGGAGCAAACGGCGTCGGCAGTGAAGACCAGCAAGCAGGCGTAGGTCACCTGCCAGGGAATAGCCGCCGCGATGGCCTCCACCCACGGCTGCACCCACCACACCGCCAGAGCGGTCAAAACACCCCAGATGGCGGTAAAGGGCAGGCAGACGCGGCCTTGCAGATTGCCGGGAACCCGGGAGTAATCCCAGAACCGCACCCCCAGAAAGGTCTCGCAGGCCCAGTGGTAGGCATATTCCACCGCCGTGGCCGCCAGGCCGCCCCACAGCACCAGCCACCACCCCCGCGCCGGCAGGGCCAGCACCGCCAGCATCCCCAGGCCGTACACCGGACACAGCGGCAGCAGCAGGAAGCACTTTCTGCCCTGGTTGGGCGCGTGGGTCACCGCGGCGAACAGCTTTTCCAAGCCATACCCTAAAAAACTGTAAATCCAGAAGATCCAAAGCCAGCGCGCCATTCCGCCGCCTCCTTTTTGTTCAGTGTCTCCGGGTAGCGGCAGCCTATTCCCGCGTTGCGCTGGCAGTTTTTTCGTAGTATACTACATTTATTCATCAGAAAAGGAGGCGTTCCCCCATGGCGGATACCTGGGAAGCCCTAAAACAGGACTGTATGGCCTGCCGGGGCTGCGCCCTGGCGGATACCCGCACCAACGTGGTCTTCGGCGACGGTGCCGAGGACGCGGAGATCCTGCTCATCGGCGAGGGCCCCGGCCAGCATGAGGACGAGCAGGGCGTGCCCTTTGTGGGCCGGGCGGGCCAGCTTCTGGACGACATGCTGGAGATCATCGGCCTGGACCGCACCAAGGTCTATATTGCCAACGTGGTGAAGTGTCGTCCGCCCCAGAACCGGGACCCGCTGAATGTGGAGCAGGACGCCTGCATCGGCTGGCTCCGGCGGCAAACGGCTCTCATCCGGCCCAAGATCATTGTGTGCCTGGGCCGCATCGCTGCCAAGGCCATTATCAAGGAGGATTTCAAGATCACCAGTGAGCATGGCCAGTGGTTTGCCCGGGGCGGCGTCCAGATGACCGCCATTTACCACCCCGCGGCTCTGCTGAGGGACGAGGGCAAGCGGCCGGAGACCTTTGAGGACCTGAAATCCATCCAATCCAAGGTCCGGGAGCTATGCGAGCATACAGATATTTGAAAACCAGCGGGGAAATTTCCCCGCTGGTTCTTTTGCCCCATTGTTAACCATATTTAATATTAAGGTTGACAGCCAAGTCAGGACGCGGTATGCTCTGATGCAGGACAATACAAGGAGGTACTTCTCATGACATCTTCTGCTGCTCCGTCCCGCCTGCGGACGCTGGATATGGCTTATATAGCGCTGTTCGCCGTGCTGATGGCGGTCTGCGCCTGGATCACCGTTCCCCTGCCCAAGCCCCTGGTGCAGTTCACCCTGCAGACCTTCGCCATGTTCATGGCCCTCACCACCCTGGGGGGCCGGCGGGGACTGTATGCCATGGTGGTGTATCTGCTGCTGGGTGCCGTGGGCGTGCCGGTATTTTCCGGCTTTCGGGGCGGCTTGGGCGTCCTGCTGGATACCACCGGCGGCTATATCATCGGATTTGCTGCCGCCGCTCTGGTCTACTGGCTGCTAACGGCAAAGCTGGGGGATTCCCTCCCTGTGAAGATCGCCGCCTGCGTGCTGGGGCTGGCGGTGTGCTATGCCTTCGGCACCGCCTGGTTCCTGGTGCTCTACGCCAGGACTACCGGCCCCATCGGTGTGACGACCGCCCTGAGCTGGTGCGTACTCCCCTACATCGTTCCGGACCTTCTCAAGCTGGCTCTGGCAGTTGTCCTCTCCGGGCGAATCAAAAAGTTCCTGAAATAATGAAAACGCGCCCGGATAGGCGGTTGTTCGTAAAACAGTATTGTGCCGAGATCAACGAAGCAGCACGAAGCCGCATGGAGCTGATCGCGCCGGAGCTGGCAAAGCAAAACAGTATGGCCGAAAAGCTGAAAGCCGAAAACCAGATGGAATGGTACGGCAGAGGAATGCTTGCAAGGCACAGGCCAAAGAATGTGAAAATGGAATTGATTTACGATTGAGCGAGGAAGTCCGGGCAGAAAAACTGTTCGGACTTTTCTCATTTCTTGCCAAAGTTGCGGTAGAATTGTTCACAGGGTTATGGTATAATTTGCGCAAGCAAAATGAACGACATATCGGAATTTGTGGAGGTAAGTTTAATGTTTAGAACAATTCGAAAAAAGAAAAATGAAATCAGTATAGATGCAGCAAAAGAACTGCTTCGTTGTTCTCGACGCGGCATTCTGGCAGTTAATGGTGATAATGATTATCCCTATGCGATACCAATAAATTATCTGTATGATGAAAACGCACATACGATTATTTTTCATGGAGCGAAAGCAGGTTATAAGGTGGATTGCTTGAAAGCATGTGACAAGGTTTGCTTTACTGTATGCGGTAATGAAAGCATTAAAGAAGAATCGTGGGCACCTTTTCTTCAAAGTGTGGTTGTCTTTGGACGATGCCATTTAGTCGAAAATCAGGAAGACATTATTAAGCTTGTAAAGAAGTTTGCGATGAAGTATTATCCTAATGAAAAGATGGTAGATGAAGAAGTGGCATCATCTGGAAGGGCCGTTCAGATGTTTGAAATCGAAATAGAGCACCTTAGCGGAAAAGAAGTACAGGAACGATAAATTCATATTTGCCGGGGAGTTGAGCAAAAGAAAAAATCCCTTTAGGAACTAAAGGGCGCACTTCTATACTCTCCATCGAGAGTAGTGCGTCCTGCGGAGTTTCATTATCCGTCAGCAGGAGAAAACTGCTTGACCTCAAATGCTGGGTCACTTTGGAGACCGCAGAAAATTCTGTGTAATCGACGTTCCTCGACAGTATGAAAATCTTCGACTGAGTCAAGAATGAGATCAAACATTCAAGATGAGGAGACGAAGATTATGCAGCCAGTACCACAGGATTTGTTAAAGGAATACGTTCA
>CAMAZB010000051.1 GCA_945862785.1 uncultured Clostridia bacterium | reverse complement strand
AACTTTGCCCGTGTTGGCACTTCTCAGCCTTCACATCCGGCTTCCTTCAGATCCCGCCTCGCGATGGGCACCCTTGCCTTTGGCTAACCCTTCCCACTACCGGGCGGATTCGGGACTTTCACCCTATAGAACGTGCGCTCACCGGGCGCACAGCGCAAAACGAACGAGCCTCCGTCAGGAAGGCTCGTTCGTTTTTACGCCTAATCTCACAAGGGACTTTTCATAATAATCCCGATCAATCTCAAAACCGATGTACTTTCTCCTATTCTCCACACAGGATACCGCGGTGGTTCCGCTTCCCATAAACGGATCCAATACAAGGTCCCCTTCGTCGCTGCTTGCAAGCACCAGTCTGGAGATCAGCTTCAGCGGTTTTTGTGTAGGATGGATACGCTCCTTTTCACCGTAAAAATCAATATCCTCCCAAACATCGCTTACTCCCAACTGGGGATTGAATGTTTGCCGGATCTTCTCATAGGGAAATTCAAAATCAAGGATATCCTGCAATTTGTTCCACAATTCCTCTGTTGGGAGTTGTTTGCACACATTTTCTCCCGTATAGATACTCCACATGCCGCCGCCATTGGATTTTACACCAAGCTGTTCATTGATGGCTTTGGCGGAAAGGCCCAGTTCCTTCTGTCGGCGCTTCAGCAGTTCCTTTGCAAACGGCTTCGAATCCTTATACAGAAACAATATGCTCTCTGTAACGGTGGGGAACATCTTGTAATTTTTGGTCGCTCTTCCCGAAACCGCCTGCATTCCTTTGTTCAGAATGATCTGCTGGCGCAGCTCCAGTCCGCTGTCCTCCAGGATGGGAAGCAGCTTGCTGAGCATCCTGAAATAGCCGAATACATAAAAGGAACCGCCCTTTCTCAGTACCCTCGAGGCTTCCCGGATCCACTCCTTCGACCATTCCAGATAGTCCTCCTCCGTCCGCCACGCATAGTCCCACTTTTCTCCAACCACTTTGAAATACGGCGGGTCCGCGATGATCAGATCAACAGATTCATCCTCGATCTGTGTCTGCATCCCTGAAATGGAGTCCTGATTGTAAATCACATTTGTTTTCACACGAAGTTCCCTTTCCGCTTCCCTTGCTGTCTTTGCGTAAATAGTATACCATGATCCTTTTCACTTTTCTACTGGTTTTATATTGCATGAGCTCAAGGGCTGCCGAAACGCATTTGAGAGCACCCGCAGCTGTTCGATTTCGTTAGCATTCCTCATTTTGCAGTGGAAATCGGTCGTTCCGCTATGCCATCACAGCAGATGGGCGAAAGGAAGATATTTGCAAAGGGCGAATCTGGAAATCTTCTGAAAAAAGGCATCTGCTTTATATCTGCGATGGTTGTCGTCATGCGGATCATATGGTATCATACTATTTATATCAACGTAGGAGGGTCAGCCATGAGGAAAAGATTATCGTGCATGATTCTTACCCTGGTTCTGATTTTTAGCCTCATTCCTTCTGCAACTGCCGCAAGTGATGAGTCCACCGCGGCGGCGGAGACTCTGTATGAACTGGGGCTTTTCAAAGGAACTGGCACCAATCCTGACGGCACGCCCATCTTTGACCTGGACAAGACCCCTACCCGGAACCAGGCCATCATCATGCTGGTGCGTCTGCTGGGCAAAGAGGAAGAGGCCAAGGCCGGCACCTGGGATATTCCCTTTACGGATGTTTCCGACGCTATGCGCCCCTACATTGGCTATGCCTACACCAACGGCCTGACCAACGGCTATACCGCCGCCACCTACTGCGGCACAAGTCCGATTCGAGCCAACCAGTACATCACTTTTGTCCTGCGAGCGCTGGGTTATGAATCCGGCAAGGATTTTGAGGTCCCTTCCGCTTGGACGCTGTCCGACGAGTTGGGCATCACGGCAGGACAGTACCATACCGGTATTAACAGCTTCTGCCGCGGAGATGTGGCAGTCATCTCCAATGCCGCTTTATCGGCTTTCATCAAGGGTACATCCCAGACCTTGAAAGATCGCTTGTTTGCAGAAGGTGTGATTCGGGCGTGGCATGAGGTAGACGCCCTTGGCAACCTTTATCTCAAGACCAGTCTGCACGCCAATCCTAAAAAAGGCTATTCGCTTTTGATCAAACGCTACCAAAGAAGCGGCTGCTTCGATCATGACAGTCAGGGGCGCATTTGGAGCAATTCCATCCAGTATGAGTATACCTCCGCTTTGTCATATATGGGTGACGGCGGCGACATTGTACAAACAGAGCTTTATGTATTCGATGCTGCAGACACCGCGCAGAAGTTCTTTGCGGAATGGCGTGAAGCGAGCAGCGAAAAAGACGCCCTTGATGCCGTTTCCCAACATCTGATTGCAAAATTTGTTCTGAACGACACCATCATACTCCAACAGACTACCGAACAATTTGATGTGACCGACTTCCTCATCACATATGATGAAGCGGCGCAGGAGGAAACTTATATGGCCCGCATTTCCGCTCCCATTGCAAAAGAGGGCATGTATGGCCTGGTCTATCAGGGTAAGAGTGGGGCACAGAATGCCAGCCTCAGCTATATTGGCCGGATAGATGACCATCTGGGATATACGCGGGAGATCAACCATTTTGGCACCAGCGGTTCCAGCGGAATCTTCTATGTTTCCCACTGCACCCATTCGCAGGTTGATCAAGATACGTTCCTGTGCAAGGCAGCGTTCTCCTCTGGCTTCTCATACCAATTTCCAACGCGCTGACCCTCTGATCAGCAAACAGAGATAGACTTCCACAGATACTTCCATCCCAACGGCGGAGGACGCAAAAAAGAGGAGACCACTTTCGTGATCTCCTCTTGGATAAATCCTTGCTGTATCAGGGATTTCAGCCGATTAGAAGTAACGCTTCAGCAGGCCGGCGAAAGCCTTGCCGTGGCGGGCCTCGTCGCGGGCCATTTCGTGGACAGTATCATGGATGGCGTCCAGGTTGTACTTCTTGGCCAGCTTGGCCAGCTCGAACTTGCCGGCGGTGGCGCCGTTCTCAGCCTCGACACGCAGCTCCAGGTTCTTCTTGGTGGAGTCGGTAACCACGTCGCCCAGCAGCTCGGCGAACTTGGCGGCGTGCTCGGCCTCTTCCAGAGCAGCCTTCTCCCAGTACAGGCCGATCTCGGGATAGCCCTCGCGGTGAGCCACACGGGCCATGGCCAGATACATGCCGACCTCGGTGCACTCGCCCATGAAGTTGGCGTTCAGACCGTCGATGATCTCCTTCTGGACTTCCTCGGGCACATCAGCGCCGAAGGACTTGCCCACGCCGACCACATGCTCGGCGGCCCAGCTCATCTCACCCTTCTGCTCGGTGAACTTGGATGCGGGAACACCGCACTGGGGGCACTTCTCGGGAGGATTCTCGCCTTCCCAAACATAACCGCAAACCTGGCAAACCCACTTCTTCATAATTGTATCCTCCTTATGTGATATGGTAATTAAACTCAATTTCATATCCCTTGTGGGATGGTATGATTATAACAGACTAACTTTGTTTTCACCAGTTGCCAATGCAACACATTTTAAAAAAACGTCTTTCAAAACCGCAAATCATCTTGCGTCCTTTTTTCCGCACACAGGTCAGATTTACCGTGTTGATCCCGCCATGGTCTGTCAAAAATGTGGGTATAGTTGCCTCATACCGCCAGCCACATCGGTCTCTCCCGGTGCTTCCGGTTCTCCGCCAGTGAGCGGCTCACATACTTGACTTCTACATAGTAATATGCTCCCTTTTGAAAATCCGGGGATCAGAAGATCCCCGGATTCAGCTTGTCGAAAAAGTCTTTTCGGCAAGCTGCTTAAGATTTCAGAACTTTCAAAAAGTTCTGAAATCTATTGATTTGAATGGCGCAGGGCACCCTTCCTGGGTTCCCCGCGCACACCCTTCCTTCCCGTTTTCCTACATTTCCGGGTTTATCGACAGCCTGAATCCGGGGATCAGAAGATCCCCGGATTTCAAAGTATTGCTTATTCCTTTTCAGCCAGGGCCTTGGCCTCGGCAATGGCCTTCTCCTGGGCCGCGGGAGGACAATCCTCATAGCGGACGAAGTGGAAGGTGAAGCTGCCGCGGCTCTGGGTCATAGCCCGCAGGTCGATGGCGTAGCTGCCCATCTCACCCATGGGCACCTCAGCGGTGATGACTTGGTCACCGTCGCCGGTGGGATCCATGCCCATAACACGGCCACGACGCTTGTTCAGGTCGCCGATCACGTCGCCCATGTAGCTGTCAGGCACGGTGACCTTCAGCTCGCCCACGGGCTCCAGCAGCACGGGGTTGGCCTCGGGCAGAGCGGCCTTGTAAGCCAGCTGTGCGGCGGTCTTGAAAGCGATTTCGGAGGAGTCAACGGGATGGTAAGAGCCATCGTACAGGACGGCCTTCAGGTTCACCACGGGATAGCCGGCCAGAGGACCGTGGACGCAGGCCTCACGCAGGCCCTTTTCCACGGCGGGGAAGAAGTTCTTGGGCACGGAGCCGCCGAACACTTCCTCAGCGAAGATCATGTCGTCCTGCTCCGTCTGGGGCTCGAAGCGGATCCACACATCACCGAACTGGCCGCTGCCGCCGGTCTGCTTCTTATGGCGGCCCTGCTTCTGGACGGTTTTGCGGATCTTCTCACGGTAGGGAACGCGGACGGGCTTCAGCTCAGCCTCCACGTTGAAGCGGCTCTTCAGCTTGCTGATGAGCACATCCACCTGCATATCGCCGGCGCCGGAGAGGACCATCTGGTGGGTCTCGGCGTTGTTGGTCACGGAGAAGGAGGGATCCTCCTCGTTCAGACGGACAAGGCCCTGGGCGATCTTATCCTCCTGGCCCCGGGTCTTGGGTGCGATGGCAACCGAGTAGCAGGGCTCCGCGAAGGGGATGTTCTTCAGCGCCACGACCTTGCGCTGGTCGCACAGGGTGTCGCCGGTCTTGACCTTATCCATCTTGGCGATCACGCCGATGTCACCGCAGCCCAGTTCCTTGACCTCGGTGGTCTTCTTGCCGCGCATGGTGTACAGGCGGCCCAGCTTCTCAGTGGAGCCGGTACGGGCGTTGACCAGGGCCATATCCGGCTTGATCTCGCCGGAGAGGACCTTTACGAAGGAGTACTTGCCGTACTGGTCGGAAACGGTCTTGAACACAAACGCGGTGGGCACGCCGCCGGGGGAGACCACGAACTCCTCGGTCTCGCCGTCCTGACGGGTAGCCTTGTGGTAGTTGCCCTCCATGGGGTTGGGCAGCAGGTCCACGATATTGTCCATCAGCATCAGGCTGCCCATGCAGTTGACAGCGGAGCCGCACAGCACGGGGAACAGGCTCAGCTCCCGCACGCCCTGGCGCAGGCCCTGGATCATCTCGGCGTAGGTGAAGTCTTCACCGCCAAAGAACTTATCCATGAACTCCTCGCTGGTCTCAGCCACAGACTCCTTCAGGGCGTCGTTGAACTCGGTGATGACGTCCTCCTTGTCGGCGGGGACCTCGATTTCCACCCGCTTGAGGTTCTGCATCTCGTAGGCGCGCTTGTTCAGCACGTCGATGATGCCTGTGACCTTCTTGTCCGCGTCCCAAATGGGGACCACCACGGGGGCGATCTTCTTGCCGAAGCGCTCACGCAGGGCATCGAAGGTGGCGTTGTAGTCGCTGTTGTCCTCATCGGTCTTGGAGATGTAGACAAAACGGGGCATATTCCGCTCTTCGCAGTATTTCCAGGCCTTCTCCAGACCCACGGAGATACCGTCCTTCGCGGAGCAGACGATCACGGCGGCGTCGGCGGCCCGCAGGGCCTCCATGACCTCGCCGGAGAAATCAAAAGCGCCCGGGGTATCCAGCACGTTGATGCGGCAGCCCTTATAGTCCAGAGGCGCCACGGCGGTGGACAGAGAGATCTGCCGCTTGGTCTCCTCGGGATCATAGTCACAGACGGTATTGCCGTCTGCCGCACGGCCCATCCGGTCGATGGCGCCGGTCATATAAAGCAGGCTCTCCGCCAAAGCGGTCTTGCCGCTGCCGCTGTGGCCCAGCAGGCAGACGTTGCGGATGTTCTGTACTGAATAGCTCATGTTCATTCCACTCCTTATGTTGTGCTGTGGTCTGCGGCAGCACCGACGCCGCCGGCGCCGCCAGCCCTAATGTAGAAATTATACAACGTTCCCCCGCTCAATACAACAAAAATTTTGGCAAGTTTAACATTTTAGTCAGGAGGCCGAAAAAACAGCCCGAAATTTTGGCAAGGGGCGCAAAAAAGAGGAGACAGCTTTCTGTCTCCTCTTTCCATTCTTCCAGTTTACTTCCACTTTAAGCCAGCAGCACCGGAACGGTCCACAGCAGCAAAAACACCACCAGCGCCAGGGGCGTCAGTAGTTCATAGGCGCCCAGGAACACCAGATAGAACGCCAGCAGCGTGCCTGCCCAGCTTCCCAGGATGCCCAGAGCCGCCGCCCGGCGGACGGACTTGCACAGCTTCCGGCTGCCCGCCACGGTCTCGGCGTAGGGCAGCAGGCCCTCCCGGAACAGCAGTGCCCGGGGCAGGTCCCGGTCGTGCTCCGCCTCACTGAGGGCCACCCGGCTGGTGAGGTTCGGATACTCCACCCTCACACCCTTGTGGAACTTGCGCTTCAAAAGCTCCGGGGTGATGTTGGGGTCCCGGGCCGCCAGAATGGGCATGATGTGGCTGCGCCGCATCATCCGCAGGGCGTAGTCCACATTTTCCGCCGGCTCATACTTCACAGCGAAGATGGCGATGAGCTGGCGGTCCACCGCCAGGAACACACCGGTCTTGAGATTGACGTCGCCGGGGAGCCGCACGTTCATCTTCCGCATGAAAGAGGCGGTGCCCATCAGCACGGATTCCCCATGGATGGCGGCGGACCAGCCGCCCTCCTCAAAAAAGCTGAAATCATCGGCGGTCTCGTACCGGCCGTTCTCCTCCCGCAGCAGAGAGCCGAACAGCCGCTCCAGGCCGCTGCCCGCGCTGCGGGCCATGGTGGCAGCGTAGCTCACCGCCTTTTTCCGTTCCTCGCCGTAGAACCGCTCGCCATTGAGCCGCAGGGTCCCCGGCGGGAACAGGTCGCTATCCGCCACGATCATGGTCCTGCGGCGGCTGATCTTTTCCGCACCGGACCAGCCCGCCACGGCGCAGCCGGTCTGCTGCAGATGGCGGGACAGCCGGGACCAAGGCAAGGCCCAGCTAAGAGGCAGAGCAAAGGTCCCTCCCGCCGCCAGGATGGCGGACCAGTTCAGCAGAAAATCGCCCCCCCGGCCCTGGCCCAGGGAACTGAGGCCCGCAAACACCACGGAGCCCACCAGGGCCACAGGTATCAGCGCCGTCTGCCACAGTGCAGCTGCGTTGTCCTTCATGGCCGTAGTGTAGAATCCCGGCACGGCGCCCCGCTGCTTGCAGGCCCCCCGGTCGGTGTCCGTCACCAGATAGGGCGGCTCGTCATCCAGGGACGCCGCCCGGAACATATCGTACATACCCCGGCACTCCCGGCTGACGCCCCACTGGGCGAACACCAGGGCCAGGCACGCCGCGCCGCCGTAAGGCGGCACCGCGGTCCGCCCCGCAAGAAGCAGGCAGGCGCCACAGTCCGCCGCCGCCGCCAAAGCGGAAATGGAAATCAGAAGTTCACTGACGCAGCGCTTCCGGGCCACCATCATGAAGCCCTTTTTGAACACGCTCCGGCACAGCAGCATATTCAGCGCCAGACAGGTCAGCACCACGATGCTCTGAAAGCGGATATCGCCGCTCCACATCGGCACCGTGACACCGTATTTTTCCACCGCCGCCAGTACCGTTGGCACCAGGGCGATCAGCAGCGCCGGGATCAGCGGACCCCGGGCCGCCTGATACCGCTCCCGCCAGTCCGCCGCCGCGTTGCAAAGGTCCTCCTCCGGGCCGATGGGCTCCGGTTCCGGCTCTGGCTCCGGTTCCGGCGGTGCATACAGCGTCTCCGTGTCCTCCAGCTTCCGCCGGGAAAACAGTCCGCGCTTCGGCTTCAGCAGCGGCTCGTGATGGTCATCCATCACCGCGTCCACGGTGCTGCCCACCACTTCTTCCAGAGAGATGGGCCGGGGTGCCCTGGGCAGCTCCTTTTCCAATTTCTCCAGGTCCACCGCCTGGGCCAGCAGCTTGTCCCTGGCCTCCTGTCGGGCCTGCTCCGCCGCCTGGGCGGGGTCCGGTTTGGGTTCGGGAGCCGGCTCAGATTTCGGCTCCGGTTTGGGCTCCGGTTTTGGTTCTGGCGTTGGTTTCGGCTCCTCGGTCAGGAGCTTCGGCTCCCGCCGGGTACTGAACTCCGCCAGGATCTCCTCCAGGGAGTAGTCCTCCCCCTCCGCTGGCACGTCGGTCAGCAGAGTATCATCCAGGCACAGCTCCTCTTTTTTGTCAGCCATGACACGCTCCCCCGTTCATCCCCGCTGCCGGACGGCCTCGTACAGCAAAATGGCCGCCGCGGCGGAGGCGTTCAGGGAATTCAGCTTGCCCCGCATGGGGATGCTGACCAGGAAGTCGCAGTTCTCAGCGGCCAGGCGGGTCATACCCTCTCCCTCGCTGCCGATGACGATGGCGGCTGGGCCCTTCAGGTCCGCGTCGTACAGGTTCGTGGTGCCGTCCGCCGCCGTGCCGAAGACCCACACGCCCTGCTTTTTCAGGTCCTTCAGCAGGGCGGGGATGTTAGGCACCCGGGCCACAGGCACATGGGCCACCGCGCCGGCAGAGGTCTTGGCCACCACGGCGGTGAGGCCCGCGCTGCGGCGCTTGGGGATGACCACCCCGTGAGCCCCGGCGCACTCGGCAGTACGGATGATGGCGCCCAGATTGTGGGGATCGGAGATCTCATCGCAGATGACCAGCAGGGGATTCTCCCCCTTGGCGGCGGCGCCCTCCAGGATGCTCTCCACGCTGACGTACTCCCGCACCGCCGCCAGGGCAATGACGCCCTGGTGGGCGTGGGTGCGGCTCATATTGTCCAGCTTCCGCCGGTCGGCATCCACCACCACGATGCCGGCGGCCCGGGCCTTGGAGGCAATGTGTCCCAGGGTCTTGTCGGTCTCGCCCTTCAGGATATAGATTTTATCGATGGTCTCGCCCGCCCGCAGGGCCTCAATGACGGCGTTGCGTCCCTCGATGACGCCATCGGCCTCGGCAGTGAGCGCGTTCTTCTTCTGTTCGTCCATGGTTTCTCTCCCGCTGTTGAAAATTTGGTCGTATTCTGTGTTAGTATATCACAGGAACCGGACACAATAAAGCTAAATTTACAGAAACTTCATGAAAAAAGTCCTCCCCGTTCTTGTGGGCCTGATTCCTTTGTGATATACTGCCCTATGATAAATTTGTAACAGGTTGACCCTGAAAGGAGTTTTCATACATGGACCAAAACAACCAGAACAAGCCCAACAAGCCCGGCGGAGGCAAATCCGGCGGCAACTGGCGGGGTGTCATCTCCCTGATCTGCTGGGCGGTGCTGCTGACCGCTCTGATCAGTTACGCCGGCACATACATGACCAACAGCGTACGCCAGTCCTCCTCCGTGGAGCTGGTATACGGTGACTTCCTGGATATGGTGGAAGATGGTCAGGTGGAATCCGTTGCCTTTGACAACGGAGAATCCATCCTGGTCATCACGCCGAAGGACGGCTACTCCTATACGGACAGCGAGGGCGTCACCTATACCAAAACCGGCGAAGACGACCACGGCAATATCCTCTACACCTACCTGAACCCCATCGGCAAGGAGCAGCAGACCACTCTGCGCTTTTTCACTCTTCAGACGGAGTCCAATGACGCCACCATCGCCCGGCTGGAAGCGGCGGGTGCCGAGATCATCACCGAGTACGAGCCTCCCATGAGCCCCATTCTTGTCTTCCTCATCAACCTCCTGCCCTTTGTCATCATCCTGCTGGGCATGAGCCTGTTCATGAACTGGATGGCCAAAAAGGGCGGCATGGGCGGTATCGGCGGCATCGGCGGCGTGGGCAAGGCCAACGCCAAGGTGTATATGGAAAAGTCCACCGGCGTCACCTTTGCCGACGTGGCGGGCCAGGACGAGGCCAAGGAATCCCTGACGGAGATCATCGACTTCCTGCACAATCCCGGAAAGTACACCGAGATCGGCGCCAAGCTGCCCAAGGGCGCGCTGCTGGTGGGCCCTCCGGGCACCGGCAAGACGCTGCTGGCCAAGGCTGTGGCAGGCGAGGCCAACGTGCCCTTCTTCTCCATCTCCGGCTCTGACTTCGTGGAGATGTTCGTGGGCGTAGGTGCTTCCCGTGTCCGCGACCTGTTCAAGGAGGCCAGTAAGGTGGCCCCCTGCATCGTGTTCATCGATGAGATCGACACCATCGGCAAATCCCGCGACAACCGCATGGGCGGCAACGACGAGCGGGAGCAGACATTGAACCAGCTGCTGGCGGAGATGGACGGCTTTGACCCCACCAAGGGCATCATCCTGCTGGCCGCCACCAACCGGCCCGAAGTCCTGGATCAGGCCCTGCTGCGTCCCGGCCGGTTCGACCGCCGCATCATCATCGACCGGCCCAACCTGGCGGGCCGTCTGGCGACCCTCCAGGTCCACACCCGCAACATCAAGCTGGCGGAGGACGTGAATCTCAAGAAGGTAGCTCTGGCTACCGCCGGCTGCGTGGGTGCCGATCTTGCCAACCTGGTGAACGAGGCTGCCCTGCGGGCCGTCCGCAAGGGCCGCAAGCTG
This sequence comes from uncultured Clostridia bacterium, assembly GCA_945862785.1. Taxonomy (GTDB): domain Bacteria; phylum Bacillota; class Clostridia; order Oscillospirales; family Oscillospiraceae; genus Oscillibacter. Next base: position 1,556 of record CAMAZB010000051.1, on the reverse strand, counting down.
GTGACCCAGGAGGACCTGCTGGCTGCCTTTGAACTGGTCATCGCCGGCACGGAGAAAAAGGGCAGCGTCCTCACCGAGTTTGAGAAGAAGCTGGTGGCTTACCACGAAGTGGGTCACGCCATGGTAGCCTACAAGCAGAAGAACACCGAGCCGGTGCAGAAAATCACCATCGTCCCCCACACCCAGGGCTCTCTGGGCTACACCCTGCTGATGCCCGAGGAGGACAAGACGGAGCTGCGCACCAAGGACGAGCTGATGGCCAAGATCACCGTCTCCATGGGTGGCCGCGCCGCCGAGGAAGTGGTGATGAACACCATGACCAACGGCGCGTCCCAGGACATCCAGGACGCCACCAACGTGGCCCGGAATATGGTGGCCATGTTTGGCATGAGCGATGAGTTCGGCATGATGGCCCTGGCCTCCCGCCGCAACCAGTACCTGGACGGCGGCTACGGCATGGACTGTGCCCAGGACACCGCCGCCCGGATGGACCAGGCGGTGAAGGAGATCCTGGACAAGTGCTACCAGGAGGCTGTGGAAATTCTGAAAGCCAACCGGGAGGACATGGACAAGGTGGTGGCGTACCTGCTGGAAAAGGAGACCATCACCGGCGCCGAAATGGTGGCCATCATCGAGGGCCGGGACCCCGAGCTGGTGGAGGACGCCTACGCCTCCACCCGTGCCCGGGAGGGAAAGGGCTTCCGTCCCTCCCAGCCGGAGGTCATTGAGGCTCCTGCCAAGAAGGTCCACATGATCTCCCAGAAGATCGAGGCCCCGGAGGTACCCGTGGAAGAAAGCCCGGAGCAGTCCCCGAAAGAAACGCCCGAAAAGGCGGCTGACGATACCGCAGACCCCCCCACGGAATAATCCAGAACAGGCGTGCCCGGACAAGGCGCGCCTGTTTTCATAAGGAGATACAATTATGAGCATCCGACCCGCCGCGGCCGCCGACCTGGACGGTATTGCCGCCATTTACGACGCCATCCTGGACCGGGAAGAATCCGGTCCCGTATACACCAACTGGCAGCGGGGCAAATACCCCACGGTGGACACCGCCCGCCAGGCTCTGGAGGCCAGGACCCTGTATGTAGGCGAGGAGGACGGCTTCCTCTGGGGCGTGGTGAATCTCAACGGTATCCAGCTGCCGGAGTACGACGCCATCCCCTGGGCCATCCCCGCCGAAAGAAACCAGGTGGCCGTCATCCACACGCTCTGCATCCACCCCGCCCGGGCGGGCCGGGGCCTGGCGCGGCGGATGGTGGCCTTCTGCGAGGAGGAGGCACGCCGCCAGGGCAAGGCCGTCATGCGGCTGGACACCTGGGAGGGAAACCTCCCCGCCAACAGGATGTATCCCGTTCTGGGCTACCGGTATGCCGGGGCCGCGGAGTTCTTTTTCCAGGGCTTCATTCGGGAAATATTGAACTGCTATGAGAAAAAGCTGTAATCCCGCTCCTACATCAAGTGCGGAGCTCACATCCTGCTTTCCCCGTTCTTCACCGCGCACATTCACCTGTCTCTTATACACATCTCCGAGCCCACGAGACGCTACGCTATCT
>CAMAZB010000050.1 GCA_945862785.1 uncultured Clostridia bacterium | reverse complement strand
CACACTGCATATCGTCGGCAGCGTCAGATGTGTATAAGAGACAGCATATAAGGAGAACGATTATGGAATTCGAGAAAGTGCGCGACATCATCGTGGAGACTCTGGGCTGCGACGCCGAGGAAGTCACTCCCGAGGCCTCCCTGTCCGACGACCTGGGTGCCGATTCCCTGGCTGCCGTGGAGCTGGTGATGGCTCTGGAGGAGGCCACCGGCCTGTCTATCGCCGAGGAGGACGCCGCGAACCTCAAGACCGTGGGTGATATTCTGACCTATCTGGCCGCTCACAAGAACTGACCAGCTTGTCGAAAAACCTTTTCGACAAGCTGAGATTTCAGAACTTTCAAAAAGTTCTGAAATCTATTGATTTGAATGGCGCAGGGCACCCTTCCTGGGTTCCTTTCGTAACTATCCTCCTTCCCGCCGCGTAAGTCTTACAGGTTTATCGACAGACTGACTGCTTTTCCATCCCGCCGGAGGGATGTTTCTGCCCCCTCCGGCGGGCCAATTTCCCATCGTGAAAGGAATTTCCATGACCAATCAAGAAATTTTTGACCTGATGGACCGCTTTCAGCGCAGCAGCATCCACACCATGAAGCTGTCCACCCAGGAATTTACCATAGAACTGAGCCGGGGCAGTGTATCCGCTCCGGCTTCTGCCGCGTCCGTAGCTGCCGCGGCCCCCGCAGTCCCTGACGCGCCTGCCCCCTCTCCCGCTCTGGCGGCGGAGGGCAGCGCCGTGACGGCGCCGCTGGTGGGCACCTTCTACGCCGCCCCCGCTCCGGAGAAGCCCCCCTTCGTCCAGGCAGGCGACCGGGTGAAAAAGGGCGACACCCTCTGCCTCATCGAGGCCATGAAAATGCTGGGCGCTGCCGGAGCCGTGGAGGCTATTTTCACCGCTCTGAGCCTCCGGGACGGTTACCTTCCCGCCACCATCAACTACCGCACCCCCGACCCGGAATGTGCTCTGGACGTGATCCCCAATCAGGGCCGCAAGGCGGACGTCCGCTATGCCATGAGCAACTCCCTGGGCTTCGGCGGACACAACGGCAGCCTGCTGCTGATGAAGTGGGAGGACTGACCATGGAACTGAATTCCAATCAGATCGCGGAGATTCTGCCCCACCGCTACCCCTTCGCCCTGGTGGACCGCATCACCGACTATGAGCCGGGCCAATGGGCGAAAGGCATCAAGTGCGTCAGCGTGGGCGAGCCGGTATTCTGCGGTCATTTTCCCCAGCAGCATATCTTCCCCGGTGTGCTGATGCTGGAGGCCATGGCCCAGGTGGGGGCCATCGCCATTCTCTCCCTGCCGGAGAACAAGGGAAAGATCGCCCTATTCGGCGGAGTGAAAAACGCCCGGTTCAAGCGGCAGGTTATCCCCGGCGACGTGCTGGAGATGGAGTGTGTGCTGACAAAGCGCCGGGGCTTGGTGGGCATCGGCGAATGCAAGGCACTGGTGAACGGCGAGGTGGCCTGCACAGCGGAGCTGATCTTTGCTGTCCAGGCGGGATAACAGTTGCCTTTTTCCGCCGAAGTTGCTATACTGTTTTTCACAGAAAACCGACAGAAAAGGGGCGGTCATTACGCTGGAAACGGCTTTTAACGAGGTATACACCAAATTCAAGCTGCATTTTTACCAGGAGATCTTCCGGCGGTTCCAGGACCGGGAGGCCAGTCTCACCACGGTGGAGACCTTCTGCATGGAGAGCATTATGGCCCTGGGCAGCCCTACGGTGAACGAGTTTGCCACCTTTATGCGGATCTCCCCGCCAAACGCCGCCTACAAGGTCAACAGTCTGGTAAAAAAGGGCTATATCCGAAAGGTCCAATCTCCGGACGACCGCCGGGAATACCACCTGGAGGTTACCCAGAAGTATATCGACTATTACAACATCTCGGCGTCCTATACCACTGAGGTGGTGGCCCGGGCCAACCGACGCTTCTCCCCGGAGGACTGCGCCAAGCTGGAGGAAATGCTCACCATCGTCAGCCGGGAACTGATGCCGGAGGTAAACCTCCCGGAACGGCGGACAGCGGAACCATAAACGAAAAAAGAGACACAGGCTTTTGAAGTCTGTGTCTCTCAGACTGTCGATAAACCCGGAAATGTAGGAAAACGGGAAGGAAGGGTGTGCGCGGGGAACCCAGGAAGGGTGCCCTGCGCCATTCAAATCAATAGATTTCAGAACTTTTTGAAAGTTCTGAAATCTTAAGCAGCTTGTCGAAAAGACTTTTTCGACAAGCTGCCTTTCGGTTTAAAACAGTCCCTCCGGGATACGGATGTCCTCTTTGGACACCTTGTCCCAGCGGAAATCCGCCAACAACTCCTTCGCCGTTTTCGGCTCCGCCAAGGGGTTGAAGCCCGCGAGATACGCCAGCTTTCCCAAAATCTCCGAGGCCGACGAACGGTCCCGCAGCACATCCAGTCCCGCATCGGCGTTCCGCTTGGAGAGCCGCCGTCCGTCAGAGGTGAGCAGCAGCGGGAAATGGTAAAATACCGGCGGCGTCAGCCCCAGCAGATGGTAGAGGTACAGCTGCCGGGGGGTAGAGTCCAGCAGGTCGGCACCCCGGACCACCTCTGTCACGCCCATGGCGGCGTCGTCCACCACCACGGCCAGTTGGTAGGCGAACATCCCGTCGGACCGCCGCAGCAGGAAGTCACCGCAGTCCCGGGCCAGGTTTTCCTCATAGTGTCCCATGTGGCCGTCCGTAAAGCCCCACGGTTCCTCCGGCACCCGCAGCCGCAGGGCCGGGGGCCGTTTTTTTGCCTTCTCCGCCGCTTCTTCCGGCATCAGATTCCGGCAGGTGCCGGCATAGACCACCTGGCCGTCCTCCCGGTGGGGAGCGCTGGCGGCGTGGAGCTCCGCCCGGGTGCAGAAGCAGGGGTAGACCAGACCCTTTTGTTCCAATTTTTCCAGCGCCGCCTGATAGAGCGCCGTTCTCTCGCTCTGGTAATACGGCCCGTCCGGGCCGCCCGTGCCGGGGCCCTCGTCCCAGCTAAGACCCAGCCACCGCAGGTCGTCCTCCATCTGGTCGGCGTACCGCCGGGGGCAGCGGGTGGTATCCAGGTCCTCAATACGAAGAACCACTTTTCCGCCCTTCTGCCGGGCGCTGAGCCACACCAGCAGGGCGCACAGGATATTGCCCAGGTGGATGCGTCCGCTGGGCGACGGTGCGAATCTTCCAACGGTGCCCATGGCCCGTTCCCTCCTTCCGATGGGAATTTTCCTTCCCATTATACCTGCCAAAAATCATCGGGTCAACCAGGACCCCCCTGTACAACTGCTTTTGGATATGCTAAAATACATGTTCTGAAATTTAATTTCCAAAAATCGAGGTGTTTGCATATGCGTGAAGAAATGCGTACCTTCGGCTACCTCTGCCCCAAGTGCGGCAAGCCTGTCATGGGTGCCCGGTCCATTTTCGCCCTGGAGGCCTCTGACGCGGAGATCGTCTGCGAGTGCGGTGAAAGCGTCCTGCAGACCGAATATGACGGAGAGAAATACAAGGTGTATGTCCCCTGCGGTCTCTGCGGCGAGACCCATATGGCCGTCTGCCCGCCGGAGCGGGTGCTGGAGGGCGCCACAGCCTTGGGCTGCGCCAAAACAAAGCAGTTCTGCTGCTTCATCGGCCCGGAGGGCACGGTGGAGAAAAACCTGCGGGAGCTGTCCATTCTGGCGGAAAAGGAAAAGAAGGGCGGCGAGGAGCCGGAGGCCTTCGTGGACAATGTCATCATGTATGAGGTTCTCTCCGAGCTCAAGGACATCGCCGCCCGGGACGGCGGCATTACCTGCGCCTGCGGCAGCAGCCGCTACGGCATGGAGATCCGCCGCTCCGCCGTGGACCTGGTGTGCCGGGACTGCGGTTCCAAGCTGCGTATCCCCGCCGCCACGGACCGGGACCTGGACGACCTGTGCTGCCACATGAAGCTGGTCATCCCCGGGAAATAACAGAAAGAAGGTTCCACTCATGATCTCACTTTTGGCCCGGCTGTTCCTGAAAACGGAAGGCCGGGATGTAGCCGCTCTCCGCAAGGAGTACGGTATCCTCTGCGGCGCGGTGGGCATTGCGCTGAATGTGCTGCTGTTCGCCGGGAAGTTCTTTGCCGGCACCCTCTCCGGCTCTATCGCCATCACCGCCGACGCCTTCAACAACCTCTCCGACGCCGGAAGCTCCTTTGTCACCCTGCTGGGCTTTCAGCTGGCGGGACAGAAGCCGGATTCGGATCACCCCTTCGGCCACGGCCGCATCGAGTATCTGTCCGGCCTGGCCGTGTCCATGCTGATTTTGCTGATGGGCTTTGAGCTGGCCAAGTCCTCTCTGGACAAGATCCTGCATCCTGCCCCGGTGGACTCCAGCTGGTTAGTGATCGCCATTTTGTGCGTGTCCATCGCCGTGAAGCTGTACATGTCCTTTTACAACCGTTCCCTGGGCAAAAAGCTGAACGCCCCTGCCATGCTGGCCACCGCCGCCGATTCCCTCAGCGACAGCGTGGCCACCACCGCCGTGCTGATTGCCACCCTGGTGGGCCGGTTCTCCGGCTTGATGATCGACGGCTGGTGCGGTATCCTGGTGGCGGCCTTTATCCTCTGGTCCGGCTTTAACGCCGCCAAGGACACCATCAATCCCCTGCTGGGCACGCCGCCCACTCATGAGTTTGTGGACCAGATCAAACATCTGGTCATGGCCCACCCCGCCATCATCGGTATCCACGACCTGATCGTCCACGACTACGGCCCCGGCCGGGTGATGATCTCCCTCCACGCGGAGGTCTCCGCCTCGGAAAACGTGCTGGAGCTCCATGACGAGATCGACAATGTGGAATCAGAACTCCGGGAAAAGCTGGGCTGCGAGGCAGTCATCCACATGGACCCCATCGTCACCGACGACGGTATCACCGAGGAGACCCGGGAGCGGGTAGCGGCGCTGGTCCACTGTATCGACGACGCCATCAACATTCACGACTTCCGCATGGTGGCGGGACCGTCCCACACCAACGTCATCTTTGACGCGGTGGTTCCCTACGGCTTCCGCCTCACCGACAGCGAAGTGGAGGAAAAAATCAAGACCGCCGTCCGCACCCTGGACGGAAATTACTTCGCCGTGGTGAAGGTAGAGCGGTCCTATACATAAGGAAAAATACGGGAAGCAGCTTCATGAGTCTGCTTCCCGTGTTATGTTTCGTCCGGTAAATATTCCACAATATCCTGCAAAGTGCAGTCCAAAATTCTGCATAATGCGTCCAGCGTATTGGTCGAAACGGACTCCCCCGCTTTCAGCCTCCGGACGGTGGAGCTACTGATGTCTCCCTTGACTTGTAACGTATACGTCGTTGCGCCGCGCTCTTTCATGGTTTCCCACAACCGCGCGTAAGAAATCATTTCCACCCCACCTTTCCTTTGACACATTTCCATTATTGCCTATAATGAAGTCATAACGTTATAGGCAATAATGCCTATGTCGATGAAAAAGGGGGACATATACACATGCCAGACTATCAGGAAATGTACCTGCACCTAATGCGGGAGACCGAGAAAGCCATCCGAATCCTGGTGAAAGCCCAGCAGGACTGTGAGGAACTATACCTTCGGGAAGCCGGCCCGGCTCTGCGGATTCTCCCTTCGGCCAGCAGGCAGGCGGAACCCCCGGAAAAATCCACGACCGCGGAATAACGCGGCACGCATGATTCTCCCCACTTTTGGGCACGCTATGGACAACCCACAAAAATGAGGTGTCCTCCATGAACGAAAAGCGTGTCGGCAAACGCACCGTCGCCCTGTCCCATCCCCCTTCCGTCATCTCCTACGCCAACATCGGCGGCAATCAGGAGAGCCAGGGTCCTCTGGCCTCCTACTTTGATGAGCTGTCCGACGATTCCTTCTTCGGGGAAAAAACCTGGGAGAAGGGCGAGTCCGCTATGCAGAAAAAGGTGGTCCAGCGGGCGCTGGACCAGGCGAAGCTGAAACCCGCCGACCTAGACTATATCTGCGCCGGGGACCTGCTGAACCAGTGCATCGGCTCCTCCTTCGGCCTGCGGGACTTCGGCATCCCCTTCTACGGCCTGTACGGCGCCTGCTCCACCATGGGCGAGTCGCTGTCCCTGGCGGCCATGCTCATCGACGGCGGCTTCGCCCGCCGGGCTGCCGCCGTCACCAGTTCCCACTTCTGCACCGCCGAGCGGCAGTACCGGATGCCGGTGCCCTATGGCAACCAGCGGCCTCCCACGGCTCAGTGGACCGCCACTGCCGCAGGGTGTACCATCCTGGCGGACGACGGCCCCGGACCTTATATCACCCACATCACCTGCGGCAAGATCGTGGACCGGGGCATCGGTGACGTGAACAACATGGGCGCCGCCATGGCCCCCGCCGCCTACGACTCCCTGGCGGCCTTTTTCCGGGACACGGAGACAACACCCAAAGACTACGATCTGGTCATCACCGGCGACCTGGGGGAACTGGGCCACTCCATCGTCCGGGACTTTTTCTCCCGGGACGGCGTAGACCTGGGGGAGAATTTCCAGGACTGCGGATTGCTGCTCTACGACCACCAGGCCCAGGATATGCACGCCGGCGCCTCCGGCTGCGGCTGCTCCGCCTCAGTGCTCAACGGCTACCTGCTGACGGAGATGCGCCGGGGCAGATGGAAGCGCATTCTGTTCGCGCCCACCGGGGCCCTGCTGTCCCCCACCTCCAGCTTCCAGGGGGAGTCTATCCCCGGCATCTGCCATGTGGTCTGTATCTCCACAGAGAAATAATGTGTGCCTGTTAGGGACAAACGTCATCCGTATAGAAATTGCACAAAGGTTTTTTTCACGCAAGGGCCACATTTAGAAGAGTTCCCGAAATCTGCCGAAAGCCCGCCCTGTCACGGTCAAAACCGTTGACAGAGCGGGTTTTTTGCTCGTATAATTCAAAAAAGAGAGAGCAAAGGCGCCCCCTCAAGGGTTGTCCGCGCTCATTTTTTATAAGCTTTTCAGTTTCGCTTTAAAGTAATAAATTTTGGATTATAGATTGAAAGGAGACTGTTCATGGGCAGATACACCAAGGAGGATATCCTCCGCATGGTCGAGGAAGAGGACATCCAGTTCATCCGGATGCAGTTCACCGACATATTCGGCCAGCTCAAAAATGTGGCCATCACTGCCTCCCAGATCCAGCGGGCGCTGGCGGGCGAGATCATGATGGACGGCAGCTCCATTGAGGGTTTCGTCCGCATTGAGGAGTCCGACCAGTACCTTTATCCCGACCTGGACACCTTTGCCATCCTGCCCTGGCGGCCCCAGTACGGTAAAGTGGCCCGGCTGATCTGCGAAGTCCACAATCCCGACGGCACCCCCTTCGCCGGCGATCCCCGGAACGTGCTGAAGCGGGTGCTGAAGCGGGCCGAGGACATGGGCTACACCTTCAACGCCGGGCCGGAGCTGGAGTTCTTCCTGTTCCAGACTGACGAGGATGGCCGTCCCACCACCCGCACCAGTGATGAGGCGGGTTACTTCGACCTGGGCCCCCTGGACCACGGCGAAAGCACCCGGCGGGAGATCTGCCTGAGTCTGGAACAGATGGGCTTCGAGATCGAAGCCAGCCACCACGAGGTGGCCGCAGGGCAGCACGAGATCGACTTCAAGTACGCTGACGCCCTCCGGGCCGCCGACAACATTATGACCTTCAAGCTGGCGGTCAAGACCCTGGCTCAGAAGAACGGCCTTCACGCCACCTTCATGCCCAAGCCCGTCTACGGTACCTCCGGCAGCGGCATGCACATCAATATGTCGTTGTTCAAGGACGGGAAAAACGTCTTTTTCGACCCCGACGCCCCCGGGCAGCTCTCCCCGCTGGCCTATCAGTTCATCGCGGGCCTGCTGGCCCACGTCCAGGGCTTCTGCGCCCTGACCAATCCCCTGGTGAACTCCTACAAGCGGCTGGTGCCAGGCTATGAGGCTCCCTGCTACACGGCCTGGTCCTCCTCCAACCGCTCCGCCCTCATCCGCATCCCGGCCCCCCGGGGCCAGGGCACCCGGGTGGAGCTGCGGAGTCCCGACCCCTCCTGCAATCCCTACCTGGTGTTCGCCGCCTGCCTGGCCGCCGGTCTGGACGGCATTGAGCGTGGTCTGACCCCGCCGCCGGAGATCGCGGAGAACATCTACGCTATGACCCCTGACGCCCGGGCCGCCCGGGGCATTGAGAGCCTGCCCGGTACTCTGGAGACCGCCATCCATGCCATGGAGGCGGACAGCGTGGTGCTGGACGCCCTGGGTCCCCACACCTCCGCCCAGTATATCAACGGCAAGCTGCGGGAGTGGGAGGAATACCGCACCCAGGTCTCCCAGTGGGAGCTGGAGAAATACCTGGTGACCTACTAAAAGCGTTTCAGGCAGGCGATTCTCATGCGGGGCCCCCGCCGGAACCCAGCGAAAGCGGTTCCGGTGGGGAGAGGAAAAAAGCGCATGGGAGAATAAGGCACGTCGCGCCTACGGCGGGCCGTTTCGGACAGGCGATTTTTGACGAGGAGTGAAGCCATATGGACAGGATCGTGGTTGCCTTTGCCAATGAAGAGGCCCAGCGCCGCATCCTGCGCCTGCTGGCATCCGACGGCTGGGAACCTGCCGCGTGCTGTACCTCCGGTGCCGAGGCCATCCGCACCGTCCGGAAGCTGGGCAGCGCCATCGTGGTCTGCGGCTTCAAGCTCCGGGACATGACCGCCACGGACCTGGCCTCCGACCTGCAGGACACCGCCGTGCTGCTGGTGGTATCCTCAGCCGTGAACCTGGACATGTGCGAGGGAGAAAACCTCTACAAACTGGCCACCCCCGCCGCCCGGTCTGACTTCTTCGCAAGCCTCGACATGCTCCGGCAGTTTGAGGAGAAAAACCTCCACCGCCCGCCTCCCAAACGGCGGGAGGAGGAGCAGAAGCTCATTCGCGCTGCCAAGGAGCTGCTGATGGACGTGAACCGTATGACAGAGGCTGAAGCCCACCGCTTTTTGCAGAAGCGCAGCATGGACAGTGGCATGAAGCTGGTGGAAATGGCCCAGTACATTATTGACTCCTATACGAGGTAAAGAGGGGACTCCGTCCCCCCCTTTCCCCGCAGGGGGGCGCCGCATCCGTAAAGCAGCAAAGCTGCTAACGGCTGCGCAGTAGATTCCCCAGCACCGTCGGGGCATGACGATTCCCGGTTACTTTGTATCCGCCAATCGTGCCACTTCCTCGAAACAACCTCGCTTCATCCGCCACTGGCGGCGCTTCGGCTGTTTCCACCAGTGACATCGGTCATTGGTGAACGCCGCCCCCGGCGGCTGGGTCAAAGTATTTTTGTCAGGCACACGCCCCAGGGCGGCTTCTCTTGCCGCTTTGCGGCAATTCACCTTATGTCCTGAGAAAAATGATCGAAGTTGATTTGCCTCCGGCGAATGGTTTTCTAATTCCAAATTGAAATGGAGTGATCCCCATGACGGGAACTGACCAGAAAAACTATCCCCTTTACTCCCCCCGGTTTGAGCACGACGCCTGCGGCATCGGTGCGGTGGTGGACCTGAAGGGCAGGAAATCCTACCAGACCGTGGACAACGCTCTGAAAATCGTGGAAAAGCTGGAGCACCGCGCCGGCAAGGACGCCGCCGGAGAGACCGGCGACGGCGTTGGCATCATGCTCCAGGTCCCCCACAAGCTGATGGTGAAGGCCGCGGCCGCCGACGGCATTACTTTAGGCGGCGAACGGGACTACGGCGTGGGCATGTTTTTCTTCCCCAACGACCGCCTGAAGCGGGCCCAGGCCAAGAAGATGATGGAGATCATCGTGGCCAAGGAGGGCATGGAGTTCCTGGGCTGGCGGGACGTCCCCACCCACCAGTCGGTCCTGGGCGAAAAGGCTCTGGCCTGCATGCCCACCATCTGCCAGTGCTATGTGAAGCGCCCCGCCGACTGTGCAAAGGGCCTGGACTTCGACCGGAAGCTGTATGTGGCTCGCCGGGTATTCGAGCAGTCCAACGTCAATACCTATATCTCCTCCTTCTCCAGCCGGACCATCGTCTACAAGGGTATGTTCCTGGTGGGTCAGCTCCGCAAGTTCTACGCCGACCTGACGGACCCGGACTGTGAGAGTGCCATCGCCCTGGTCCACTCCCGGTTCTCCACCAACACGAACCCCAGCTGGCAGCGGGCCCATCCCAACCGCTACATTCTTCACAACGGCGAGATCAACACTATCCGGGGCAACGTGGACCGTATGCTGGCCCGGGAGGAGTCCATGTCCTCCGCCGTGATGGTAGACGACATGGACAAGGTCCTGCCCGTGGTGGACCAGAGCGGCTCCGACAGCTCCATGCTGGACAACACCCTGGAATTTTTGATGATGAACGGCATCGACCTGCCCCAGGCAGTGATGATGTGCATTCCCGAGCCCTGGGCCAACGACAAGCAGATGGACCGGGAGAAGCGGGATTTCTACCACTACTACGCCACCATGATGGAGCCCTGGGACGGCCCCGCCGCCATCGTGTTCTCCGACGGCGACACCGTGGGCGCGGTGCTGGACCGCAACGGACTGCGCCCCTGCCGCTGGTACCTCACCGACGACGACCAGCTCATCCTGTCCTCCGAGGTGGGCGTGCTGGACATTCCGCCGGAAAAAATCGTGAAGAAATCCCGGCTCCAGCCCGGCCGGATGCTGCTGGCCGACCTGCGGGAGGGCCGCCTGGTGGATGACAGCGAACTGAAGCGCCGCTACGCCTGCCAGCAGCCCTACGGCGAATGGCTGGACGCCCATCTGGTCTATCTGAAGGACCTCCCCATCCCCAACAAGCGGGTGGAGACCCACTCCCAGGAGCTACGGGACCGGCTGTACAAGGCCTTCAGCTACACCTATGAGGAGGTCAAGGACTCCATCCTGCCCATGGCCCGGGACGGCGCCGAGCCCACCTCCGCCATGGGTGTGGACACCCCCCTGGCGGTGCTCAGTGAGCGCCACCAGCCCCTGTTCAACTACTTCAAGCAGCTCTTCGCCCAGGTGACGAACCCGCCCATGGACGCCATCCGCGAGGAGATCGTCACCGATACCACGGTCTACGTCGGCTCCAGCGGCAACCTGCTGCAGGAGAAGGCGGAGAACTGCACCGTCCTGCAAATTCACAACCCCATCCTGACCTCCGTGGACCTGATGAAAATTCGTCACATGAACCGCCCCGGCTTCCATGTGGAAACCATCTCCCTGTTGTACTACAAGGGTTCTCCTCTGGAAAACGCCCTGGATCAGCTCTTCGTCAACGTGGATCGGGCCTATAAGAAGGGCGCCAACATCCTCATTCTGTCCGACCGGGGCGTGGACGAGAACCACGTCGCCATTCCCTCCCTGCTGGCGGTGTCCGCCCTGGAGCAGTACCTGGTCCGCACCAAGAAGCGTACCGCCGTCTCCATGATTCTGGAGAGCGCCGAGCCGCGGGATGTACACCACTTTGCGACGCTGCTGGGCTACGGTGCCCAGGCCATCAACCCGTACCTCGCCCAGGAGTGCGTGGAGGAGCTAGTGTCCCTGGGTCTGCTGGACAAGGACCCCACCGCCGCTGTCAACGACTACAACAGCGCCATTCTCCACGGCATCGTGAAGATCGCCTCCAAAATGGGTATCTCCACCATCCAGTCCTACCAGTCCGCCCAGATTTTCGAGTGCGTGGGCATCAACAAAAAGGTCATCGACAAGTATTTCACCAACACCGTCTCCCGTGTGGAGGGCGTGGGCCTGGAGGAGATCGGCGAGGGCGTGGAGTGGAACCACAACCAGGCCTTCGACCCCCTGGGCCTGGGCTTCGACCCCACCCTGGACTCCATGGGTATTCACAAGCTGCGCTCCGGTCCCGACAAAGAGGACCACATGTACAATCCCAAGACCATCCTGCTCCTGCAAAAGGCCGCCCGGGAGGGCAGCTACGAGACCTTCAAGGAGTACACCGCCCTGGTGGACTTCGCCGACAAGCCCCACACCCTGCGGGGCCTGCTGGGCTTCCAGTTCGCCGAGGACGGCGGCATTCCCATCGACGAAGTGGAGCCGGTTGAATCCATCGTCAAGCGGTTCAAGACCGGCGCCATGAGCTACGGCTCCATCTCCCAGGAGGCCCACGAGTGCATGGCTATCGCCATGAACCGCATCGGCGGCAAGTCCAACTCCGGTGAGGGCGGCGAATCCCCGGACCGGCTCCGGGACGAGCGGTGCTCCGCCATCAAGCAGATCGCCTCCGGCCGCTTCGGCGTCACCAGCGAGTACCTGTGCAGCGCCCAGGAAATTCAGATCAAAATGGCCCAGGGCGCCAAGCCCGGCGAGGGCGGCCATCTGCCCGGCAAGAAGGTGTACCCTTGGATTGCCAAGACCCGGTACTCCACCCCCGGCGTCAGCCTGATCTCTCCCCCTGTCTCTTATACACATCTGACGCTGCCGACGATATGCAGTGTGT
>CAMAZB010000049.1 GCA_945862785.1 uncultured Clostridia bacterium | reverse complement strand
CCCGGGTGACCAGGTGGCCGTAGGGCGCCAGCATGAAGCGACCCAGCTCCGTATACAGTGCCACATCGTCCATGCCGGCGGGCACCAGGATCTCCTCATATGCCTTCCGGACGCCCTCGCCGATGACGGCGATGTCGTTGGCGGGTTGGTCGGGCTTGTAGGGGATGCCTACACCGCCGGAGAGGTTGATGAAGGTGATGTGAACGCCGGTTTCCTTTTTCAGCTCCACCGCCAGCTGGAACAGGATGCGGGCCAGGGCGGGGTAATAGTCATTGGAGATGGTATTGGAGGCCAGGAAGCTGTGGATGCCGAATTCCTTGGCACCCATGGCCGAAAGGCGGGTGAAAGCATCGGCGATCTGGGCACGGGTCATGCCGTATTTGGCGTCGCCGGGATTGTCCATGACCTGGAAGCCTTCCCGAGTATCGCCCAGGGTGAACATGCCGCCGGGATTGTAACGACAGCAGATTTTCTCGGGAATATGGCCGATGGACTGTTCCAGATAGTCCACCATGGTCAGGTCGTCCAGGTTGATGATGGCACCTAAACGGTCCGCCAGCTGGAATTCCCGGGCGGGCGTGTCGTTGGAGGAGAACATGATGTCCTCTCCCGTGATGCCGCACCGCTGAGACATGATGAGCTCCGCCTCAGAGGAGCAATCGCAACCGCAGCCCTCCTCCTTCAGAATCTTCAGGATAGCGGGAGTGGGAGTAGCCTTCACAGCAAAATATTCCCGGTAGCCGGGGTTCCAGGCAAAAGCGGCCTTCAGGCGGCGGGCATTCTCCCGGATGCCCTTTTCATCGTAAACGTGAAAGGGAGTGGGATACTGGGCGGCGATGGCCTCCAACTGATCCTTTGTCACAAACGGCGTTTTCATAGGCGGTGACCTCAAATCGTTCAGAATCGCGGGAATGTCCGCGTAACGAATATTATTTTACGATGAAGATTGCCACTCTGTCAAGAAAACTGCAGAAAAACCGGGAACGAAGGCTTTTTGAAAAAATGACGGAGAGGGAAGCTGTTTCGGCTATTCTTTTGAAAAAAATAGTCCCTTGCCATTCCAGACGCCTAGCGGTACAATGAGAAAAACCGCTTTGACGGAGAAAGAAGATGAGCTGATGATCGTTGTGAACGCACTGGGAGAGCAGTGCCCCATTCCCGTTGTGAAAGCCACCCGCGCCCTGCGTGAGATGCGGGAGCCGGGCACGCTGGAGATCCTGGTGGACAATGAGACCGCTGTACAGAACCTGTTGCGGATGGCTTCCGGGCATCACTTGGCTGCCACTGTGGAACAGCGGGGCGAGAAGGAGTACGCCGTTACCGTGGAGGTCACCGCTCCTGTGGGCGATACCCCGATGGAGGAGCCAGAGCTGTGCTGCGTACCGGACAGCGGCCTGGTGGTGGCGGTGGATACCGATGCCATGGGCCGGGGCAGCGAAGAACTGGGAAAGACGCTGATGAAGGGCTTTCTGTTTGCCGTGGGTCAGCTTCCCGTGCCGCCGCGGACCATGCTGTTTTACAACGGCGGTGCCCGACTGACGGTGGAGGGGTCCGATTCCCTGGAGGACCTGAAAAAGCTGGAGGAGCAGGGCGTAGAGATTCTGACCTGCGGCACCTGCCTGAACTACTACGGCTTGACGGAAAAACTGGCAGTGGGCGCTGTGACCAACATGTATACCATTGTGGAGAAGCTGGCGGGTGCCGGAAAGGTGGTCAAGCCATGATCTACCTGGACAACGCCGCCACTACCCGGCCGAAGCCCACCGGAGTGGCAGAGGCTGTGGCGGCAGCCATGAACGGATGGGGCAACTGCGGCCGGGGCACCCATCCTGAGGCTCTTAAGGCCGCCCGGGTCATTTACGGCCTTCGGGAAAAGCTGGCGGCGCTGTTTGGCTGCCAGCGGCCCGATCATGTGTGCTTTACCCCCAACTCCACCATGGCATTGAATATCGCCATCAACGGCCTGCTGGGGCCGGGGGACCATGTGATCTCCACCGACCTGGAGCACAACTCCGTGCTGCGGCCGCTGTACCATCTGGAGCGCCAGGGTGCCGAACTGGATTTCGTACCCGCTGACCGGCAGGGACAGATCAACTATGGGGACTTTGAAAAGCTCCTGCGGCCTGATACAAAGGCCGTGGTCTGCACCCACGGATCCAACCTGACGGGCGATCTGGTGGACATTGAACGGGTGGGAGCGTTTTGCCACGCCCACGGGTTGCTGTTCATTTTGGATGCCTCCCAGACGGCGGGGGTATTTCCCATCGATATGGAAAAGCAGCACATCGATGTGGTGTGCTTCACCGGACATAAGAGCCTGATGGGACCGCAGGGAACCGGCGGACTGTGCGTCCGGCCGGGTGTGGAGATTCGTCCCTTTGTTGTAGGAGGGACGGGTGTGCAGAGCTTCCTTGCCATTCAGCCGGAGGAGTATCCCGCCCGGCTGGAGGCCGGGACCCTGAACAGCCACGGTCTGGCAGGGCTGTCCGCAGCCCTGGATTTCCTGGCGGAGACAGGGACTGACCGCATCAGGTCCCATGAGTGTGCCCTGGCCCGGCGGTTCTATGAGCAGGTTCGTGATATCCCCGGTGTGACGGTTTACGGGGACCACATGAAAGCGGAGCGGGCGCCGATCGTGGCGCTGAACATTGCCGACGCCGATTCCGGCGAGGTGGCCGACGAACTGGCGGAACGGTTCCAGGTGGCCGTCCGGCCCGGCGCCCACTGCGCTCCCCGGCTCCACCGTGCCCTGGGTACGGAGGACCAGGGTGCCGTCCGGTTCTCCTGGTCCTGGTGGAACACGGAGGAGGAGACAGACGCGGCGGCGGAGGCGGTCCGAACTCTGGCGGAGGAGTGAAATGCGCCAAAAAGAGGAGCAGTGTGTGGTGACGTTCCGTACCACTGCCGGGGCCATGGCTATGGAAAAAGCCTGCAAGGCGGCAGGGCTGCCGGGAAGGCTCATCCCCGTGCCCCGGACGATCACCGCCGGATGCGGGATGTGCTGGGCGGCGCCGCCCTCCGCCCGGGACGCTTTGGAGGAATTGGTGATGGAGCGGCGGTTGCAAGTGGACGGCATCTATGCTATCCTGCTCTGAGAAGGGAATGATGGTATGAATTGCGAGGAATGCGTCTACTACGATTACGATGACGAGATCGAAGCGTACTACTGCACCATGGACCTGGACGAGGACGAAATGGAGCGGTTTTTACGCAGCGCCAACGATGCCTGCCCCTTCTACCGCCGGGGCGACGATTACCAGACCGCGCGGCGGCAGTGAGGAGAGCGTATCATGGAATTGGTCGATCTGTACGATGAAAACCGAGTGCCTCTGGGGCTGACGGCAGAGCGCCACTGTCCCAAGGGCGCCAACGAATACCGCATGGTGGTCCATGTCTGCCTGTTCGACAGCCGGGGCCGCCTGCTCATTCAGAAGCGGACGGCGGAGAAGCGGGTATGGCCCTGCCGCTGGGACGTATCTGTGGGCGGCGGTGTGGATGCCGGTGAAACCAGCCGCCAGGGCGCCGAGCGGGAGTTCCGGGAGGAACTGGGCTATCCCCTGGACCTGACGGACCTGCGGCCCGCCGTGACTGTGAATTTCCCGGAGGGGTTTGACGATTTTTACATCGTGACCCGGGACCTGAATGAGAAGTCGCTGGCACTTCAGAAGGAAGAGGTCAGCGCCGTCCGCTGGGTGACGCTGAAGGAATTGCTGGCGATGGTGGACAGTGGAGAGTTCATCCCCTATCCCAAGGGGTTTCTGCAGTTTCTGTTCGAGATACGGGAGAGCTTTGGGTTTCCGACGAAGTGATGAAATAAAGGACAGCGCCGTGGTTGATGAACCACGGCGCTGTCAGACTATATGGCAGCATTGAAAGATTTGCGTGACGGGGGCATCCCGTGATGGATTACAAGCAGGATCTAGAAGATGCCCCTATGGTTCGGGTGACAGCAGATGCATCATGGACACTTCGTAGGCTACCCGTTCCTGAGTGCTGCCGTCGGCGGTGACCTTATGATAGGTGCGGCTCTGAACCCGGCCCTCCAGGCTGAGGCTGTCCCCTACCTGGAGCTGGCTGGTGCGTACTGCCAACTGTCCCCAGGCGATGACCGGCAGGTAGTCCGCCCGGCCGTAGCGCCGGGGGACAGCCAGCATCAGGTCACAGATGCTGCGGCCCAGGGGCGTCCGTCGGAAGATGGGGGGCTTGCAGAGGGCACCGGACAGGATGATCTGATTGCAGGGGTCGTCCTGCCCCGGCTGGATATCCAGAGCGTAGACCGTCAGAACCAACTTGTTGCCTACTCCGCTGCGGTTATTGAAGGAGCGGAGCTGTCCCCGGACGCGGATGGCTGTTCCGGGGGTCACCCGGGGGACCAGGGCCTCGGACAGCAGGATGGGAAGGGTGTCCGGTGTGCCGGACAGCCGGGGAATTTGGAGGAGCAGGCGGTAGAACTGCGTGTTGTGGTTTTCGTGGGACCATTCCGGTGCCGCCAGGGGGATGCCTTCCAGCAGCACGTCGTTTTTCGTCAGAGTCATCATGTTGTCCACCTCTCGGTCGTGATGTGCCATCCTATGAGAGAGGGGCTTGTAAAATGACTGTGAATTTCCATGCGGCGGCCTTGTACACGGAAAAATTTGTGGGTATAATAATCACAATATTACGATGATTGGATAAGGAGGAGACTCATGGCGAATCTGCTGGATTATCTGGATTGGCGGGGAGATCTGACCCTGGAGCAGTCTCCCTTCAATGAGGTAGACAATCTGATCCTGGCGGAGCTGTCCTTTGTGGACTTCAAAGACATCGTTCCCGGTCCCGGCAAAGGGGACAGCGTTACCCTGCGGGACGCGGCGGAGCGGTTCTTCGCCCGCTTCCCGGAGGGGGAGAAGATCGACATGGGCGTGCTGGTACCCGGGGCCATACCGGATATGCTGCGGAAAATGGCGGATTCCCGGCGCTTCGGCGATATGAAGCTGAACTGCTTTGTGGATTGGCTGGATGTGGGCAAGGGCGAGCAATTTGCCGCGCTTGCCGTCGAGACCGGAGACAGGGCACTGTACCTCTCCTTCCGGGGGACCGATGATACCCTGGCCGGCTGGAAAGAGGACTTTGAACTGGCCTGCATGCCGGAGGTCCCCGCTCAGAAAAAAGCCACGGAGTATGTAACGGCCGTGGCAAAACAGTTCCCTCGGAAGAAGATTCGGCTGGGCGGCCATTCCAAGGGCGGTAATCTGGCGGTGTATTCCGGTGTGTTCTGTCCGGAGAGCATCCAGAAGCGCATCATCGCCGTCTGGTCCAACGACGGCCCCGGCTTCCACACGGACCTGCTGGACCTGCCGGAGCACCAGCGTATTGCGGAGCGGATCTACTCCATCGTGCCCAAGTCCTCCGTAGTGGGGATGCTGCTGGAGCACGAGGAGGACTACGCGGTGGTGGACAGCGACCAGCTTGGCTTCCTGCAACACGACGGCTTTTCCTGGCAGGTGCTGGGGGATCACTTCGTCACCCTGCGGCAGATGAGCCGGCAGGCCCACCTCAGTGACCAGGAGTTGCGCAAGTGGGTCCACGGGCTGTCGGTGGAGCAGCGGGAGACTTTCGTGAGCGCCCTGTTTGATGTGCTGACCGCCTCCGGTGCTGTGACGCTGACGGACCTGAAGGATGACAGCTTCAAGGCGGTGGGCGCCATGGTGAAGGCCATGAAGGACCTGGACAAGGAGACTCGGGACGGCCTGTGGGAGTTTCTGGCTATTCTGTTCAAGAGTAACCTGCGGATGGTGCTGGAAGGTATCCAGGAGGAAACCGAGAAGAAGCGAAGCGGAAAGCGGCGGCTGGCCATCAAGAAAAAAGAAAAAGAGGCGTGAATTAACGCTGACGAGACTTTGGGAGTCTTGTAAAACACAAAAACCGGGACCCATCGGGTCCCGGTTTTTTCAGCGCTGATATTCGAATTCGAAGTCGTACAGGGACACGGTGTCGCCGTCCTGAATCCCCATTTCCTCCAACCGCTGGTACAGGCCGGACTCCCGCAGGGATTTGTCGAACCACATGCGGCTTTCGTAATCGCTGAAGTTGACGTTGCCCATGAGCCGCTGCAGCCAGGGACCCTCCACCAGCCAGGTGTGGCCATCATCGGCCCGCTGGATGTCCAGAGGAGCGGAGGTGTCAATGACAGGAGGCTTGGGAACGTACTCCGGCTCATACACCGTGACAGGAGGCAGGACGGACAGCATCTCTGCCACCTTGCCCACCAGCTCCCGGGTGCCCTGATGGGCCGCCGCGGAGATCTCCAGCAGGGTGTAGCCCTTGCCTTCTACATGGGCCCGGAGGCGCTCCAGATTTTCGGGGTCCTCCATGATGTCCACCTTGTTGGCGGCCACGATCTGGGGCCGCTCCGCCAGCTCGGGGCTGTACTGCTTCAGCTCCTCGTTGATGGCGTCGAAGTCTGCCACAGGGTCCCGGCCCTCGCTGCCGGAAACGTCCACCACATGGACCAGCAGGCGGCAGCGGTCGATGTGCCGCAGGAAGTCGTGGCCCAGGCCGGCACCCTCACTGGCACCCTCGATGATGCCGGGAATGTCGGCCATGACGAAGCTGACGCCCTCGTCCACCCATACCACGCCCAGATTGGGGAACAGGGTGGTGAAGTGGTAGTTGGCGATCTTGGGCTGGGCCTTGGACACTACGCTCAGCAGCGTGGATTTTCCCACGTTGGGGAAACCGATGAGGCCCACGTCCGCCAGGAGCTTCAGCTCCAGGATGACGTCGTGGCTCTCGCCGGGGAGGCCCGCCTTGGCGAAGCGGGGCACCTGCCGGGTGGGAGTGGCGAAGTGCATGTTGCCCCAGCCGCCCCGGCCGCCCTTGCACAAAACGTAGGGATCCTTGTCGCTCATGTCCTTGATGATCTCGTTGGTCTCGGCGTCCCGGACCAGAGTACCCCGGGGAACGCGGATGACCATATCCGCGCCGTCCTTGCCGGATTTTCGGGCACCCTGACCGTCCATGCCGTTGGGGGCCACGTACTTACGTTTATAGCGGAAGTCCATCAAGGTGGACAGATTGTCGTCCACCTGCAGGATGATGGAGCCGCCCTTGCCGCCGTCGCCGCCGTCAGGGCCGCCGGCCGCCACATATTTTTCACGGTGGAAAGATACCACGCCATTGCCGCCGTTGCCGGCCCGGACCGTGATACGGGCTTTGTCAATAAAAGATGTTGCCATGAAACACACCTCCGATTTTTCTCTAGTATGCCCGGCGTATGCATCCCAAGGCACGAAAAACCGTGCCCTCGGATGCGTACGCCTCGAAAAAGAGCCCCGAACGCACGGTTCGGGGCTCTTGCTCAACCTGATTACTCGGCGATGTAAACAGAAGCCTGCTTACGATCCTTGCCCAGGCGCTCGAAACGGAGCGTGCCGTCCACCTTGGCGAACAGGGTATCGTCAGTGCCGATACCGACGTTCATGCCGGGATGGATGCGGGTGCCGCGCTGACGAACCAGAATGTTGCCAGCCTTGACGAACTGACCGTCGGCGCGCTTGGGACCAAGGCGCTTGGACTCGGAGTCACGGCCGTTCTTGGTGGAGCCGCCGCCCTTCTTATGAGCGAAAAACTGAAGACCAATACGAATCATGATACGGACCATCCTTTCTGAAGATTTAGAATGGAGAGGAATCATTCTTCCTCCAAAACCTCGATATTGTCGGGAAACTCGTCGTGGAGCTCGGCAAAGTAGACCATCAATCCCGTCATCAGCGCCTGACAGGTGCTCTCCGCCGTGGGAGCCAGCCCCCCGGGGAGACGGAACGAGATGGATGTGTCGCTTTCCCGGACCTTCACGGATGCCGCCAGACCCAGCACGTCGTTGACGGTGGTCTCCACCAGGCGGATAGCGCTGGTGATGCCCGCGCAGACGATGTCTGCGCCCGCTTCGGCGTAGCCGCTGTGGCCCTGAGAGTCAAAACCGGTGATCCGGTCACCCTCCATGCGGAACGTGATAGTGGTCATGCTCAGACAGAGATCTTGGCGATCTCAACCTTGGTATAAGGCTGACGATGGCCCTGACGCTTACGGTAACCCTTCTTGGCGTTGTACTTGAAGATGCGGATCTTCTTGCCCTTGCCGTTCTTGACGATCTTGGCCTCCACGGAAGCACCCTCCACGACGGGGGTACCGAAGGTGGCCTTGTCACCGTCCAGGATAGCCAGGACCTGGTCGAACTTGACGGTGTCGCCGGCTTCCTGGTCCAGCTTCTCGATGTAGACCACGTCGCCCTCAGCGACCTTGTACTGCTTGCCGCCGGTCACGATGATTGCGTTCATTGTATGTTTCAACTCCTTCATTACGGGCTCGCTGTCGGGGGCGGCGCCAGGGCGCACTTGTAGACCCATTCAAAGCGGCTTATCAAGTATATCAATGGAATTTGGATTTGTCAACGGGTTTTGAGAGAAAAATGTGAGCAAAATGTGATATTAGTCGTAGGACAGCTTTTCCACGGTCCAATCGGCGATCAGGGCGGCGTAGAACTTGCATACCGCCTTGCCAGCATCCACATCAAGGTTGACATAATTTCCGCACTCGATAGGGCTCTTGCCGGGCATTTCACCCTCAAAGTTCGCGGCGGCGGTAAACACCTCTTTCAGCAGGTCAATGGCGCCCTCCAGGGACAGTAGGCGGTTGTCGAACAGGAAGTAGAAGCCCGTCTGGCAGCCCATGGGGCCAAAGTAGATGACAGCCTCCTTGTCCTCGGAGTTCCGCAGCAGCGTGGCAATGAGGTGTTCCACGGAGTGCATCTCGCTGTTGGAGAGCAAGTCTCCGGTGTTGGGCTTTTTGAACCGCAGGTCAAAGGTCACGGTGTCGCCGTCCCGGCGGGAATAGTACAGGCCGGGGACCAGCTTGTTATGGTCCACGGTGAAGCTGGCGATGCGTTCCATATCAGAAATCCTCCTTTTGCAGTGCCTGGGCCAGGGGCAGAACGACCTTGCCCAGGTTTTCCAGAGCCTGTCCGAAATCAAAGTATTCCGCCGCCTGGTTATCGGAGAACAGGCGGTCGGATACGGATTTCAGGGCGGCAAATCTCACATTGTTCCGAAGGCACACCTGGGCAATGGCGCCGCCCTCCATCTCTACCAGCAGGGGAGAGAAGGTGTCCCGGATGAAGGCGGCCCGGTCGCCCTTGACGGCGAACCAGTCGCCGGTAGCAACCCGGCCGGTGACGGCGGAGAAGCCCAGCTTTCCCAGCAGCTCCACGCACTTTCCCGGCGCCCAGGTGGGGAAGTCCACCCGGTTGACGGTGGAGACCAGGCCGATGGGGTCGCCCACGGCGGTGGTGTCCACATCGTGCTGGACGAACTCTGAGGCCACCACCAGGCTTCCGGTGGGCAGGTCTGTGAGGCAGCCTGCTACTCCCGCGTTCAGGATGAGGTCCACGCCGTATTTCAGGCAGAAAATTTCGGCAGCCATGGCGGCGTTTACCTTGCTGACGCCGCCCGCGCAGGCCAGAATATTGGGAGCTATCTCAAAGAAAGACACGCCGGAGACGGTTTCAAAGGGTTCCAGGTCTTTGGCACCCGGCAGAGCGTGGAGCTCTACGGGCATGGCAAATTGTAATCCGATTTTCATAAAGGCTCCTTATTCATTGGATGTCCGGCAGCTTTTTGCCGCATTTTCCGCAAAATTCAAATTCGGCGCCAAGCTTTGCGCCACAGTAAGGACAGAAGCGAAAGCTGCCATCGGATGCGGCGGCATCTCCGGAGGTATGTCCACACCCGTCACCGAACCGCTGGTCCAGGGGGTCCGGTTCTTCAGCGTCCTCTACGATGTCGAAGGAGGAATAGCGGTTTTTCCCCGTGGCGTTTTTGAGATTGTACACCGTCTGGACGATGCCTATGATGACGAACAGCACGCCGAACAGCGGGAAAAGGGGCGGCGCGCCCATGGATGCGGCACCGATGGTCCAGAAGATGCCGAAAATGACGGCGATGATGGAGCCAGCGGCTCCCATGGCCGACGGGCCCCGGCCGGGCTTGACGCTTTTCATAGGAGTACCTCCGTGTCAGATGGTTTTCACAAACAGTATAACACGGGGGACGGACGGGAGCAAGACGCGGCCGCATATCTTCTTTTTTCGGGGATAAACTATTAGCGAGGTGATCTTATGGCGAAAAAAGGAATGGCTCGGCCGGACTGGACCCACACCCAGCCCCGCAACGATCAGGAGCCGGTCCCGCTGATCCAGGGCAAGGCCAAGCACGGTAAGGAAAAGGCGAAGCCCATCATCCCCGGCACCGGCGGTCCGGACATGAAAGTCTACCATAAGCTGAAAGGCGACGGTTCTGTGGGCGACGCCAAACCGTGACCTGCTCCCGCCTCCTTATGGGGCGGGAGACTTTTGGGGAATGGCTCACCGCTCTTTCCAAATAAAAATGGGCATGGGCGGGTCGTTCCTGCGGTTGGCCCAGTCGCAGCAGAGAACCGAGAAACGGTGATCATCCAGCGTTTTCAGATGCTCCAGAACGGCGTCCCGCTCGGTATAACCGTTTTCCTTGCCGTAGTAAAGCGCAATGGCCATGACACCGCCGTGCTTCAACAGACGCAGACCCGCGTCAATGGCTGCCACGGAGGATTTCACCTGTGTGAAAACAGAAGGGTCCCCGCCGGGAAGGCGGCCGAAGTTGAACACTACGCAGTCCGCGGTTTCAGGGGCGGCGTACCGTTCCATGTGGGCGTGGCTGTCCAGAATCACGTCGGCAGCGAGGCCCTCCGCTGCCAGCAGGGCTTTTGTCTGGGTCACTGCCTTCTCCTGGATGTCAAAGGCCAGTACCCGGCCAGTGTCTCCCGCCAGGCGGCACAGCAGGGCGGTGTCCCGTCCCTTTCCGGCGGTGGCGTCGATGCAGAAGGCACCGGGGGCGACGTGCTGCTTCAAAAATTCATGGACCATGGAAAGAGTATTGAGCTGCATGATTCCGTCTCCTTGCATCTTGAAATTGTGAAAAAAGGTCCTCTCTGGGAGACAGAGAGGACCTTTTCGCATCAGTCGGTATCAGCCCTTGACAATAGAGGCGGTGTCCATGGCAATCATGAGTTCCTCGTTGGTGGGGATCAGCAGGACCTTGACCTTGGAGTCGGCGGTGGAGATGACGGTCTCCTTGCCGCGGACGCTGTTGGCTTCATCGTCCAGCTTCACGCCCATGTACTCCAGACCCTTGCAGACCATGGCACGGATAGCCTTGTCGTTCTCGCCCACACCGGCGGTGAAGATGATGGCATCCACGCCGCCCATGGCGGCCGCGTAAGCACCGACATACTTCTTCACCTCATAGGCGAACTTCTCCCGGGACAGGGAGGCCTTCTCATTGCCCTCGGCAGCGGCGTTCTCCAGGTCGCGGAAGTCGGAGGACACGCCGGACAGGCCTTCCACGCCGGACTTCTTGTTCAGCACATTCAGCATCTCGTCGATGCTCAGGCCGTACTTGTTCATCACATACTGGAGGATACCGGCGTCCAGGTCACCGGCACGGGTACCCATGGGCAGGCCGGCCAGCGGAGTGAAGCCCATGGAGGTGTCCACGGACTTGCCGCCGTCAACGGCGGTGACGGAGGAGCCGTTGCCCAGGTGGCAGGAGATCAGCTTCAGCTCCTCGGGCTTCTTGCCCAGCATGGCGGCGGCGCGGCCGGCCACGTACTTGTGAGAGGTGCCGTGGAAGCCGTAGCGGCGGACCTTGTCGTTCTCGTAATACTCATAGGGCAGAGCATACATATAAGCCTTGGCGGGCATGGTCTGATGGAAGGCGGTGTCGAACACGGCGACCATAGGCACGCCGGGCATGACCTTCTGGCAGGCGCGGATACCGGTCAGGTTGGCGGGGTTGTGGAGAGGAGCCAGGGGGATACAGTCCTCAATGGCCTTCATCACTTCGTCGGTGATGAGGACGGACTTGTTGAAGGCCTCACCGCCGTGCACCACGCGGTGGCCAACAGCGTCGATCTCCTTCATGGAGCCGATGACGCCGTTCTCAGCGTCCACCAGGGCGTCCAGCACGGCCTGGATGGCCTCGGAATGAGTGGGCATAGCAACATCAATGGCATCCAGCACCTTCTTGCCCTCCACCTGGGGTTTGTAGGTGAACTTGCCGTCGATGCCGATGCGCTCGCACAGGCCCTTGGCCAGCAGGTCGCCGGTCTCGGGATTCAGAAGCTGATACTTCAGGGAAGAGCTGCCAGCGTTGATGACGAGAATATTCATAGTTACCGTCTCCTCTTCTTGTGGAAAGCCTTGCGGCATTTCCGAAAATAATATAAAATATAGACACAAAAAGGGTTCCGCGCCTGGGCGGAATTCTACACGATACTCATTATACCAGAGTTTTCCCAGGTTACAACCTCCATTTTTACCGAAATGTCACTTTTTTGTCATCAATTCGAGGTGGATTTTGTGCAGGCTGCGGGTGTAATAATAGAATATAATCCCATGCATATGGGACACGTCCATTTGCTGCAGGAGATCCGGTGCCTGCTGGGGGAGGATACGCCGGTGGTGTGCGCTATGAGCGGCAACTTCGTCCAGCGGGGCGACTTTGCCATCGTGGGCCGCCGGGCGCGGGCCTGCGCCGCTGTTCAGAGCGGTGCGGACCTGGTCCTGGAGGTGCCG
>CAMAZB010000048.1 GCA_945862785.1 uncultured Clostridia bacterium | reverse complement strand
AGAACCCTTTACTTGTTGTAGTTCCGCATCCGCCACACGATAGCGGACACCTGGCCGCGAGTCAGGGTGTTGTTGGGCTTGAAAGTGCTGGTGCCATTGGAGAAGTAGCCTTCCACAATACCCGCCGCGTTCAGGGCCTGAACGGAAGCATCATTGGTGTCAGTAAAGGGCTTCACGCTGGACTGGCTGTTGGTGTCCAGCTTCATGGCGCCGGCGGCCAGCTGGGCAACCTGCAGGCGGGTGATGGGTTTGGTCAGATTGACATCGCTCTTGGTGATGATGCCCTCAGCCCGTGCCTTGGCGAGATAGCCGCTGAAGGGGCTGTTCTTGGTAGTGGGAGCCTGCTCAGGATAACCGGCGGCCAGCATGATGAGCTTCAGCGCCGCGCCATAGGTGATGGTGTTGTTGGGCTTGAAGGTGCCGTCGGTGTAGCCGTCAATGACCTTGGCGTCGGACAGCTCCACCACGTACTTATAGCACCAGGTGGAAGTGGCCATGTCGGAGAAGTTCTTACGGGCACTCACCACGCCCAGGGAGAACACGCCGGAGGCAATGGCAGTACCGTTGCTGTTCAGCGCCACATAGGGAATCTCCACAGAACCGGTATATGTGCTGTTGGGCACAAAGCGAAGCTGGTTCATAGAGTTGGTCCCGCCGGCGTAAGTGTAGCGGGTATAAGTGTTTGCGGCAGCAGTGCCGGCATAGACCGTGCCGACCGCATAGTTGGGCACGCTCAGGAGCTGGATGCTGTGGAGTGCGGAGCCGGTAGCACTCAGGACTCTTTCATAAATAGCGGATGCCGGGAACGTGACAGGGGTGTTCTTAGGCGTCACGCCGTAGACCTCGTAGACCACGGCGTTGGTCACGCTGATCAGAATGGTACCGGAGACAGACCGGCCACCGGTGCCGTAGGCGGTGAAGGGAATGGCAGCGCAGTAGTTGCGGCCGCTGGGCACATAGGTCAGTTCCGTCAGCGCATACTGGCTGGCCGCGGTGGGATTGGCGTAAAGTATATAGCTGGAGCAGTTGTAGCTGGTCAGCTGCATCCGGCCCTGGCCGGCGCCGAACTTGCTGGTGCCGTAATAGTTATAGTACAGGCTGCCGGTGGCGGGCACGCCGCCCAGCGTCACATACTGCAGGGTAAAGCCGGGGCAGTTCTTGCTGAAGAACCGGGCGATGTCATTGGCGTTGATCTGGACATTGGTGCCGGTGGTAGAATAGCGGATATTGCCAACGTAGCTGGAGATATTGTTGGTGGAAACGCCGTCCGGCGTGATCACCACAGTACCGTCCACATACTTGGAGGAGGAATAGTAAGCGCGGAATTCCAGCGTCACGGAAGTAAAGAAGGTGCTGGCCGCCACAAAGCTGATGTCCTCCAGGGCATAGGCGTTCTTGTCGCTGCTTCTGACATCCTTCTCATTGTAATAGAACTTGGCATCCTCCAGGGAGCTGGCGGTAAACTTTTTGGCAGAAGAACGGCCATAGTTGTAATAGACGTCGCCGTTGTAGGAGACCAGATTCTGGGAGTCGGTAAAGATCAGATATTCAAAATCGGAGCTCTTGTACTCTTTCTGGAAAACATCATTGAAGTCATCGGGGTCGAACTCTGCCTCGGTACCGGGCTTGAGTTTGATGTTGATGTCTCCCTTGCCGCTGGTGCTCGTGCTGCTCTTGCCGGAGTCGATGACCACAGTACCCTCCTTGTAGCTGGAGGACGTAGTGGTGGAGTAATAAGCACGGAATTTCAGCGTCACGGAGCCGGTGAAGCTCTTGCTGGCCACGAAGCTCAGGTCATCCAGAGGATAGATCTCGTCCTCATCGGCGTTGCTGGGCACGTTACTCTCTTTGTCGTAATAGAAGTAGTAGTCCTCCAGGTCGTCGTCAAACTCCACCTCGGATCTGGTGTCGTAGCGGTAATACACATAGCCGGTGGTGGAGCGCAGGTCGCTGGCATCGGTGAACACGACGTACTTCAGGTCCTTGCTGTAGTTATCATCCAGGAAGTCGTAAAAGTCTTCCTCGTCGAACTCCACTTCCTTGGAGGGCTCTGCTGTATAGGCAATATCGCCCTTGGAGGAAGAGCTCTTGACGCTGCCAATCTCGATGGTCAGGGTGCCCTTGATCTTATCGCCCTCATCACCCACAACGTAGAAGGGCAAGCTGACCGTCTTGCCGTCCGCATCCTCCTCGGCGACGAAGGTCAGGTCCGTCAGGGTGTATTCACCGGTAGAGGTCACATCGTCGCTGTCGTAGTAGAACTCGGCGTCCGCCAGATCTTCCGCGTCGATGGAGGTCTCCTTATCGTTCTTGTTGCGGCTGTAGAAGTAGCCGTAGTTATCCAGCTTGCTGGGAATGTTGTAGAAATACATGTACTCGAAGGTCTCGTTGCTCTTTTTGTCAAAGAAGGACTTGAAAGACTTTGCGCTGACAGTCTCCTCATCATCGGCATCGACCTCCAGGACGATGTCACCTCTGGTGCTGCTACCGCTGCTGCTACCACCATCGATGCTGATCTCCAAGTAGCCGGTATAAGAGGAGCGCTCATCGCCGTAGCACTTAAAGGTAAAGGAGAGCGTTTCGCTCTCAGCGTCCTTATCAGCATAAAAACGCAGGCCAGACAGTTCATATTCGTCGCGGCTGTCAACATCATCCTTGTCTACATAGAAGGTGCCGTCAAGCAGATCATCATAATCCACCGGCACCCGGTCACGGTCTTTGTCGTAGGCATAGAAATAACCGTAGTCATCAAAATCGTCGGCTCTGGTGAACTCCAGATATTTGAGAGACTCGGTCCGGCTGGTAGTCTCATCATCAAAATAATCAGAAAAATCCAAATCATCAATAGCAATGTACTTGCCCGCGTCCACATCGTAGCTGATATCCGCTCTTGCCGCGGAAGCCGCGGGGACCATGCCGATGACCATGACCATGGCCAGCAGGAAGGCCGGCAGCTTCATTTTCCAAAATCTGTTCATAGACAACCCTCCATCAAATGTCAAAAAAACTCAGAAACACGGTTACATAACTTTCCTGACTATAAGATAGCTGAAAGCGCCCTTGTAATCATGAACAAATTATGAATATACATTCGTCAACGCCTTATTTTTGCGATATTCCAGGTTTCCCTTTACAAATAAATTCCCTTCCTATATAATACTATGGCTAATGAAATTCGAAAGAACGGAGAACCGCCATGGCTTTGATCGAATATGACGTTTATAAGCAGAAGCTGCGGGACCTTGGCCCGGAGCTGGACAAGCTGTCCGCCGCGCTGGACATCGAAAGTGCGAAGCAGGAGGCCGCGCGTCTGGAGGACGAGACCGCCCAGGACGGCTTCTGGAATGACCTGGAACGCTCTCAGAAGGTACAGATGCGGCTCAAGCAGCTCCAGAACAAGGTGACCCGGCAAGAGAAGCTGATCGCCTCCTGGGAGGACCTGACGACCCTGTGTGAGATGGGACAGGAGGAAGATGACGCCGATATCCTGGAGGAGCTGAAAAGCGAGTTTGCCGAGTTGGAAGAGCGGGTGGAGGAGACCCGGATGACCACCCTGCTCTCCGGTGAGTATGACAACTCCAACGCCATTTTGCAGTTCCACGCCGGTGCCGGCGGCACCGAGGCCCAGGACTGGGCTCAGATGCTCTACCGCATGTATACCCGCTGGGCTGAGCGCCACGGCTTTGTCTACAAAATTCTGGACTACGAGGAAGGCGACGAGGCAGGCATCAAGTCCGCCGCCATCTCCATCGAGGGTGAGAACGCCTATGGCCTTCTCAAGAGTGAGAACGGCGTCCACCGGCTGGTCCGGGTATCTCCCTTTGATGCCAACGCCCGCCGCCAGACCTCCTTCGCCGCCATCGAGGTGATGCCGGAGCTGGAGGACGACAACTCCGTGGAGATTCGTGAGGAAGACATTGAAATGCAGGTCTACCGGGCTTCCGGCGCCGGCGGCCAGCACGTCAATAAGACCTCCTCCGCCGTCCGTCTGATCCACAAGCCCACGGGCATCGTGGTGGCCTCCCAGCAGGAACGCAGCCAGTTCCAGAACAAGGACAACTGCATGAAGATGCTGCGGGCCAAGCTGTTGGAGCTGAAAGCCCAGCAGCACGCGGAGAAGATCTCCGACATCAAAGGTGTGCAGATGAAGATCGAGTGGGGCAGCCAGATCCGCTCCTACGTGTTTATGCCCTACCAGATGGTAAAGGACACCCGGACGGGCTTTGAAACCAGCAACATCGACGGCGTCATGGACGGCGACCTTGATGGTTTCCTGAATGCCTACCTGACCCAGCTGGCCACCGGCGAGCTGAAAAAGTAAAAGCACCTGAAAAGGCGCGGCTGCAAGAGCCGCGTCCTTTTTCTGTCACCCCCATGAAAAAACAGAAAGGAACTCCCTATCATGTGTAACAATACCCTCGCCCCGGGCGCAGCACCCGGGGAAAACAAAATGGGCGTACAGCCGGTAGGGCGTCTGCTTGCCGGCATGGCCATCCCCATGATGATCTCCATGCTGGTCCAGGCCCTGTACAACGTCGTGGACAGTGTATTCGTCTCCCGCATCAGTGAGAACGCTTTTAACGCCGTGGGACTGGCTTTTCCTCTCCAGAATCTGATGATCGCCGTAGGCGCCGGCACCGCCGTGGGCATCAACGCCCTGCTGTCCCGCTCTCTGGGTGAGAAGAAGCAGGACATGGCCGACCGGGCTGCCGGTACGGGCATCTTTTTGTCCCTGTGCAGCGCCGTCGTCTTTGCCCTGATCGGCATTTTCCTGTCCCGTCCCTTCTTCATGGCCCAGGCCAAGACCGTGCCGGAGATCGTAGAGATGGGCACCGCCTATACCCGCATCTGCCTGGGGCTGTCCGTAGGTCTGTTCTGCCAGTTCTGCTTTGAGCGGCTGCTCCAGTCCACCGGCCGCACCATGCTCTCCATGGTGACCCAGCTCATCGGTGCCGTCATCAACATCATTCTGGACCCCGTCTTCATTTTTGGCCTGTGCGGGATGCCTAAAATGGGTGTCACCGGCGCGGCGGTGGCCACGGTGCTGGGGCAGTTCGTGGGCGCCCTGCTGGCGATCCTGCTGAATTTGAAGTATAACCCGGATATCCGCATTCGTCTCCGCCTGATCCGCTGGGACAAGCCTGTGGTCCGGGAGATCTACCGGGTGGGCGTGCCCTCCATCGTGATGCAGTCCATTGGCTCCGTGATGACCTTCGGCATGAACAAAATTCTGTTCGTATTTACCCCC
The DNA here is from genome assembly GCA_945862785.1 of uncultured Clostridia bacterium. Lineage (GTDB taxonomy): Bacteria > Bacillota > Clostridia > Oscillospirales > Oscillospiraceae > Oscillibacter. The sequence goes on along the minus strand of CAMAZB010000048.1, from coordinate 7,612 downwards.
ACCGCCACCGCGGTATTCGGCGCTTATTTCAAAATTCAGAGCTTTATCTTCATGCCGGTGTTCGGCCTGAACAACGGTATGCTGCCCATTATCTCCTATAATTACGGCGCCGCCCGGATGGACCGGGTAAAGCGGACGGTGCGGCTGACGATCTGCACCGCCGTATGCATTATGACAGTGGGCTTTGCCGTGTTCCAGCTTGCCCCCGCTACCCTGCTGACGCTGTTCGACGCTTCCGCGGAAATGACCGCCATCGGCGTGCCCGCTCTGCGTATCATCAGCATTTCCTTCCTGCTGGCGGGCTTCTGCATCATCGCGGGCTCCGTCTGCCAGGCCATCGGCAACCCTCTGTACAGCATGATGGTCTCCATCTGCCGCCAGCTGGTGGTCCTGCTGCCGGCAGCGTGGCTTCTTGCCCAAAGCGGACGGCTGGAGCTGGTTTGGTGGTCTTTTCCCATCGCGGAGATCGCCTCCTTCACCCTCAGCGCCATCTTCCTGCGGCGCACCATGCGTGCCGCGGAGGAAGAGCTCTCCCGCCGCCAGGCCTGATTTGGAACATCCCAGCTCTGTCCGGAGAGATCTGGTCCCATCACTATTTGAGGAGGTCCGCAGGAAAAGCCAATGCCCACAAAGGGCACGGTTTTTTGCGGAAACGGTATGAAACACATTCTTTTGATCGGCACGGGAGGTACCATTGCCTCTGAAATCACGGAAACCGGCCTTGCCCCGGAGCTGACCACCGAGCAGCTTTTGAGCCATATTCCCTCCATCCGCGATATCTGTCAGGCGGACTGTGTCCAGCTTTTGAATCTGGATAGTACCAACATGACGCCCATTCACCGGCAGACCATCGTCCGGTGCCTCCGGGAGCACTACTGGTCCTATGACGGGTTCGTCCTGACCCACGGGACGGACACCATGGCCTATACAGCCGCCGCGCTCAGCTACATGGTGCAGAACAGCCCCAAGCCCATCATCCTCACCGGCGCCCAGAAGCCCATCGGCTTTGACTCCACTGATTCAAAGGAAAACCTGATGAACGCTTTTCGCTGCGCCACAGAGGATCTGCCGGGTATCTCCATCGTGTTTGACAATAAGGTGATCCTGGGGACCCGGGCCAAAAAGACCAGGTCCAAGAGTTTTCACGCCTTTTCCAGCATCAACTACCCCTATCTGGGCGTTTTGCGGGACGGCATTCTGCTCCGCTATATCCGCCAGGAGTGCGGCTCCATCCCCCATTTTTACGAAGAATTGGACACCAAAGTCTCCCTGGTCAAGCTGATCCCCGGGATGAGCCGGGAGGTTCTGGATTTCCTTTTTGCCCGGAATGACGCGCTCATCATCGAGAGCTTCGGCGTGGGCGGCGTACCCGACACCGGAGATTTTTACGACTGTATCCGGGAATGGAAGCAGAAGGGCAAGTTCGTGATCCTCACCACCCAGGTGGAAAATGAGGGGAGTGACCTCGGCGTGTATCATGTGGGCCACCGGCTGAAAAACAGCCTGGGTGTTCTGGAGGCCTACGATATGACCACAGAATCCGTCCTGGCCAAAATGATGTGGATCCTGGGGATGACCCGGGACCCGGAGACCGTGGCCCGCATGTTCTATACGCCGGTGGCGCAGGATATCCTGTGGCCCGCCGGGCAAATCGCCCATCCGCTCCGGTGAATGTCCTGATTTTTGGCCCCGTCAAAGTCTGACATACACACAAAAAACACACCTGAGAGAAATTCCTCTCAGGTGTGTTTTTTAGTTCTCTCAGAACTCCAGGTTCACCCGCACATCGTCCAGGGCGGGTGCGGAGTTGATAAGCCCCTGCTCCAGCATCCAGTCAATGTTCTCCTGCCAGCACTCGTCGGACTGGGACAGGAACTTGGCGGTCATGGTCTCCATCAGAGGCAGCAGGGTATCCATGCTCTTTGCCTCCACCGTCGCGGACAGGGGGAAGTTCTCCTCGTTCTGGTTGGCAAGGAGAACGTTCAGCGCCTCCGCCGGGTTGGCCTGCATATCCGTGAAGCCCTTGTAGGACGCCCGCAGGAAGGCCGCCAGGGTCTCGCTGTCGTTAGCGATGGCCTCGTCATTGGCCAGGAACACGCCCTCGTAGTAGGTGGGCACGCCGTAGTCGTCCAGATCGAACCAGTTGACCTCGAAGCCCTCTTCCTCCATCTGGGGGACCTCGTGGTTCACAAGGCAGCCGATGGTGGCGTCCACATTGCCGGTGGTCATGGAGCTCATCAGGTCAAAGCCCACGTCGATCATGGTCACGTCGCTGTAATCCGCACCCACGTTCTCCATGATGCTGCGGATCAGGGCCTCAGACAGCTCGGTGCCGGCGTAGCCGATGGTCTTGCCCACCAGATCGGAGGGGGAAGTAATGTTCTTCTCCTTCAGAGACAGGATGATGTTCAGAGGGGCCTGGACCACAGCGCCGATGGACTTCACCGGCACATTCTGCTCCGCCCGGGCCTGGATGACATCCTGCTGATAATAAAGGCCGATATCCGCCTTTCCGGCGGCCACCAGGGAGATGGCGTCATTGGCGTTGGAGGGGAAGCGGATGTTGACTTTCAGGCCCTCCTGGGCGTAGTAGCCCTTTTCAATGGCCTCGTACAAGAAAGCGTGGAGTGCATTGGGATACCAGTCCAGCACCACGTCCAGTTCTTTCAGTTCGCCGCTTTCGGCGGGCTTTTCAGCGGTATTGTTTCCGCCGCAACCGGTCAGCAGGGATAGGCAAAATACGGTGGAAAGAAGCATTGCAGTAAACTTTTTCACGAAAAATTCTCCATTCATATGATTTTTTCAAAGTGATAAGAGTCCCTCAGGATTCGCCCCGCCACTTGACGGCTTTGCGCTCAATGAGGCCCACCACGGCTACCGCCAGCATGGCGGCGGCGCTGAGCAGGACGATGGGGGCAAACACCCCGGCGCCGTCCAGCTGGGTCATCATCCGGCGGGAGAAATACCCCAGACCGCTCTGGGCGCCCAGCCATTCGCCGATGGCGGCGCCGATGACGCTCATGGGGACCGCCATCTTGATGGCGGAGAAGAAATAGGGCAGGGCGCAGGGCACCTTGATTTTCCAGAAGATGTCCCGCTTCGTGGCGCCGTAGGTCAACAGCAGCTCCGCCATCTCCGTCTTGGCGGCACGAAGGCCGTCATACACCGTGATGGTGATGGGGAAGAAGGTGATGAGCACGGTCACCAGCACCTTGCTCCAGATGCCGTAGCCGAACCAAAGCACGAACAGCGGCGCGATGGCAGTGGTGGGGATGGTCTGGGAGGCCACCACCACGGGATACAGGCACTTTTGCAGCAGGGGGCTCCAGTCCATGACCACCGCCAGCCCCAGACCCAGCGCCAGGGAGATCAGCAGGCCTACGCCGGTGACCAGCATGGTGGCGGGCAGGTGGACAGTGAACAGGGGGAGGCGCAGCTCCCAGAGCCGCTGCAAAATCTGGATAGGAGTGGGCAGAATGTAGGCGGCGTTGACCTCCATAGCGCCCAGCTGCCACAGAAGCAGCAAGACGAAGAGGAAGATCAGCGCGGGCAGATTGCCCCGGTTTGCTTGTTTCATGTCCGCACCTGCTTTCTCAGCACATCGATCAGGTCCTCCCGCAGGGCCACCATGTCAGGATGGGTCAGACATTCCCGGGTCCGGGGATAGGTGGCGGGGACGGGGACCTCCGTCAGGGTATGAATGGGCGTGCTGGTGACAGCCAGAACGCTGCCGGAGAGGAAAACCGCCTCCTCCACGTCGTGGGTGATGAAGAGGATGGTCTTCTTGTGCTTTTCCCACTGGCCCAGCAGCCACTCCTGCATGGAGATGCGGGTAAGGAAATCCAGGGCGGAGAAAGGCTCGTCCAGCAGCAGAAGGTCGCTGCCGGTGAGCATGGTGCGGGCAAAGGCCGCCCGCTGGCGCATACCGCCGGAGAGCTCGTCGGGCATCTTGTCCCGGCAGCCCTCCAGGCCTACATCCGCCAGGGCATCGTCGACGCGCTCCCGCCGCTCCGCCTTGGACAGTCCGCCCCTGATCTCCAGGGGCAACGCCAGGTTCTCCCCGATGGTCCGCCAGGGGAAAAGCAGGTCCTTCTGGGGCATATAGCCGCAGTAGTGCTTCTGCTCTCCGATGGGCTTTCCGCCCACCCGAATAGTGCCGGACTTGGGCTGCAAAAGGCCGTTGGTCATGCGGAAAATAGTACTTTTGCCGCACCCGCTGACGCCGATGATACAGTGGAAGGAACCGGACTCCACGGAAAAGCTAAGGTCGTCGATGATGTCAAAATCCTCGCCGGGGTACTGGTAGGAGACGTGTTCAAATTCCAGCAGGCTCATACGCGCATCTCCCAGGCCATGTCCCAGAAGCCCAGCTCATAGCGGCTGCAATTCACGAAAATCTCCTCCAGCCGGTCAAACTGGGCACCGGTGGCGTCTTTCGCCAGTTCGTCCATCAGGGCCATGAGGGCCTGATTGGTGGCGGCGTAGTTCTCGGAGGCGTAGCCCCGAACCCATTCGCCGTAGAAGGGATGGTCCGCGGCGCCGGGGCGCTTTGCCAGCGCCTGGCCGATCTCGGCATAGCTCCAGGAACAGGCCAGAATGGCGGCCACGATCTCCATAGGGCCGCCGGACTCCGCCACGGCCAGCATATAGTGGGTGTAGGATGTATTGTCCAGAGCGGGCTTCACGGCAAACACCTGGTCTTCGGTAATGCCCAGCCGCTCCATGTAGGCCCGGTGGATGTTCATCTCGCCGCCCAGAATGGCGTTCACATTTTCAGCGAAGGTTCGCATCAGTTTCGGATCCCGGGCCTTCACCACGCCCAGGGCGAACACCCGGGCATAGTCAAAGAGGTACAGGTAGTCCTGCAGCATGAAATACTGAAATTTTTCCACGCCGAGCGTGCCGTCGCCGATGCCGGTGACAAAGGGGTGGCGCAGGCACTCCTCCCAGATGGGGGCCGCCGCCTGGCGCAGACGGGCAGAAACAGACAGGCCGCTCATCTCAGCACTCCTCTCCGCAGTACTCGCTCTTGAGGTCAAAGAGGTGGTTCATGGGACCCCGGCCGTGGCCCAGGTCCAGCATGGCGCCCAGGGCGCCGGAGATGTACGCTTTGGCCCGCTCCACAGCAGGCTCCAGGTCCATGCCCTTGGCCAGGTTGGAGGCGATGGCGCTGGACAGGGTGCAGCCGGTGCCGTGGGTGTTGGGATTGGCGATGCGGCGACCGTTGAACCAGCGGGCCTGGCCGTCCTTCCACAGCAGGTCGTTGGCGTCGTTCAGGTCGTGACCGCCCTTGCACAGCACGGCGCAGCCGTACTTCTCGCTGATGGTCCTGGCGGCGGTCTCCATATCGGCGGGGCTTTCGATCTTCATGTCCGCCAGAATCTCCGCCTCCGGAATGTTGGGGGTCAGGACCTCGGCCAGAGGCAGCAGCCGCTCCGTCAGGGCGCCGATGGCGTCATCCCGCAGGAGCTTGGAGCCGGAAGTGGCCACCATCACCGGGTCCACCACAATGTGCTTGGCCCCGTACTGGGTCAGCTTGTCCGCAATGACGGTAATAAGCTCGGCAGAGGAGACCATGCCGATCTTCACCGCGTCGGGGAAAATATCGGTGAATACGGCGTCCAGCTCCGCTGCCAGGAAGGAGGGCGTGGCCTCCAGGATGTCTGTGACGCCGGTCGTATTCTGGGCAGTCAAAGCCGTTACGGCGGTCATGGCATATACGCCGTTGGCCGTCATGGTCTTGATGTCTGCCTGGATGCCGGCGCCTCCGCTGGAATCGCTTCCAGCGATTGATAATGCTGTTCTCATAGAGTTTCTCCTTTCATGTTTCAGCATTATTTTTCGCCCTCAGCCTCCTAAGGGCAGCAGCGGAAGGTGGTGCCCCCGATCCGCCGCTTTTCCGTGCGGAAAGGCCGCGACGGACAAAGCCCCGGCATGTGCCGGAGAGAAAGGGAGGGTAGGTGCGAAAAAGCCGTCCCCTCGCAAAGAGAGAACGGCCACACCCCGGGTTGTCACATACAAAAGGACCCACGGCGGTCAGTCCGCCCGGGCCCTGTGAATGTCGTAAAAATGTAGCGTGTCGCATCCCTACGTTGGCATTACCCAAATCAGGTGAGGTCGAGGGAAAACACCCTCCTCTCAGCCCTCTTCACGAGAACTCCCTTGCGGGTACATTTTAATACGGCGGGCAGGCCCTGTCAAGATACTGTCCGGGCATTTTGCCGTCCCGGTTTCCCCAATATACGTTGTACTCCTAGGTGCGTATTGTATCCGGACAGGATAGGGCGTATAATCTCCATGTAAAAGCAACCGCGGTCACGCACACTTGAGATCATGACAAGGAGGTCGTTCCCATGCTGACGATGGAAATGCTGGAAGACGCGAGGATGGCGCTGCAGGGCATAGCCCGGCAGACACCTCTGGACCCGGCCCGGGGGCTGGGGAAAAACGTATACATCAAGGCGGAGAATCTGCAGCTTACCGGCGCTTTCAAGCTGCGGGGCGCCTACAACAAAATTCGCTCCCTGTCCCGGGAGGAGGCGGCCCGCGGCATCATCGCCTGCTCGGCGGGCAATCACGCCCAGGGCATCGCCTGGTCCGCCACGAAGCTGGGCATCAAATCCATCATCTGTATGCCCGCCGGGGCGCCCATCAGCAAAGTGGAGGCCACCCGGGGCTACGGCGCAGAGGTCATTCTGGTCCCCGGCGTCTATGACGACGCCGCCAGAGAAGCGGAACGGCTGATGGCGGAGCACGGCTATACCTTTGCCCATCCCTTCAACGACCCCCTGGTCATTGCCGGCCAGGGCACCATCGGCCTGGAGATCCTGGAACAGCTCCCGGAGGTTGAGCAGGTGGTGGTCCCCATCGGGGGCGGCGGTCTTATCAGCGGCATCGCCTTTGCCATGAAGCACCTGAAGCCAGACTGCCGCATCATCGGCGTTCAGGCGGCGGGTGCCGCGTCCATGTACCTCTCCCGCCACTCCGGCATGCCCACAGAGCTGCGAAGCGTCTCCACCATTGCCGACGGTATCGCGGTCAAAAAGCCCGGCGATCTGACCTTTGAGCTTTGCCAGCGGTATGTGGATGAAATCGTCACCGTGGGCGAGGACGAGATCGCCTCCGCCATCCTGGCGCTGATGGAAGGGCAGAAAACCGTGGCGGAGGGCGCCGGCGCCACGCCGGTGGCAGCCTGTATGTTCGGCAAGGTGGACGTCTCGGAGAAAAAGACCGTCTGCGTGGTCTCCGGCGGCAATGTGGATGTGACCACCCTGTCCCGGGTCATCACCAAGGGCCTGTCCAAGTCGGGCCGCCTGGTGGAGCTGACCACCAAGGTGTTGGATAAGCCCGGCAGCCTGCTGCAAATGCTGCAGCTGGTCAGCCAGAGCGGCGCCAACATTCTCAACATCAACCACTCCCGGGAGGACCGGGACTCCGAGGTGGGTGCCTGCATCGTCTCCCTGGTTCTGGAGACCCGCAACAGCGACCACGTGGCCGCCATCAAGCTGGCGCTGACCGATGCCGGATATCCCCTGCTGCACAATTCGTAACCGATCATTGTAAACGGTAAATAACACGTACCTGTACCGTGAGGAGCAGATATGCCATACTG
>CAMAZB010000047.1 GCA_945862785.1 uncultured Clostridia bacterium | reverse complement strand
GCGCAGGGCACCCTTCCTGGGTTCCCCGCGCACACCCTTCCTTCCCGTTTTCCTATATTTCCGGGTTTATCGACAGCCTGAGAGGCACGCTTGCACGTGCCGCTTTTTATGTCAGTTGCCTCTCCACTTCCGCAGGTTCAGGGGCATCTGCTTTACGCGCTCCCTTCCGCAATAGCTGCCAGTTCCCGGTCCAACGCCTCATAGAACCGGGCGATATGGATGCCGTCTACCAGTGCGTGATGGGCCAGCAGGGTCACCGGCAGCAGAGTCCGTTCCCCCTGCCGAAAATATTTCCCCCAGGTTATGCGGGGATTGCTGTCCGCCGGGATCGGCGTTGGCTGCACCATAGCCGTATAGCTGACCCAGGGCACACAGGAAATAAAAAACAAGCTTTCCGAGTCTGTGCCGTCATTCAGGGAGGGTGCTTCTTTTGCCCGTTCCTGGGCGGCTTTTCCGTAGGGCAGGAAATCCGCCAGCGGCATATCCGCCCGCAAGCCGCAATAGCAGTAAGAGCCATCCGCCAGGGCTACCGTATGCGAGGATGGACACCAGTCATACTCCACCATCTGCTCTCCCCGGATGCGCCGCCGCAGCTCCGGCACGCTGTTGGCCGCCCGGGAGGCCGCATAGAGGAACGTCAGGAAAAAGCTGCTATGAGTCTCTTTTACCAACTCCAGCAAGGTCGTGACATCCACATTCACCGTAAGCCCCACATAGGGGTTGGCCATGGCGTGGAAATACTCAAAGTGGGCCTTACGGGGATCCTGCTCCATTTGGATCACACGGCAGTCCATTTGTGTTTCATCCTCTCTGTTTTTTACTCACATTGTAGCGGTTTTTTCCACTGATTGCAAGATTTTCACCTCAGCCGGCGATTTTGCTTGCCATTTCCGGACTTGCCTGTTATAATCTGCATTTGTGTGAGAAATACGTAAAAAAGGATGGAAATCATGGAAATTGAGAAGATGTACGAACAGCTTGGCGTCAGCCGGGCTGTGTATGAATACGGGGAAACGGTTCTGGAAAGCCTGCGTCCCCGCTTTGATGAGATTGACCAGACGGCGGAGTACAACCAGGGCAAGGTTCTGACCGCCATGCAGAGAAATAAGGTCAACGCCACCCACTTCGCCGCCACCACCGGCTACGGCTACGACGACGAGGGCCGCGACAACCTGGAGCGGGTCTACGCCGATGTGTTCCACACCGAAGCCGCCCTTGTCCGTCCCCAAATCACCTGCGGCACCCACGCCCTGACGGTGGCCCTGTCCGCCAACCTGCTGCCCGGCGACGAGCTGCTCTCCCCCGTGGGCGCCCCCTACGACACGCTGGAGGAGGTCATCGGCATCCGGGAGAGCAAGTGCTCTCTGAAGGAATATGGCGTCACCTACGCCCAGGCCGACCTGAAGCCCGACGGCTCCTTTGACTACGACGCCATTCGGGAAAAGATCAATGACCGGACCAAGCTCATCACCATCCAGAGGTCCAAGGGCTATGCCACCCGCCCCAGCTTCTCCGTGGAGCAGATCGGCGAGCTGATTACTTTCTGCAAGTCCGTGAAGCCGGACGTGAAGGTCATGGTGGACAACTGCTACGGCGAGTTCGTGGAGCGCATCGAGCCCTCCGACATGGGCGCCGATATGGTAGTCGGCAGCCTCATTAAAAACCCCGGCGGCGGCCTGGCCCCCATCGGCGGCTACATCTGCGGCACGAAGGAGTGTGTGGAGCGGTGCGCCTACCGTCTCTCCGCCCCCGGCCTGGGCCAGGAGGTCGGCGCCAACCTGGGGTTGATGCCCGCCTTCTATCAGGGCCTGTTCCTGTCCCCCACCGTGGTGGCGGGCGCTCTGAAGGGCGCTGTCTTTGCCGCGAATATCTACGAAAAGCTGGGCTTTGCCTGTGTCCCCAATGCCACGGAGAGCCGCCACGACATCATCCAGGCCGTCACTCTGGGCAGTCGGGAGGCCATGGTAGCCTTCTGCAAAGGCATCCAGTCCGCCGCTCCCGTGGACAGCTATGTCACCCCGGAGCCCTGGGCCATGCCCGGCTACGACAGCGACGTCATCATGGCGGCGGGCGCTTTCGTCCAGGGCAGCAGCATCGAGCTGTCCGCCGACGGCCCCATCCGGGAGCCCTACGCCGTCTACTTCCAGGGTGGCCTGACCTGGTACCACGCCAAGCTGGGCATCCTGATGAGCCTGCAGAAGCTGGTGGAGGCCGGTATCGTAAAACTGTAAGCAAAAAAGGACGCTCTTTCGAGCGTCCTTTTTAAGTCCCCTGTATTCTTTTATCCAGCCGGGCCAGAAAGAAAGCCAGCAAGAAGCCGCCCACACAGCACAGAGCCGACAGAGCCATCTCCCCCGCTCCCGCATATTCCGTGGGGATGATAACCAGCGCGGAGGCCATCACAATGCCCAATATCCCATGGAACGCCACGGAATAATAGCGGTGGAAAAACCAGCTTACCAGCCTTGCCAGCAGCGCCACCGACAGCGCCAGTCCCGGCAGGCAGGCCGCCAGCACCAGCAGGTCCAACCGGGCCAAACCCTCCAGCATGGGCTGATACAGCCCCAGGGCCATCATCACCGAGGAAGAGGTCATGCCGGGGATAACGATACCGGCTCCCCACAGCACGCCGCAGAAGTTGTACCACCAGAAATTCGGTGTGACCTCCACATGAACCACCCGGCTGACATAGTACAGCCCGGCGAACACAGCGGCGGCGCATAGCAGCAGGCTTACCCAGGAGCCGGCGGAACGCCCCTCCTTCCCTGCCTCCCGAAACAGGGACGGCACCGTGCCCACGATGAGGCCGATAAACAGCCACACCGTCACGGTATCTGAAATATCCATAGCGGCGGCGATGCCCTTCGCAAATCCCAGAAAGCCCGCGCACCAGCCCAGGCCGATGGGCAAAAGCCATTTCCAATACTTCGGCACAGCGGTTCGGGGATGGGTCAGGGTCTCCATAAAGGGGCGGTAAATGTCGAACACCACCGCCAACACACCGCCGGAAACACCCGGCAAAATGGCCCCGGCGCCGATCAGGAAGCCGCACAGCAGGTCCCGCAGCCAACGCATGATGAAATTCTGGTCATGTCGATATTTCATGCTGCTGCCCCCTTTAAATGATTAGTTATGATAGCAGTTTTGCCTTCCTCTTTCAATCCGATACCCGATCTTTCGACAGAAATTTTTGCCGCCTTGTAAATTATGACCAGTTTTGCCAAGCCCATTTTAGCCGTTTCTGTTCATTTCAACCGTTGACAGAAAAAGTGATAACGTGTAAACTACACAGCAGATAGCAAAACAATTTCATACCGCAAAGACGATGAAGAGAAGAGTAAGCAGGCAGATACGTCACAGAGAGCCTCGTATGGTGGAAAGAGGTACAGAAGGGCTTGCCGAACATGGTCTCGGAGTTGCGTGGCCGACTGCGAGCGCATAGGTCACGACGTGAGCGCACGTCACAGCGCAGGAGTGTGCTGGCACTCTCAAAGGCCGCTTTCGTGAGAAAGTGTGCGAACCAAGGTGGTACCACGGCAAATCTGTCGTCCTTGATGCATGGCATCAAGGACTTTTTTGTTGCAACAAATATACATAAAGGAGATTCGATATCGTGAGCGAATCCATCATTCAGATTCAGCATCTGACCAAGACCTTTGGCGACGGCGATACCGCCGTCCATGCCCTGGAAGACATCAATCTGGATATCAAACAGGGTGAGATCTTCGGCATCATCGGTCTGTCCGGCGCGGGCAAATCCACGCTGGTCCGGTGTATCAACCTGCTGGAGCGTCCCACCTCCGGCACCGTCACTGTGGACGGCAAGGAGATGACGGCCCTCTCCGAAAAGGAGTTGCGGTTGGCTCGCCGGGACGTGACCATGATCTTCCAGAGCTTCAACCTGCTGATGCAGCGCACCTGCCTGAAAAACGTGTGCTTCCCCATGGAGCTCAGCGGCGTTCCCGCCGTCCAGGCGAAAAAGCGGGCTCTGGAGCTGCTTGAGATCGTAGGCCTGGCCGACAAGGCCGACGCCTATCCCTCCCAGCTTTCCGGCGGTCAGAAGCAACGGGTAGCTATCGCCCGTGCTCTGGCCACGGACCCCAAGGTGCTCCTCTGTGACGAGGCCACCTCCGCGCTGGATCCCACCACCACCGCTTCTATTCTGGCTCTGCTGAAGGACCTGAACGCCAAGCTGGGCGTCACCGTGGTGGTCATCACCCACCAGATGAGCGTCATCGAGGAGATCTGCTCCCGGGTCGCTATTCTGGACGGCGGCGTCGTGGCAGAGCAGGGTAATGTGGAAGACATCTTCTCCCATCCCTCCACCGACGCAGCCCGCCGCCTCGTGTATCCCGGCGGCGTCAGCGTGTCCCAGTATCCCGCCGGAACCCACGCCGTCCGCGTGGCCTTCAACGGCGGCACGGCGTACCAACCCCTCATTGCCTCCCTCGCCATCGACCTGGGCGTGAAGGTGAACATTCTGGGCGCCGACACCCGCAACATTGACGGCAAGGCCTTCGGCACCATGCTGCTGGGGCTGCCTGATGACCCCAACGAGGCCGCCAAAGCTCTCTCTTACATCCGTTCTCAGCCCAACGTTTCCGCGGAGGAGGTGGAATACCATGGCTGATCTGCTGACTGCCGAATTCTGGACCAAATACGGCCCCCTGCTGCTGGACGGCACCATTGATACCCTGGTCATGACCGGCATCTCCACGGTGTTCGCCTACCTGCTGGGCTTGCCTCTGGGCGTAGCCCTCATCTTGACCCAGCCCCACGGCATCCGGCCCAACAACATCATCTACAAAGTTTTGGGCTGGATCATTAACGTGGGCCGCTCCCTCCCCTTCATCATCCTGATGGTGGCCATCATGGACTTCACCAAACTCATCGTGGGCACCAAAATCGGTGTCCGGGGCGCCATCGTTCCCCTGGTGGTTTCGGCGGCTCCCTTCATTGCCCGTATGGTGGAGACCTCTCTGGCAGAGGTGGACGCCGGCGTGGTGGAGGCGGCCCAGTCCATGGGCGCGTCCACGTTCCAGATCGTCTGGAAGGTCTACCTGCCGGAGGCAAAGCCCTCTCTGGTACTGGGCGGCGCCATCTCCATCGTCACCATCCTGGCCTACACCGCCATCGCAGGCGCCATCGGCGCAGGCGGCCTGGGCGACCTGGCCATCCGGTACGGCTACCAGCGCCGCTATCCCCCCATGCTGCTGGTGACGGTTATTTTCCTGATCGTCCTGGTGCAGCTCATTCAATCCGTTTTCAGCCATGTGTCCAACCGCATTGACAAGCGCCTGGACAGTGGACACAAGAAGGGTTTTGAGCCTTTGGAACTGCTTTTCCGCTTCACCCACACCAAGTAAATTTCCACTTCACCGGTTTCACCGCCTGTCTCCGGAATTCCAGACAGCCGTATGAAATAAAATATCCCAGAAATATTGGAGGAAAAGAACAATGAAAAAACTGCTGACTCTGGCACTGTCTTTGACGCTGTGCCTGTCCCTGGCCGCCTGCGGCGGCTCCAAGGAGACCCCTGCCGCGGAAGAGAAGCCCGTTGAGACCGAAACTCCCGCCGAGACCACCGTGCTGAACGTGGCCGCTTCCGCCACTCCCCACGCCGAGATCCTGGAAGTCTGCGTTCCCATCCTCGCTGAGCAGGGCATTGACCTGCAGGTCCACGTCTACGGCGACTATGTGGTCCCCAACACCGCCGTGGAGGAGGGCGCTGAGGACGCCAACTATTTCCAGCATGTCCCCTATCTGGACAACTTCAACGCTGAGAACGGCACCCACCTGGTGAGCGTGGCCGGCGTCCACATCGAGCCCATGGGCATCTACGCCGGTAAGACCACCTCTCTGGACGAGCTGGCCGACGGTGCTTCCGTGGCCGTCCCCAACGACGTGACCAACGAAGCCCGCGCCCTGCTGCTGCTGGAGGCCCAGGGCCTGATCAAGCTCAGCGACGATGCCGGCCTGGATGCCACTCCCAACGACATCGTGGAGAATCCCAAGAACCTGACCTTCACCGAGCTGGAGGCCGCCATGGTCCCCAACGCTCTGACCGAGGTTGACATCGCTGTCATCAACGTCAACTATGCACTGGAAGCCGGCTTCAACCCCGTGGAGGACGCCCTGGCGATTGAGGATGCTGACTCTCCCTATGTGAACATCCTGGTGGTCAAGGAAGGCAACGAGAACAACCCCGCCGTTCAGGCTCTGGTGGATGCTCTGCATTCCGATGCCGTCCGCGACTTTATCCAGGAGAAGTACGCCGGCGCTGTTGTCCCCGCGTTCTAAATTCAAGGGTGATTTCATCCCCCTTAGACGCCAAAAAGAGAGAGGAGCCGTCGGCTCCTCTCTTCAGCTTGTCGAAAAGTCTTTTTCGACAAGCTGCTTTTCTTTTTACAGTCCCAGCTTTATTTTGATGGTCAACACCGCGCATCCGCCCAGCAGCAGGGCCAGTGCCCCAGTGCCCCAGAGCAGGCTGTAACTCACCAGCTCCTTGTCCTTCTGCCGGCCCACGGCAGCAGCAAGGAATGTCAGCACAGCGATCACGCCGAATACGATGCAGATGATGTCCGCCGCCAGTTCCCAGCCCAGGGCCCGTGCAGCCAGATACAGCAGGAACCCGATTCCGGAAAGGATAGCCCCTCCGTTGATCTGCCGGGTGGACAGCGGTCCCTTTTTCGTGTCTTTCATATCAATTCTCCTTAGTATCCATTTACCATGATATCCAGCACCTTGCCCGCCACAGTACCTGCCACAGAGCTTCCGCCGCCGCCGTTTTCCACCAGGACTACAAATGCGTAGGGCGCGTCCTCATTCCGCAGGAACCCGGCAAACCAGGCGTGGGGCGTCTCCCCCTCCCCCACCTCGGCGGTACCGGACTTGGCGCAGATGTCCATGTTCGGGAACCGTTTGGTGCCGTAAGTTTTTTCCACGTTGGCTGCCATCATGTCCGCCAGCTTCGACGCCGTACCAGAGGAAATCAGTGTCCCGGTCCTGGTCGTCACATGGGGCAGGGACGGGATTCCCAGCGGGGAGACGGTCTTTTGAATGAGATAGGGCTTTGCCGCCTTGCCGCCGTTTGCCACGGCGCCCATATAGACCATCAGGGAGCAGGGATTCACCTGGTCCTTGTACTGGCCCACACCGGCCCAGCCCAGCTGTCCATCGGTGATGCCGTTAAAATCAAAGGTGCTTTTCGCGGTAGGCAGGCCGTTGATGGAATAGCTGTCCGTCAGCCCCGCCTTTTCCGTATACTTTTTCAGCGTATCCGCGCCTAATTCCTCCGCCATTTGAGCGAAGGCCACGTTGCAGCTGTTGGCGAAGGCGTCGCCGATGTGCTGCTCTCCGTGGGTGCCGGAGCAAATAATGGTCTCGTCCCCGATCTGGACGCTGCCCGTGCAGGTCCAGGTGCGGTTTTCAATGTCCGGAAGCTGCTCCAGCGCCGCTGCCAGTGTCACGGTCTTGTAGACGGAGCCGGGGGTAAACGTAGAGGACAAAAAGCGGTTCAAATAGGCACCCTTGTAGCGGTCGTTGGTCTCAATGTCCTTGGGAACATGCAGCGGGTCATAGCTGGGGGCGGAAACCATACACAGAATCTCACCCGTTTTGTAATTGTACACCACTACCGTGCCGGAGTGGCCGTTCAGCGCCTGATACGCCTCGTAGTTATAGCGGGCGTCGATGGTAAGATACAGCTCCGAGCCCCGGTCGGCGCCGAATGCGCCGTTCAGGAGGTTATAGCCCGTCAGCTTGTCGGCAAAGGCATTCAGCGCCCCGGTACCGATATTTCCCTGGAGATCGCCTACCGCATGAAGCGTCGCCTTGCGGACAGTCTCATCCTTGTAGTAGGTCCGTTTGCCGTCCTCTCCGGCGGACAGCACATCTCCGTCCCGGTCCAGAACCGTGCCCACCACCAACTGACCGTCGGTGTTATACAAGTGGCGGTTAAAGGCCGAGGAAGCCCAGTCGCCACCGTTCAGCAGATATTTGACCAGAAACACACCAAGTCCCGCCGCCAGCAGAAGCGCCAGGATACCGCAGACTACTGCCCGCTGTTCAATCTTCTTCATGGCTCTCCTCCTTCTCCGCAAAGGGGTCGCCCACCGGCTCCGCCCGGAGACGAGCCTCCTCCGTCAGCTCCCGCCCCGGCCCCCGCCGGATGGCAAAGCTGGCATTCTCCCGGGTGTCCGTGGCCTTCAGAAAGGCCAGCAGGCCCCAGGCGGACATCATGGCGGAGCCGCCGTTGGAAACAAAGGGAAAGGTCACGCCGGTGAGGGGCAGCAGGTCCACCGAGCCAAACACATTCAGGCAGGTCTGGAACACCAGCAGGGACCCGGCCGCACAGGCGGCAATGATATAGTAGCTGGAGCGTCCCACCCGGCAGGCCCGGACGGCGAAGAAAGCCAGGGTGATGATGGCGCACACCGCCAGCACGGCGATCAGCAGGCCCCACTCCTCGCACAGCATTCCGAATACCAGATCCGTATCCGCCGCGGGAATACGGTGGAGCCAGCCCTTCCCTGCTCCCATGCCCAGCAGGCCCCCGGAGGCGGCGGCGGACATGGTCCGGGTCTGTTGGTAACCGGTTGTAGAGGCGGCTTCCCAGGCGTGGCCCCAGGAGGCGAAGCGGCTGAGGATATAAGGTTTGAATTTCACGATGATGCCCGCGCCGAACACCGCGCCGCCGCAGATCAGGGACAGCGTGGCAAAATCGCCGGAGCGGAGGTATGCGATGACCAGGAAGGTCACAAAGAAAATCGCGGCGGTCCCGAAGTCACTCATCAGGCCCAGCAGGCCGATGCATACACCGGTCAGAACAATGAACAGCGTGATGTTCCGCTTGTGGAACAGCCGCTCCAGCGTAGCGGAACCGGCAAAAATATAGCACAGCTTGGCGATTTCCGAGGGCTGGAAGGACAGCGGCCCCAAGGAGATCCAGTTCACAGCGCCGTACTTGGAACGGCCAAACACCAGCGTGATGCCCAGCAAGCCGATGGCTGCCGCAGCCATAAGCCAGCGGGTCCTCCGCACCCGGTCCAGGTCCCGCAGGAACAGTCCCAGCACCAGAAACAGCACCAGTCCCAACAGTATAGCACAAAACTGCTTGAAAAGGCTCCCAGGCGCGCTGGAAGCGGTCACCGCCAGGGACAGCGTGGAGAGGAAAAACGCGATGGTCTCCATCTCAAACCCCACGCAGCGGGTACAGCGGAGCACGGCAACATACAGCCACATCACCACTGTCAGTCCCAGAAAAGCCAGGGGCAGCATCACAGTTGCCTCCGTCCCGGTGGCGGCAATGAGCTGCAGGCAGGCCAGTACCTGGAACACCGTCAGCCACAAAAAAGAGGGCCACATGGCGGCGGGCCGCTCCGCCCGGCGCTGCTCCTCCAGCGTCTCCCGTTCCGCTACGGTCTGGGGCAGAAACACCAGGGGTACGCCGCCCAGGGTGATGGTATCCCCCATCTTCACAGAGGCGGAGCTCTCCACCGGCTGCCCGTTGACCAGGGTGCCGCCCTTGGAGCCCAGGTCGTAGATCGTCCACTCCCCTTCCTCGCTCCGGCACAGGGCCGCATGCTGGCGGGAGATGCTGGGATAGTTCAAAAACACATCGCAGTTCTTCCCCCGGCCGATGATGTTCTCCCAGTGGGTCAGGAGCATCGGTGCACCGTTGGGCAGGCTCAACTGGCCCCAGGTCTCTGGGGTGTGGGGGATCTTCAAAAGAGAGCGCACTGCCCGGAACAGGATCAGGACGGCCAATACCGGAAAGATAAAGCGGATGAACGCCGTGTACCACGACACCGCTATGGGGTATGCCGCGAAAAAGCCCGTCACGGTATCCAGTGCCGTCTGGAGCGCCGTCATCACTTGTTCCATGACATCCGCCTCCTTTTCTTCGAAGTGATGCAAGTATATCACTTTTTTCTCCGGGTGTACAGACTCTGACTTTTCATCCGGAAAAAACGCCGTCCCTTTTCATTGAAAAAACGTGCCGAAATACGTCCGAAATTTTGCATTTTCTCTTGACCTTCCAAAGGAAATCCATTAAACTAGCATATAGTGTGCATATCATACTGAGAACGGCGCACCGCGCCGTTTCACCTGTATATACAGAACGAAAGGCCGATCAAGAATGAAACATCCCTACAAGACGCGGGAGGGCGGCGCAACGGTGACGATCTTCGTCCCTTACGACTGCAAGAACCACTGCCCTTTTTGTATCAATAAAGGTGAATACGCTGACCTGACGGGCTTTTCTCTGGAGAAGATCTGCCAGAGCATCCGCCGCATGGACGCTATCACGCCCCGCTGTGACTTCGTATTCACCGGTGGTGAACCCTTTGCCGATCTGACGGCGCTGCAGACCATGCTGGACGAGATCCCCACCACCCACAAGGTCTATATCAACACCACCCTGCCGGTGTCCGAGCATCAGTCCGAGGACGATATCTTGGCGTTTACCGAGAAGAACAAGCACAAGATCACCTGCATCAACGTCTCCCGCCATATGCAAAAGTATGTGGTAGAGTCCAACGACGACCTGCTGGCCCGCCTGCCGGTGCCCTTCCGGGTGAACTGCGTGCTGTATAAGGACTACCCTGCCAAGGACCTGGTGCCCTACATGGAGCGGTTCCTGAAGCTCCCCGGCGCCTCCATCCAGTTCCGGTTCGACTATACTGCCACCACTCCCGAGAACCTCTATGACGAGGACGGGGACAAGATCCTCCACGATCTGAAGCAGGTGGCCCGGTACACCGGCCTGGACGGCTGTCGGATGCGCTGCGGCTTCCACTTTGACTACAAGGGCATGGAGCTGACCTACCACAAGACCCTGCCCTACTCCACCATCGTGGAGACAGACCCCACCGACGGCGTGACCTACGACATCCTGTACGACATCCTCATCAAGCAGAACGGCGACATCCACTCCGACTGGACCGGCGTGCTGCTGGATGTGGACGCTTACGAAAAGGTCGTCTATGAGCCTTATGACCTGAAGTGGCTGGTCCGTGTATAACAGTATCCACGAAAAGCGGCGCATATGCGCCGCTTTTCTGCCATGCGGAGGAGATTGTATGAACGATATTCAGACTGTGGGGGTCATCGGGCTGGGTGCTCTGGGCACCCTGTACGCCCATCTGCTGACCGAAGCCTTGGGCCGGGAGCATGTGCTGGTACTGGCGGACAGCCGCCGGGTAGAACGCTACCGCCGGGAAGGCGTAACCTTCAACGGGGAACTTCAGGATTTCAACTACACTGATGCCGCCGCGGTAACGGAGCCTGTGGGCCTCCTCCTGTTCGCGGTCAAGTTCGGCGGACTGGACAGCGCCATAGAGACCTGCCGCCACCTGGTGGGACCGGACACCACCCTGGTCTCCGTCCTCAACGGCATCTCCAGCGAACAGGTGCTGGGCGCCGCCTTCTCTCCGGAGCAGGTGGTCTGGTGCGTGGCTCAGAAAATGTCCGCCTTGAAGGAGGGGAACCATGTTACCGTCTCTCCCCTGGGCGAGCTGGCCCTCGGCGTGCCCGCCGGGCAAGATGACCGCCACCTGCGGCAGCTGACGGCCTTCTTTGACAGCATTGCCTTCCCCTACTCCCTCCCCGCTGACATCGCCACCCACATGTGGAGCAAGCTGCTGTGCAACACCGGCTGCAATCAGGCCGCCATGCTGTACCAGTGCGGCTACGGCGGCCTTCAAGTCCCCGGCGAGGCCCGGGACACCATGCTGGGCGCCATGCGGGAGGTAGTGACGGTAGCCAACGCCGAGGGCGTTCGTCTGTCGGAAAAGGATATCGAAAACTGGGTGTCCATTATCGACTCCTTCCCCGCCGGCGGCGAGCCCTCCATGCGGCAGGACGGCAAGGCTCACCGGAAGAGCGAGGTGGAGCTGTTCTCCGGTACCATCCGGCGGCTGGCCCGGAAGCACGGCATTGCCGTTCCGGTAAATGACCGCATTTACGAGCAGGTGCAGGCGATGGAAGCCGCTTACTGAGCACCGGGATCTTTTTTCAGGAGGGAACTACCATGGGAACTGATATTCGTATCCGCATGGCCCGCGAAGAGGACGCCCCCGTCCTGCTGGATATTTTCCGCCCCTACGTTCTCCAGACGGCAGTGGCCTTCAACTACGATCCGCCCACGCCGGAGGAATTTCGCAGCACTATGGCCGACCGGCTCCGCCGCTACCCCTATCTGGTAGCCCAGCGGGAAGAGGAGCTTGCAGGCTACGCCTATGCCTCCCCCTTCAAGGCGCGGGCGGCCTATGACTGGGCTGTGGAGACTTCCATCTATGTCAAACAAGGGCAGACCGGCACCGGATGTGGCCGGGCGCTGTACGATGCCCTGGAGCGTATCCTGAAGGCCCAGCACATTCTTAGCATGTACGCCTGTATCGCCTACACCGACCATCCGGATGACCACCTGACCAGCAACAGCCCGGACTTCCATGCCCACATGGGCTACGAACTGACAGCCAGATTCCCCAAATGCGGCTATAAGTTCAACAAGTGGTACGACATGATCTGGATGCACAAGGAGATCGGTCCCCACACGGATGCTCCCCTGCCGGTCATCCCGGTGACGGAAGTAGATATCAGCAGTCTGCTGTGATAGCAAAACGGCACCCGCGTTTTCGCGGGTGCCGTTTTTGACGCATATTGTGGATTACTTGCTCAGAGCCTCATCGATGGCCTTGGCGGCGGTCTTGCCGGCGCCCATAGCCAGGATGACAGTGGCTGCACCGGTGACGGCATCGCCGCCTGCGTAGACGTTGTTCTTGGAGGTCAGGCCGTCCTCGTTGACCACGATGCCGCCCTTCTTGTTGATCTCCAGGCCCTTGGTGGTGTCCTTGATCAGGGGGTTGGGGCTGGTACCCAGGGCCATGATCACGCAGTCCACATCCAGGTCGAACTCGCTGCCGGCGATCTCAATGGGACGGCGGCGACCGGAGGCGTCGGGCTCGCCCAGTTCCATCTTGATGCAGCGGATCTTGGTAACGTTGTCGTTCTCGTCAGCCAGGATCTCCACGGGGTTGTTGAGGGTCTTGAAGATGATGCCCTCTTCCTCGGCGTGCTCCACCTCTTCCTTACGGGCGGGCAGCTCCTCCATGCCGCGGCGGTACACAACGTACACCTCGGCACCCAGGCGCTTGGCACAGCGGGCAGCGTCCATAGCCACGTTGCCGCCGCCGACCACGGCCACCTTCTTGGGATGGACGATAGGGGTGTCGGACTCGGGCAGATAGGCCTTCATCAGGTTGATACGGGTCAGGAACTCATTGGCGGAGAACACACCCTTGTAGTTGACGCCGGGGATGTTCATGAACATGGGCAGGCCGGCGCCGGAGC
>CAMAZB010000046.1 GCA_945862785.1 uncultured Clostridia bacterium | reverse complement strand
TGAAAGTTCTGAAATCTTAAGCAGCTTGTCGAAAAGACTTTTTCGACAAGCTGACCGCCGCGGCGATTTGCCGCGGCGGTAACGGAGAGAGAATTTACTCGATGACCCGGACCCGGATGACGTTTGCCAGGTTCCGTACATCCTCGATGACGGCGTGATCCACCTTGGTACCCAGGTCTACCATGGTGTAGGCTAGCTCGCCCTTGGACTTGTTGCTCAGGTTTTCCACGTTCACCCCGTCCTTGGAGAGGAGGGTGGTGATGTTGGCCAGCATGGCGGGCACGTTCTTATGGATGATGCACATCCGCATGACGCCGCTGCGCTCCATGCTCACGGCGGGCAGGTTCACAGAGTTGCGGATGTTGCCGTTTTCCAGGTAATCCCGCAGCTCGTCCACCGCCATGGCGGCGCAGTTCTGCTCGCTCTCCGGGGTGGAGGCGCCCAGATGGGGCATGGCCACCACATGGGGAGCCTGGACCAGCTTGTTGTTGGGGAAGTCGGTGATGTAGGTGGCCACCTTTCCGGTGTCCAGGGCGGCCAGCATGGCGTCGTCGTCCACGATCTCGCCCCGGGCCAGGTTGATGAACCGAACGCCCCGCTTCATGGCGGCGATGGCCTTCTCGTCGATCATGCCCTTGGTCTGCGCGGTGAAGTGGATGTGGATGGTGATATAGTCGGCCCGCTTGTACAGCTCATTGATATCCTTCACCACATGGATGTGGCGGTCCAGCCGCAGCGCGGCGTCCACGGACAGGAAGGGGTCGTAGCCGTACACATCCATGCCCAGGGACAGGGCCATATTGGCCACCAGAGAGCCGATGGCGCCCAGGCCGATAACGCCCAGGGACTTCTTGTACAGCTCGGGGCCCACGAACGCGGACTTGCCCTTTTCCACCACGGTGGTCACGTCCACGCCGGATTCCACCTGGTCCCGGACCCAGCGGATGGAGCCGTTCACGTCCCGGGAGCCCATCAGCATGGCGCACAGCACCAGCTCCTTCACCGCGTTGGCATTGGCGCCGGGGGTGGAGAACACGGCGATGCCGGCCTCGGAGCAGCGGTCAATGGGGATGTTGTTGACGCCCACGCCCGCCCGGGCGATAGCCAGCAGGTTGTCGGGGAACGCATAGTCCAGCAGCTTGGCGGAGCGGACCAGAATGCCGTCCTCGTTGGTCTCACTGTCGGAGACCACATAGTGTTCGGCGTCAAATTTGTTCAGGCCGACGGGAGAGATCTTGTTGAATGTCTTGATGTGAAACATGGCACATATGCCTCCATGGGTGGTCCCAGCGGACCACAATACTTGCGGCGGAACGTGCGGCGCTGGCGCCGCTTCCGTCGCAGCAGTCCCATTATATATCTTTGTATGCCGGGAATCAATGGCGGAAGGGCCAAAACCACCCGTCGAAACGGCGGTTTCTTTGTGAAAAAAGGTACGACCTTGTCGGCTGTCGCTTTTGCCGGAGAAAAAGAGGGACATTTCGAAAAAAATGTAGAATTACACATTGAATTGTGGAGAAAATCGGACTATAATACGAAACTGTATGTGAAATTCAGTCGGAAACTGAGCTGATAAAGAAAGGGACGTTCAAGTATGCAGAACGAACATCTGAGAAACGTAGCCATCATCGCCCACGTCGACCACGGCAAGACCACACTGGTGGACGAGATGCTGAAGCAGGGCGGCGTGTACCGCGAGAATCAGGAGACTGTGGACCGCGTCATGGACTCCGGCGACCTGGAGCGTGAGCGCGGCATCACCATCCTTGCAAAGAACACCGCTGTCCGCTATAAGGACACCAAGATCAACGTGGTGGATACCCCGGGCCACGCCGACTTCGGCGGCGAGGTGGAGCGTATCCTGAAGATGGTCAACGGCGTCATCCTGCTGGTGGATGCTGCCGAGGGCCCCATGCCCCAGACCCGCTTTGTGCTCTCCAAGGCCCTGGAACTGGGCCATCGGGTCATTGTGGTGGTCAACAAGATCGACCGCCCCGACCAGCGCATCCATGAAGTTGTGGATGAAGTGCTGGAGCTGCTGATGGATCTGGACGCCACCCCCGAGCAGCTGGATTCCCCCATGCTGTTCTGCTCTGGCCGTCAGGGTACCGCTTCTTACTCCCCCGATGTGGCGGGTACAGACCTTAAGCCGCTGTTCGAGACCATTCTGGAATATATCCCTGCCCCCGAGGCCAACGTGGACGAGCCCTTCCAGATGCTGGTCAGCTCCATTGACTACAACGAGTTCGTGGGCCGTATCGCCATCGGCCGTATTGAGCGCGGCACCCTGAAGCAGAACCAGGAGATCTCCGTGGTGAACTACCACGCGCCCGACGCCGTGCTGCGGAAGGCCAAGGCCACCGCCATCTATGAGTTCGAGGGCCTGGCCCGGAAGGCGGTCACCGAGTCCACCGCGGGCAACATCATTGCCATGAGCGGCATCCCCGACATTACCATCGGCGACACCATCTGCGATCCCTCCGCTGTGGAGGCCCTGCCCTTCGTGCAGATCAGTGCCCCCACCATGGAGATGACCTTCTCCGTCAACGATTCCCCCTTCGCCGGCCGTGAGGGCAAGTTTGTCACCTCCCGCCAGATCCGGGAGCGGTTGTACCGGGAGACATTGAAGGATGTGTCCCTGCGGGTCACCGACACTGACCGGGACACTGCCTTCAACGTGGCGGGCCGCGGTGAGATGAGCCTGTCCATCCTGATCGAGACCATGCGCCGGGAGGGCTATGAGTTCCAGGTGTCTCCCGCCCGTGTGCTGTACAAGGAGATCGACGGCGTCAAGTGCGAGCCCATCGAGCGCCTGGTGGTGGATGTGCCCGGCGACTGTGTGGGCAGCGTCATTGAGAAGTTGGGCCAGCGGAAAGCGGACCTGGTGGAGATGACTCCCGTGGGCGAGCGCATGAAGGTGGAGTTCCTGATCCCCGCCCGTGGCCTGTTCGGCTACCGCAACGACTTCCTCACCGACACCAAGGGCGAGGGCATCATGGCCTCCGTCTTTGATTCCTACGCCCCCTACAAGGGCGATATTTCCCGCCGGGGCAACGGCTCCATGATCTCCTTCGAGACCGGCGAGTCCATCACCTACGGCCTGTTCAATGCCCAGGAGCGCGGCACGTTGTTCATCGGCGCCGGCGTGCCCGTCTACGGCGGCATGATCATCGGCGTCAGCCCCCGCAGCGAGGACATGACCGTCAACGTCTGCAAGAAGAAGCAACTGACCAACACCCGTGCCTCCGGTTCCGATGACGCGCTGCGCCTGGTCCCCCCCAAGCAGATGAGCCTGGAGCAGTGCCTGGAGTTCCTGGCGGACGACGAGCTGCTGGAAGTCACCCCCAAGAGCCTGCGGATGCGTAAGAGCATTCTGGATCACGAGAAGCGCATGAAGGCGCTGCACGGGAAGAAGTAAAGAGGGGACTGGCGTCCCCCCTTTCCCCGCAAGGGGGACGCCGCATCCGTAAAGCAGCAAAGCTGCTAACGGCTGCGCAGTAGATTCCCCCTCACCAGTCTGCGGACTGGTGAACGCCGCCCCAGGCCACTGCCGAGGTGGTGGTGGCCAATATCCCGGCGGATTACGTGGCTCCCTGGTATTGCGAGATCGCAAAAGTACAGCCCCGGGTGACCGCCGCTACCTATCCGGCCCCGCCGTTGACCCATGCGGACCTGGTGACCACCGGCGGCGAGGAACCGCGTGTAACAGCCGAAGCCCGGCTGATGCCCTGGCTGACCCGCCAGCTGGTGACGCTGGATGCTTTGGTTCCCGGCTGCTGGTGTGGAAGGATACCACCGGAGTCGTGACGCAAGTGCTGCTGTTTGCCTGCGGTTACCGGGGCTATGTCTCCTGGGAACCCACCGGCGGAGTCAGCGTCAACAGCCAGCGCCTGCCTGTTACCGGAAAGGTGGTGGACGGGGAAGTCCTGCTGCCCGTCCGGGCCGTGGCGAAGGCCGCCGGCTATGATGTGAACTGGGTTCCCGGTCAGGGTGCCGTGGTGGTGTCCCAGCCCGGTGGCGGGCTGGTGTTCTCCGTCCTGCCGGGACAGGATATGGCTTATACCGCTACCGGCGAGACCGGTCTCTCCAACGCCTGATGTTTGGAAAGCGGCACCACCTATCTGCCCGCCGCGGACGGCTGCTGGACCTGTTCCAGACGTATTGATTTCCCCGCTCCGGCACACACTATGCCCGAGGTGATCGATATGGAAGAACTGCCCCTGGGCCTTGGTATGGCCCTGGCCCAGCACCCGGAGGCCATGGCCCGCTTTGCCGGTTTGTCGGAGGAAGAGCAGCAGGCCATCATCGACGGCGCCCACGCCGTCCGCTCCAAGCAGGAGATGCAGGCCTACGTGGAAAACCTGATGAAATGAAAATGAGGCCCGAACCTTTTGGTTCGGGCTTCATTTCAATTATTGAAAGCTCAGATGGAACCGGGCACCCGGGTCTCCAGCGAAAACCACGAAGCCGTCCTGGGGCAGTTCCGCCCTGGTATCGCCCCACAGCACGGAGGAGGCGGTCACCTGGCCGTCGGTGTCATAGACCCAGAACCCGGCGTCCTCCGGCACCCGGACGGTCATGCTTTTCCCGGCATTGCCGCCTACCCGGTACCACCGGGCGTAGCCGTTTTCCTGGACGGTGGAGTAAGAATCTGGTCCGGTGTAGAGGACGGGGGCACCCTCCGCCGACATGTACAGCGCGCCGTTGACATCCATCCAGGTGATGCCGCTTTGTTCATAGACATGGATGTCCTGGCCGTCCCGGCCATTGGCACCCGGAATTTGTAACTCGTACAGAGCGGAAGTGCTGTCCACGATGCGGCTGGCCCCCACGTAGCCGGGTACCAGCTCTGCCGTCTCCTGGGCGGTGCTGTCCGCCAGGGCCAGATAGGTCTGGGAGGAGTATTTTTCACCCATAGGCAGGAAGGAGGTAGAGAGATACCGGTCCCAGGCCGCCTGTACCTCCGGTGTAATGTCGTTTTCCGGCAGCTTCACCGCTGCGTAGTTGGCAGTGGGCATCATCCCCAGGCCGGGGAGCAGGCCCACAGCTTGCTGATAGAGATAGAGTTGCCCGTTGGCCTCTTTTACGAAGCGCAGCGCCGCCTGCCCCGTGGTGTCCCGGAAGGTGCCATCGTCACAGTAGGTAAAGGCCTGGGCCGGGACGCTGGGCATGGTCAGGACCCGCATGGTCAGGGTGCCGTCGTCGGTCACGTCCACCCGGTACTGGGCGGCGGTGGAACCGTAGTATCCGGCGTTTTCTGTCAGCTCCGCCGGCATGGCGGCGGGGGCGGCTTCGGGCAGGAGGGGCAGGCTTTCGTCCAGCACAACGCCCCGGGCCTTCAATGCGGCAGCCAGCATCTGGGCGGCGGTCATTTCATTATAGGTGGAAGCGCCGCCGGAGGACAGCACCGCAGCTGCCATGTGGTACTCCGGAATCACCACCAGCCCTGCGTGATAGCGCAGGGTGTCGCCGCCCTTCACCAAGGCTTGGATGCCGCTCTGGCTGAAGGGAAGCCACTCCACGGCGTCCCAGCCCAGGCCGTAGCGCAGGGCGTCGGGGGCGTCCGTGTCGGGCCAGATGCCCCGGTCATACTCCGGCGCCGCCATGGCGTTCAGGGAGGACTGCCGCAGCAGCTTCGTTCCGATCAGGGCGCCGCCGAAGGCGGCCAGGTCGCTGGCGGTGGCGTAGATGCCGCCGGTGCCCACCAGGTTCAGGCAGTCCTGGGGCAAGGCCCGGGTGTCCGCGCCCCGGTAGGTTTTCGCCAGCCGCCCGGTGTCGAAGGTATCGCCGGGGGCGAAGGTGTTTTCCAGGCCCGCGGGCTTCAGGATACGGGTCCGCACGTAGTCCATGAATTCCATGCCGGTGACGGCTTCCACCACCAGCTCCGCCAGGGTGAAGCCATCGTTACAGTAGACGCTGTATGCGCCGGGATCAGCCTTCAGCCGCTGAGTGGAAAGCTGCTCCAGCAGACTGTCGGCGGCCACAGGATCAGCGTCCCCGAACAGCATGGCGTTCTCAAAGTGGGACCCCATCAGCCCGGAGGAGTGGTTCAGCAGCATCCGCACGGTGATCTGCCTGTACCGCTCGTCCGCCATTTTGAAGTCCTTCAGGTACCGGGTCACCGGAGCGTCCAGGGACACGCGCCCCGCCTCCACCAGCTGCATCACCGCCACAGTGGTGTAGATTTTGCTGACGGAGCCGATGCCGTAGAGAATATCGTCGGTCAGGGCCCGGTTCTCCGTCCGGGAGTAGCTGCCGCAGCTGCCAGTCAGAACCACCTTGCCGTCCTGCCACAGGGCGTACTGGACACTGTCGGCGCCGCCGTAGGTCAGAGCACCCTGGGCGGCACTCTGAGCGGTTTCCTCCAGGGAGGCTACCGTCTCTTCGGCCATGGCGGAGACCGACAGGCTCAGAGACAACATGAGTGCCAGCAGCAGGGCGCTCCCGCGCTTCCTAAGTTTCATAAGCATTCCTTTCCCGCCCCATGGGGGCGCTGGCATTTGATATTGTCAGCATAAGCCTTCCACAAGGTGGAAGGTCAAGTAAAATTTGAAACTTTCCGTAAAAAAGGCCGCAGAGGCCTTTCCTATTATTTTTCCACAGACGGGGTCAGCAGTCCCAGCAGCGGCTCGAATTCCACGCCCTCCCGCATGGGCAGGCCTGCCTTGGCGGTCCGTTCCGCGCAGGCCCGGACGAAGTCCACCGCCTGCCGGGCGGCCTGGGGCAGGGAATCGCCCCGGACCAACGCTCCGGTGAGGACGCTGGTGAATACATCACCGGTTCCGTGAAATTCCCGGGGTACCCGCCGGGTCTGGACCGCCTCGGTCTGCCCGGTTCTGGCGTCGAAGCACATGGCTCCGATCAGCTCCGGGGCGGTGGAAGCCCCGGTGAGTACCACGGAGCGTTTTCCATTTAAGCTCAGCCGCTCCACGATTTCCCGGCAGCCGTCTTCGCCGCCGGGCAGGTCGCCGTAGGGCACGCCCAGCAGCAGGGCGGCCTCGGTCAGGTTGGGCGTGATGACGTCCGCCAGTTCCGTCAGCCGGGACATCCCGGCGCACATGGCGGGGGTGTAGGTCTGATAGACCTTCCCATGGTCGCCCATCACCGGGTCCACGACCGCCACGGTGCCGGCGCTTCGGAAGTCCCGGATAAAGTCCGCCACAATACCGATCTGCCGTTCACTGCCGAGAAATCCGCTGTACACGGCCTGAAAATCAAGGCCCAGGGACTTCCAGTGGGCGGCGGCCCGGGGCAGCTCATCGGTCATGTCCAGAAAGGTGAAGCCCTCAAATCCGCCGGTGTGGGTGGAGAGAAACGCGGTGGGCAGGGGACAGCACTGAACACCCATGGCGGACAGGATGGGGATGGCGACGGTCAGGGAGCACCGGCCGAAGCCGGACAGGTCGTGGATGGCGGCGACGCGGGGCGTGGGCATGGTAAAAACCTCGTTTCTGGAATGGGGATGTCATGGATCGTAATTTTCATTTTACTGCGAAAAATGCTATTGTTCAAGAGCGGCTGATGTGGTATAGTAAAAAAGCCGCCGGAGTACGGCGGAACCCGGCAACCGGATGCCGCAGGAGAGATTATCAAACAGCGGCGGGATATTTCCACCTGCTCATATAAGCGCCTGTGATGGAATTGGTAGACGTGCGAGATTTAGGTGCTGTCACCTTAGTGAAGGTTTTGCCGTTCCGCCCCAGAGCTGGATGCCCTTCAAAATTTAATATGCGCCCGTGGCGAAATTGGCAAACGCAGTAGATTTAGGTGATGTCACCTCAGTGTAAGTTTTTCGGGTGCATTACCCGCCGCATTTATTATCCTGAAATTTTCGCGCGATTTCATCGCACTGAGTGTGCGATGAAATCGGAAGTTGCTTAGTCGCAACTTTCGGATTTCGCACTTATCAAACTTCTTTTCTTATTTTATTATAAACAGACATCCCGTCTGTTTTTATAAACGCGGATCAAGCGTTACGCTCCGCCTCGGTTCCTCGCCGTGTAAAAACAGAGGGCAATAAAATAGCGACAGGAAGCCCTGCCGCTCATATTTGCGGGCGTGGTGGAATTGGTAGACTCGACGGATTTAGGTGCTGTCACCTCAGTGAAGGTTTAAGATGGAAATCATATTTGACAAAGTGCAAATTGGTATTGAGAAATACAGTTGGATTATGAAACGGGTTCATGAAACAGATGTCTCTGTTGATATCGATTTCCAGAGAGCATTTAATGGCTTTTACCGTATGCGCCAGCACCCGGAGCACTTTTACAGAGTTTATTATAAATATCTGGAAAAGAACAAAAACAACGGTGCTCTGACCTTTGAAGATGTCGTTACTTACTTGTATCATGAGACCGGAAGCATCCATGCATCATTCAGCAGCAAACTGTTGGCAACAGTGAGGGCGGATATGCCTGTTTGGGATAAATTTGTCCTGCAGAATCTGGGCTTACGCGCCCCCTATTACTATGAAAAAGAAAGATTGCAGAAAACAATCCGGTTGTATGATAGAATCTGTAAATGGTTCACTACCACTGAAGCTTCTGAAAAACTGCTTGTTTTTAATGAGAAGTTCCCTGACAGCGATCTTTCAGACGTGAAAAAAGTGGATTTTATTCTGTGGGCAACACGATGAGTTAACAGTTAAAATCAAATAAGCGCCTGTGATGGAATTGGTAGACATGCGAGATTTAGGTGCTGTCACCTCAGTGTAAGTTTTCGAGCCATCATTCGCCGCACTCAGTATTCGGTAAAAGCAGGCTCATCCTGTTTTTATAAGCGCGGATCAAGCAATACGCTCCGCCTCGGTTCCCTCACCGTGTAAAAACAGAGGGAAATAAAATAGCGACAGGCAGCCCTGGCGCTCATATATGCGGGTATGGCGGAATTGGCAGACGCGCAGGATTTAGGTTCCTGTGAAGTGATTCGTGTGGGTTCGACCCCCACTACCCGTACCAACGTAAGTCGACGAGCTGCCAGAAACGGCGGCTCGCCGTTTTTGTTAATCATTCAACTAATAATAAGTTTGGAGGTGTTAAAATGTTAGATACGATAGGTGCTTTCGGGAGTGGTATCATTTTCTCATACTTACCCGGCCTTGGAAATGCGGGTGATTATTGAGCACTTACTTTTCTTTTTCAAAGCAGACGTCATCTCTCACTCATTCCGCTACTCCTCTCTTCCATCCGCCGCAAAGTAAAACCACCGGATTCAATAAGAATCCGGTGGTTTTTGTCTATCCCGGCGGATGAGGCCCATCAAGATACGGAAACGTCAGTCTTTCCGCTTGGCCTCAGATCTTGTGTACCTCAAAATATGCCTGGCTGTACTTGCACACGGGGCACACCTCTGGGGCCTTGGTGCCCACCACGATGTGGCCGCAGACACGGCACTCCCACATAGTCTGGCCGCTCTTCTCAAAGACCTGCTTCATCTTCACGTCGTTCAGCAGCTTGCGGTAGCGCTCCTCATGGCGCTTCTCAATGGCGCCCACCATGCGGAACCGCTCCGCCAGGTCATGGAAGCCCTCCTCGTCCGCCTCGCGGGCCATCCGGTCATACATATCGGTCCACTCGTAGTTCTCACCCTCGGCGGCGGAGAGCAGGTTCTCGGCGGAGGTGCCGATGTGGCCCAGCTCCTGATACCAGACGCGGGCGTGCTCCTGCTCGTTGCGGGCGGTCTTCAAGAACAACTCCGCCAGTTCCTCATAGCCCTCCTGTTGGGCCACCAGCGCAAAGTAGGTGTACTTGTTCCGGGCCTGGCTCTCACCGGCGAAGGCCTCCTCCAGGTTCTTCTCTGTCTTGGTGCCCGCATAGGGAGAGGTCCCCGCCGCGGGAGTCTCCTCCACCTTTTCAAAAGCAGACGCGGGCTGTTTGCAGATCGGACACTTGAAGTCCGCCGGAAGTTCATCACCCTCGTAGATGTAGCCGCAAATCTTGCATTTCCACTTTGCCATGTTTTTTGCTCCTCCTTGTTTTAAGTCGCCGCTCCGATCCATATAGGCCGTGTGCAGCATTTTTTCCGC
The DNA here is from genome assembly GCA_945862785.1 of uncultured Clostridia bacterium. Classification (GTDB taxonomy): domain Bacteria; phylum Bacillota; class Clostridia; order Oscillospirales; family Oscillospiraceae; genus Oscillibacter. Next base: position 3,388 of record CAMAZB010000046.1, on the reverse strand, counting down.
AAGCTCGCTCAAAGGCTGGCCGTAGAATTCTTCATACAGTTGCTTGATCTCCTGGTTTTCATGGCTCAGACGCTGCTTCATGTCCGCGTCCCGCTGATACAGGCTGTTGATACGGGCCTTGCGAGCTTCGTCCGCGTCCGCTAGGATATCCCGGGGCTGACCGCCGCCGCCGATGCAGCCACCGGGGCAAGTCATGACCTCAATGAAGTGGTACTGCTTCTCACCGGATTTCACCCGCTCGATCATCTTCCGGGCGTTGGCAGTGCCGTAGACGACAGCCACGTTCACGGTCATACCGTTGATGTCCAGACTGGCCTCCCGGATGCCGTCGTAGCCCCGGACGGGCTGCAGGTCCAGCAGGGCCTCGGGGGGCTGCTGGCCGGTGATAAAGGCGTAAGCCGTCCGCAGAGCGGCCTCCATGACGCCGCCGGTATTGCCGAAGATGACGCCCGCGCCGGAGGCCTCGCCCATCAGGCGGTCATAGTCGCTGTCAGGCAGGGAGGCGAAGTCAACGCCCTCCTCCTTGGCCCACATGGCCAGCTCCCGGGTGGTGATGACCTGGTCCATATCCCGCATGGTGGGGATGCCCAGCTCTTTGCCCGACGCATTCATCTCGGCGCGGCGAATTTCAAACTTCTTGGCCGTGCAGGGAGTCAGGGCCACATTGACGATCTTCTCCGGGTCAATGCCCATCTTCTTGGCGAAGTAGGTCTTGATGGTGGGGCCCTGCATCCCGATGGGGCTCTTGGCGCTGGAGATGTTGGGCAGCAGCTCCGGGTAATAGGTCTCCGCGAACTTGACCCAGGCGGGGCAGCAGCTGGTGAACTGGGGTAGGGGCTTGTCCCCGGTGGTGATGCGCTGGATCAGCTCGCTGGCCTCCTCCACGATGGTCAGGTCGGCGGCAAAGTTGGTATCCAGCACATAGTCGGCGCCCAGGGCCCGCAGCAGGGCCACCATTTTCCCTTGGACAAAGGAACCCTTGGGCATTCCGAATTCCTCGCCCAGCGCCGCGCGGACGGAGGGAGAGGTGCTGACGATGACCACCTTGTCCGGGTCCTTCACGGCGGAGCGGACTGCCGGATATTCGTAGACCTCGGTGATGCTGGTGGGCGGGCAGACATTGGCGCACTGGCCGCAGTGGATGCAGATGGCCTTTCCGCCGGTCTCCTCTAGGGTGTATGTACCATGTACGCCGATCTGCTGTGTGCAGACCTCCTTGCACATACCGCACTTGATGCACAGAGCTTCGTTCCGGCAAATGCTGGGGTTGTCCTCCTCAATGGGGACACGAACTGACAATGGCAAATGCTGTGCCATGATGATCTCCTCCCAATCAAATCATATCCGGATCAACGGTTTCACAGGCTGCTGACCTGATCCATTTTCGATGATCCATTCCGACAAAGGGAAGCGCTAGGACGTTTGCCCTGGCGCTTCCGCAGGCAATTCCCTCAATCAGCCTTTCTTATACCCGCACTTCGGGCAGACGCCCTTTTCATTCAAGGCGATGCCGCACAGCGGGCAGCGGTCGATGTTGTTCTTGGTCTCAAATTCCGCGGAGGCCGCGTTGACGCCGCTGGTAAAGGTGAGCTTGGCGATGTTCAGCTTGTCCTTCAGCAGGTCGTACACGATCTTGATCATGCCTTCCACCGTCATGGTCTCCTTGGTCACCACCAAACGGCACTCGGGATAGGCGGTGGCAAGCTCCGTCTTGAATGCGGGGCCCTTCATCTTGTTGGCCGGCGTGCCGTCCTTGATCCCCTGCTTTTCGTAAACGTCAAGGATGGCGGGCAGGAGCGGGTCGTCCTCTCTCAGAATGAGGGCATGGTCAAAGTTCTTCAGAACCTCCCAGGCGGTCTTCTGGATCTCGTTGCAGGGAAAGACCATGTTCACGCCGGGCTCGATGGAATCCTCCACCTCAATGGTCAGGACGCCGGTGTGGCCGTGGAGATACTGGGCCTCACCCTTGAAGCCGTAAAATCTGTGCGCGTACTGCAGATCCAATGTCGTAATGCTTCTCATCTTACAATCCTCCTGCTTTATTTATTTGCGGACGCTTTGACACGTCCGTATGTGGACTGCTCCATGCTTTGCTTATTTCGCCTTTTGTCCCTTCGCCGCCCTGCATTCCGGGCAGAGATAGTACACCTTCAGGTCGTAGAACAAAAAGTCCTCGCCCAGTTGGCTGCGCAGGGGCGCGGTCAGGTCTTCAAAGGAAATATCCATGATTTTCCCGCAATGCCTGCAGACCAGATGGTCATGCTTCTGTGCCAGATCGTACCGGTCCGGCATCCCCTCAATGGAGACCTTGCGGATCAAACCGGAGTCCCACAGCTTGTTCAGATTGTTGTATACCGTTGCGGGGACCACCTTGGGGCAGATTTCTTTCAGCCGCTCATAAACCTGGCTGACGGTCAGATGCTCATGGCTTGTCGCGACGATGTCGTAGATCGCCTTCTCGTACTTTGTCATATACACATCATACCTGTCTTAAAATTAGAATTATTCTAATATCATTATATTCATTCCAAAGAATTTGTCAATGGCCTTTTTCCGCCCGTGATCGGCAGGCTTTTATACAGCGAGATGCGGCAATATAAGGATCAGTTGGTGCAGCAATGGCTGCATTTTAAAACTGTCACTGTGGTGACATCATCTTTAGGTTCCGTTACCTCAGTGGTGTGCGGGTTCGAGTCCCGCCGCCCGCACCATATGAATGAAGTCCGTTTTTCGAACTATTTTATCGAAAAACGGACTTTTCATTTTCGGAAAGCCTTGTGATTACAGAGTTTTCCGGTTTTGTATTTTGGGACGATTGTTTGAAAACTTCGGAAATGCAAAAGTATTAGTAACCGGTAAATAACACGTACCTTGAAATGCGAGCGCGGTATCTTCTATATTGAGATGAGATAGGTGGCACCGATTTCCGGTAATTATCAGGAATTACTGATAATTGCCGCCACTGGCTGCAAAGGAGGTATCGCATGGGTGTAAGCGAACTAAAGCATCAAGCAAAGGTAGAGGAGTGGAAACAGCGAATTATGGATTGCCGATCCAGCGGGCTAACGGTGAAGCAATGGTGTGCAGCGTATGGCGGTAATCCATCAACCTACGATCGATGGGAACGAGAGCTGTTCAAAAAGAACGCTGTATGCGTAGAGAATTCTATTCAAGCAATCGACAATCACCCTAAAGCATTTCCTGTGTTAGCTGAACTTGCTGTGGCCACGCCGCAGCAGGAATGTCCTGCGAAAAATGATTCATTCGTTCCTGCTGCCATTATCCGTGTCGGGCAGATAGAACTGGAGTTGTCCAACGCAGTGTCAGCAGACCTGAGAAATACCGGAATAATCCTTACCGTGCATCTAATTTTGACATAGACGACGAA
>CAMAZB010000045.1 GCA_945862785.1 uncultured Clostridia bacterium | reverse complement strand
GAGATAGCGTAGCGTCTCGTGGGCTCGGAGATGTGTATAAGAGACAGGGATAGGGGAAAGGTATTTCTTTTTCCCATCATTTCCTTTATAATCCCTTTATACAAATGGGGACTTGTCTTTATATCTTATTAAGATAATGCCATATAGAGTGGAGACAGCATCAAACTGTCAGGAGAACGGTCTATGAATATCATTATCGTGGGCGCCGGTAAGGTGGGTCTTGCGCTGACGCAGCAGCTTTCCACCGAGAACCGGGTGACGGTCATTGACGAAAACCAGCAGATCATTGAAAATATCATCAACATCTACGACGTCATGGGCGTCTGCGGCAACGGCGCCAGCTACGAGGTGCAGAAGGAAGCGGAGGTTGGCCGGGCGGACCTGCTGATCGCCACGGTCTCCAGCGACGAACTGAATATTTTGGCGTGCCTGGTGGCGAAGAAGCTGGGCGTGCGGCACACCATCGCCCGTATCCGCAATCCGGAGTATGAGACGCAGCTTCGCTTCATGCGGGAGGAACTGGGCCTCTCCATGGCCATTAACCCGGAAAAGGCCGCCGCCCGGGAGATCGCCCGCGTGCTGCGGTTTCCGGCGGCCATGAAGCTGGAGTCCTTCTCCAAGGGCCGGCTGGAGCTGGTGGAGTACCGCCTGCCCAAGGATTCCGCTCTGAACGGCCTGCGGCTCAGCGACCTGTACCGGAACATCCGGGTCCGGGTGCTGATCTGCGCCGTTTCCCGGAAGGGAGAGACCATCATCCCCTCCGGTGAGTTCGAGCTTCGGAGCGGTGACAAGATCTATCTTACCTCCTCGCCGGATCAGCTCTCCCAGTTCTTCCAGCATCTGGGTGTGTTCCGGGGACGGGCGTCCAGCGTGATGATCGTGGGCGCCAGCAAGATCTGCTACTATCTGGCTTCCGAACTGCTGGAAATGGGCATGAGCGTGAAGATCATCGACCAGAACGAGCAGCGCTGCGTCCAGATGAGCGAGCGGCTGCCCGGCGCCCTGGTCATTGTGGGCGACGGCACCGACAGCGAGCTGCTTCAGGAGGAGGGCATCGAACAGACCGACGCTTTTGTGGCCATCACCGGCATCGACGAGGCCAACATCCTCATGTCCATGTGCGCCGCCAAACAGTCCGGGGATTGTAAGGTGGTGGCGAAGATCAACCGCCGGTCTCTGGTGGACCTGGTGTCCGATGCCAGCATGATCGACAGTATTGTCTCCGCCCGTTCCGTCACCACAGAGCTGATCGTTCAGTACGTCCGGGCGATGCAGAGCGCCTCCGGCGCCAAGATCAAGACCCTCCACCGGCTGGTGGACGGTGCGGTGGAGGCCCTGGAGTTCGGCGTGACGGAGGAGGTGCCCTTTGTGGGGGTGCCCTTGAAGGATCTGAAGCTGAAAAGCGGCATCCTGCTGGCGGGTATCGTGCGGCAGAACGGCCGCATCGTCATTCCCTCCGGAAATGACGTGCTTCATGTCCACGACGATGTGATCGTTGTCACCACGGATACCACCCTCCAGGATATCCGCGACATCATTTCAGAGTAAAGGCGGGGTGAGGCTTGAATTATCGAATGATCTGCTTCGTCATCGGCCGCATCCTGTTGACGGAAGCCGCCCTTCTGATGCTGCCCATGGCGGTGGCCTTGGTTTACGGCGAGGCGGCAATCCCCTTTCTGATACCGGCCCTGCTGACGGCTCTCATCGGCCTGGTACTGGGCCTGCGAGCCCCTAAGCGGTCCAACTTGTACGCCCGGGACGGCTTCGCCGTGGTGGCCCTGGCTTGGGTGCTGATGTCTGTTTTCGGTGCCCTGCCCTTTGTTATCTCCGGGGATATTCCCAATTTTGTGGACGCCTTTTTTGAAACGGTCTCCGGCTTTACCACCACCGGCGCCAGCATCCTGACCGAGATCGAGCCCCTGGGCCGGGGCGTGCTGTTCTGGCGCAGCTTTACCCATTGGGTAGGCGGCATGGGCGTGCTGGTGTTCGTTATGGCCATCCTGCCCATGAGCGCCGGCGACGGCCACGGGATGCACCTGATGCGGGCGGAGGTACCCGGGCCTTCCGTGGGCAAGCTGGTGAGCCGTATGGGCGACACGGCGAAGATTTTATACGGCATCTACCTGGTAATGACCATCATCGAGATTGTCCTCCTGCTCCTGGGCGGGATGCCGCTGTTCGATGCCTGCATCCACGCCTTCGGTACGGCGGGCACCGGCGGCTTCAGCAACCGGAACCTCAGCGTGGGCGCTTATAACAGCCCTTATTTCGACGTGGTCATCGGCGTGTTCATGCTGTTGTTCGGTGTGAACTTCAACCTATATTACTTCCTGCTTATCAAGCGTTTCCGGGATGTGTTCCATTCCGAGGAACTGCGGACTTACCTGCTGATCGTTGCGGCAGCGGTGGCTGCCATCGCGGCGGATATTTTCCGCATCTACGGCTCGGTGGCTCAGAGCCTGCGCTATGCCTTCTTCCAGGTGGCATCCATCATCACCACCACCGGCTTTGCCACGGCGGACTTCAATGTCTGGCCGGAGTTTTCCCGGGCCATTCTGGTGATTTTGATGTTTGTCGGTGCCTGCGCCGGTTCCACCGGCGGCGGCATCAAGGTGGCGCGGGTGGTGATTCTGTGCAAGACCTCCCTCGGTGATATGCGGAAGATGCTCCACCCCAACGCCGTCACCACCGTCCGGTTCGAGGGCAAGCCCTTAACGGACCGGAGCATCCGCAGCGTCCACCTGTTTCTGACCGTGTATATCCTGATTTTCACCGTCTCCGTGCTGCTGCTGTCCCTGGAGCGGTTCGACCTGGTGACCACCTTCACCGCCGTGGCCTCCTGCATCAACAACATCGGTCCCGGCCTGGAGGTGGTGGGTCCCATGGGCAACTTCTCCGCCTTTTCCCCGTCGGCAAAGCTGCTGCTGGCTTTTGATATGCTGGTAGGCCGGCTGGAGATCTTTCCCATGCTGCTGCTGTTCGCACCGTCTATTTGGAAGCGGCGGATTATTACCCGTAAGCCCACCTTATAAATCTGTATGTAAGCATAAAAAATGTCCTCCGGAGCAGCGCTCCGAAGGACATTTTTATGTATGCTGGTTAAAACAGTTCCGGCACCCGGCGGCAGGACAGGGCCTCCAGTACCTGATACCGCTCCATGGGGAAGGGCTTCACCATCTGGAGGGCCTCCTCCATGTCCATGTCGGTAACGCGGCCGTCCTGGGTGACCACCACCCGGTTGCCCCGCCCCTCCATCAGGGACATAACGGCCCGGTAGCCCATGCGGCTGGCGGTTTCCCGGTCTCGGGCGGTGGGGGAGCCGCCCCGCTGGATGTGGCCAAGAACGGTGACCCGGGGATCAATGCCGACTTCTTCGTGGATGCGCTTGGCGATGTCCATGGCGCTGCCGGCACCCTCCGCCACCACGATCATGTAGTGGGTGATGCCGGCCAGACGGGCCCGGCGGATCTTCTCCACGATGTCGCGGTCAAAATCCAGCTCCCGCTCGGGAATCAGCACGGCGGTGGCGCCCACGGAGATGCCTACATACAGGGCCAGATACCCCGCGTGGCGGCCCATGACCTCCACCACGGAGCAGCGCTCATGGGACTGCATGGTGTCCCGCAACTTGTCGATGCATTCGATGGCGGTGTTGCAGGCGGTGTCAAAGCCGATAGTGTAGTGGGAGCAGCCGATGTCGTTGTCAATAGTGGCGGGGATGCCCACCACCTGCAGGTTCAGCCCCTGCTCCGCGGCCTGACGGCTGAGGGCCAGGGCGCCTCGGAAGGTGCCGTCTCCGCCGATGGCCACGATACCGTCCAGCCCCAGGAGCCTGCAGGTGGCCAGGGCTTTGGCCCGGCCGGAGGACTCCCGGAACTCCTCGCTGCGGGCGGTGTACAGCATGGTGCCGCCCTTGTTGATAATGTGGCTGACGCTGGTGGCGCTCATGTGGGTAAAGTCGCTGGTGATGAGGCCGTTCCAGCCTCGCCGGATACCTACGCACTCCATGCCCTGGCTAATGGCCGTGCGGACCACGGCACGGACAGCCGCGTTCATGCCAGGGGCGTCTCCGCCGCTGGTCAGAACGCCAATACGTTTGACCTGTTTCTCCATAGGTCTCCTCGCACTCCTTCCAATGCTGATGCTCAAAACTGGTATATGCTGGAAAAATTGGCAGAAAAGCGGTCCCGTGGCAGCGGAAACCACTTGTCTGCATCATATCAGAGGAATGGTTTTAATGTCAATAAGATTGCGCGAAAAACGGAAAAGTAGATAGGAAAACGATTTTGTTTTATGAATAAGTGACAATGGGGAAAAAGAACGCCCCCTGGAGCGGAGGGGGACGTTGACTTTCCGGATCTTGTAAGGTACTATATCCAAAGGCGTACTGTGTGTTGTGCGCTGCGAGCGCTGTTTTCCGGAACGGCGTCAAAAATAGGAGGATATTATGAAAAAACTATGTAACAGCCTGCCCTTTCGCCTGCTTTTGGGCATCGCCATCGGAATCATCTGCGGCCTTGTCATTCCGGTCCTTCCCTGGCCCGGTGTTTCTGACGGTGTCATGAAGATCATCGTTACCCTGCAGTACATCATGGGCCAGCTCATCACCTTCTGCGTGCCCCTCATTATTATCGGCTTCATCGCCCCGTCCATCACCAAGCTGGGCACCAACGCCTCCCGGCTGCTGGGCGTGGCGGTCATTATCGCCTATGTCTCCTCCATCTGCGCCGCCTTCATGTCCATGGGCGCCGGCTACGCCCTGATCCCCCACCTGTCCATTGACACCAGCGTGGAGGGCCTGCGGGACCTGCCCAGCGTGGTGTTCCAGCTGAATATCCCCCAGATCATGCCGGTCATGAGTGCCCTGGTGCTGTCTGTGCTGATCGGTTTGGCGGCAACCTGGACCAAGTCCCAGCGGTTCATCGGCCTGCTGGCCGAGTTTCAGGACATCGTGCTGGATATCGTGAAGAAGGTCATCATTCCCGTACTGCCCTTCTATATCGCCGCGACCTTCTGCAACCTGAGCTTCGAGGGTATGATCACCCGCCAGCTCCCCGCCTTTTTGCAGATCATCCTCATCGTCATGCTGGGCCACTATATCTGGCTGGCGGTACTGTACCTGCTGGCCGGCGCCTATTCCGGCAAGAACCCCTGGGAGGTCCTGCGGCACTATGGCCCCGCTTACTTGACCGCCGTGGGTACCATGTCCTCCGCCGCCACGCTGGCGGTGGCTCTGGACTGCGCCCGGAAGAGCAAGGTCCTGCGGCATGACATGGTCAGCTTCGGCATTCCTCTGTTTGCCAACATCCACCTGTGCGGCTCCGTGCTGACCGAGGTCTTCTTCGTCATGACCATCTCCAAGATCCTCTACGGCTCCATCCCCTCTGTGGGTACCATGGTGCTGTTCTGCCTGCTGCTGGGCATCTTTGCCATCGGCGCCCCCGGCGTTCCCGGCGGTACCGTCATGGCCTCCCTGGGCCTCATCACCGGCATTCTGCTGTTTGACGATGCCGGCACCGCCCTGATGCTGGCTATCTTCGCCCTGCAGGACAGCTTCGGCACCGCCTGCAACGTCACCGGCGACGGCGCCCTGACGTTGATGCTTACCGGCTACGCCGAAAAGCATGGCCTGAAGAACGAGGAGCACCAGTCTCCCGTTCTGTAAATCCCGTCTTCATCCCCGCTGGGGCCGCGAAAGCTGCCCCAGCGGTTTCTTTTACCCGAGCTATATCATACGGCAGTGATGGATTCTACCGAAGACTGTTGATACGACGTTAGCATCGTATCATTATGCCGGTGGCCAATGCCGCTGAGGAAAAATCGAAGGAGGGCTTGCCGTTGCTGACCTTTGGCGATGTAAAAAACAACGCTGCCATCTGAACCTATATCCAGCGGGCGAATGAATCCCTTACCGCCCTGGGCTTCACGGAGCACAGCTTTGCCCATGTCGCCGTGGCGGCGGAAAACGCGGGATATATTCTGCGGACGCTGGGCTGCCCGGAGCGGACGATGGAGCTGGTGAAGATCGCCGGGCACCTCCATGATATCGGAAATCTGGTGAACCGGGCGGAGCATTCTCAGTCCGGTGCCGTGATGACCTTCCGCGTCCTGGATAACCTGGACTGCGACCCGGAGAAGATCACCACCATCGTCACCGCCATCGGCAACCACGACGAGGGCATCGGCCAGCCGGTGAACGCCGTGGCGGCAGCCCTGATCCTGGCGGACAAGTCTGACGTCCGCCGCGTCCGTAACGCGGACCTGGCCACTTTCGATATCCACGACCGGGTGAACTACTCGGTGCGGGAGTCTCAGCTGCAGATCAACGGGGAGTATCCCCTTATCGAGCTGAAACTGTCGGTGGATACGGAATACGGCTCCGTTATGGATTACTTTGAGATTTTTATGGGCCGTATGCTGCTGTGCCGCAAGGCGGCAGAAAAGCTGGACCTGCAATTCAAACTGATGATCAATGAGCAGCTCATTTAAGAAGCGACGCCTTCCCGCAGCGGGGCGGATACCGGGGGTGACATTGACAATATGAGCGAACTTCACATTTTAAATGTGGGCCGTGCGGATTGTTCCATATTGCTGCTGGACACAGAGGAAGGGAGAAAGACCGTGGTACTGGACGGAGGCGGCGTCTGCTTTCTGGGACGCCGGCCGCTGCTGGAGTTCCTGGAGGCCCGGGGAATCGGAGAGATCGATCTTCTGATCCTGACGCACCTGCACCAGGACCACTTCGGCGGATTTTATCAGTTGATCGACCGGATATTTGTGAAACAGCTGGTAGCGCCTTGCGGAGACCTGGTGTTTTGCGAGAAGGTCTATCCCGTGTTCGGTGATGACGAATATTATCGGGAATATCATGCGGCGTTCCGGTATTTTGAGCAGGCCGGTACGGAACTTCTGCCCTCCGCTGGCTGCGGAGAATTTTCTTTTGGGGAGAGCAGGCTGCGGTGCCTGTACCCGGAGGCGGGCGCTTCCATGCCGTCCGTGACGTACGCGAGGGAATTGTGCCGCCGTGACCTGACGGACGCGGAGATGGACGGGACGCTGGAGCGGTATAAGGCCGCCTGCAATGCCGACAGCAGCATCTGGCTGCTGGAGCATGGCGGCCAGGCGGCGGCGCTGATGACGGGAGACAGCACTAAAGAAACGCTGCGGCAGGCGCTGCGTCGGAGCGGCACGGTTCATCCGGCCGTGCAGAAGCTGTCTCATCACGGTATCGGCCGCCATTATTTTTCGGAGGAACTGCAGCGCACGGTCTCACCGGAATATCTTGTAGTCAGCGTAGATAAAGAGCATTACGATGAAGAGATGGAAAAAACGGTGGCAGGTCTGGCGAAAGCCGGAAATTCCCTCGTCCATTACACCTTCCAGGGCGATTTTGTGTACTGCTTCTGATACGTATGCCACGCGTTTTCAGCCGGCTCTGACAGGCTTTCCCACAAAACAGGATGTTATTTTTGCCCGGGATATGCCGGAGCGTATCGAATAATCCGGCTGTCTCCGGCGCATACTACCTCCATATATGGAGGTGGCGCATGGAAAGACTTTCAGACAACTACACGGACAACGTGGCCTGGCTCAACAAGACACTGGGCGTTGGCCGCAGCGTGGACGTCGTGAGCCGGGATTATCTCATCGGCGGGCGGCGGGCCCGGCTGTGGGTCATCGACGGCTACGGCAAAGATGCCACACTGGAGCGGATGGGCGCCTTCTGGCTGTCCCTGAAGCCGGAGGTCCTGGCGGACCTGACGGTGATGCAGGCCTTTGCCGACCGCTTCATCACCTTTACGGAGACCAACGTCAGTTTTGACCCGGAGGATATCGTGACCAGCGTCCTCCTGGGTAAGACGCTGCTGCTGGTGGAGGGCCTGCCCGGCGCCGCCCTGATGGACGCCAAGGAGTACCCCGCCCGCAGCGTGGGGGAGCCGCTGGACGGCAAAGTCCTCCGGGGTTCCCACGATGGCTTTATCGAGGCGGTGGTGCCCAACATGGCCCTGCTGCGCCGCCGCATCCGGGACCCCCATCTCACCATGGAGGGCCACAAGGTGGGCCTTCGCTCCCGCACCGACGCGGTGCTGTGCTACCTGGACGACAAGGTGGACCGGGAGTTGCTGGCGGAGATCCGGCAGAAGCTGGACAGTATCGACGTCAACTCCCTCACCATGGCCCAGGAGAGCGTCGCGGAGGTCATTCGCCCCAAGCAGTGGTACAATCCCTTCCCGAAGGTGCGGTACACGGAGCGGCCGGACAGTGCCGCCGCCAGCATCATGGAGGGGAACATCGTCCTGATGGTGGACAACTCCCCCTCAGTGATGATCCTGCCCACCACTTTCTTTGACTTTACCCAGGAGGCCAACGAGTTCTACTTCCCGCCTCTGGTGGGCAGCTATCTGCGGCTGCTTCGCATCATCGTTTTCCTCATTTCTCTACTCATTACTCCCGTGTGGTACCTGATGGTCAGCGAGCCGGGGCGGCTGCCGCAGTGGCTGGAGTTCCTGTCCTCCCCGGAACCGGCCTCCCTGGATCTCCTGTGGCAGCTTCTGGTGGTGGAATTTTTGGTGGATGTGCTGAAACTGGCGTCGCTGAACACGCCGGACTCCCTGTCCAACTCCTTCTCCATGCTGGGAGCGCTGATTCTGGGCGATTTCGCCGTCCAGGCGGGCTGGCTGGGGCCGGAGGTACTGGTGTATATGGCGTTCGTGTCCGTAGCCAGCTTTGCCCAGCCCAGCTACGAGATGGGCTACGCCTTCAAACTGCTGCGGGTGGCGCTGTTGCTGGTGACGGCGGCCTTCGATGTATGGGGCTTCATCCTGGGGGTGGTGGGCATCCTGGTGCTGCTGGCGACCACGAAGCCCATGGTGGGGAAGGGCTACCTCTATCCCCTTATCCCCTTTAACGGCAAGGCCCTCCGCCGCCTGCTTATCCGGGAGCCCATCAGCCGGGACAATACCTGAGTCGGCTCGAAGCAAAAAATGAGCGTCAGAGATGCCGCCTCGGCGGCGTCTCTGACGCTCATTTGCGGATATCCCGTTTGTCCGTCCGCCCGAGAATATAATCCACGCTGACGGCATAATAGTCGGCCAGGGCACAGAGAACGGAAGGGGGGACCATTCTCTGTCCGCTTTCATAATAGGCATATGTGCGCTGCGGTACGTTGATCGCCGCGCCGATCTGCGCCTGTGTCAGATCCGCGTCCTCCCGCAGGCTGCGGATGCGTTCATATTTTTTCATGCCATCACCGCAACCAGTATATGTTAGAACGATTTGTTCTATTGACGTTTTGAACATATTGTTCTAAACTGACGTAGGAAATTCTGCGGGTTTCGGAAATTTGACAGCGTTTGATTGCATTTTCAAATAAGCAGGGATATAATACACACTACATACGGCGGCACATGAAAAGCGGCAATGCGGAAGGAGGGCGGAGCATGGAGATTCAAAACCGTTATACGGCAGCGCAGATGCGGGATATGCTGACCTATCTGGAGCCTATTTTCGATGTGGTCCGTCTGGTCGACCCTGCGGATACCGCTGTGCTGCGCCTGTTGAAGGATGGTACGATCGCCCGGGAGCCGTACTCCTGCTTCCGCACCTGGAATAAGGAATCCCGCTGCGCCAACTGCACCAGTATCAAAGCGGCGATGGACGGCTGCCAGCGGACGAAGTACGAGTTTATCCGGGAGAATGTATTTTACGTGGTCTCCCGCCCGCTGATGCTGGAACTGCCAGAGGGGGATTTCCCCGCGGTCATGGAGATCGTCAGCCATGTGTCGGACCAGTTGCTTCTGGAAAAGGAAAACGGCAAATCCCTGGCGGAGCGGCTGACGGAGATTCAGGAGAAACTCTATCAGGACGAACTGACACGGGTATTCAACCGCCGGTATCTCAATGAATTCAGCTTTTTGCACCGGGGCATGAATCAGATTTCCTGCCAGGTGGGGATTATCATGCTGGATCTGCGGCAGTTCAAGCAGATCAACGATACCTACGGCCACCTGGAGGGTGACCGGATCCTGACGGATGTGGCCGCAGCCCTGCGGGGGCGGGTACGGAGTACGGACTCTGTGATTCGCCTGGGCGGCGATGAGTTTCTGGTGACGCTGACAGGTTGCGGTGAAGCGGATGTCCGCCGTATGGTGGAGGAGCTGCGCCGGGTGGTGGAGGCTATTACCCCGGCCGATTTCGGATATGCCTACGCCGAACGGTTCAATGCCTCACCGGAGGAACTGGAAAAGATGCTGGACCAGGCAGACCGTCGGATGTACGAGGAAAAGCGCCGCAAGACCGAAGAGCACATATCTCATACATAAAAAAGCGCCCGCCGGCTCACAGAGCCGGCGGGCATTTCAGCTTTGGACGTTATTCCTCAATGCTGATGGCGCTGACGGGGCAGCCGTCCCGGGCCTCCTGAGCCGTGTCCAGCACCTCTGCCGGGACTTCGCCACCGTGGGCGAAACCGTCGTCGCCCATGGAAAAGACCTCCGGGCAGACGCCGGCGCACAGGCCGCAGCCAATGCAGTTTTCGTTGACAGTCGCGTTCATGGGTATTCCTCCAGTTACTCGATGATATTTCCATCCCGGCCCAGTGTTACCACCTGCCAGGGGATGAACTTGCCGCTGTTTTGGAGAGCCGTCTCCGCCGCCCGCTGGAGCCCGCCGCAGCAGGGCACCTCCATGCGGACGACAGTGACCTCCCGGATGTCGTTCCGGCGGATGATTTCCGTCAGCTTTTCGGCGTAGTCGCCCTCGTCCAGCTTGGGGCAGCCAATCATGGTGATGCGGCCCCGCATGAACCGCTCGTGGAAGTCCACCCGGGAAAAGGCGGTGCAGTCCGCCGCGATCAGCAGCTTCGCCCCCTGGTAGAAGGGCGCCTCCACAGGCAGCAGCTTGATCTGAATGGGCCACTGGCCCAGACAGGAAATGGGACCACCGGAAGCGGGCACGGCTGGGGCGTCGTCACGGTTCGTGGTTCTCGCCATGCTGCCGGGGCAGCCGGTGCGGGTGATGGGTGCGCTCCCCTTTAGCTTCTCCGCTTTCTTTGCCAATACAGCGGCTTCATCATAGGCAGCAGCCTCCCGCTCCACAAAGGTAATGGCCCCGGTGGGGCAGGTGGGCAGACAGTCGCCCAGGCCGTCGCAGTAGTCGTCCCGCAGCAGAACGGCCTTGCCGTTTTCCATGCCGATGGCACCCTCGTGGCAGGCCGCCGCGCAGGCGCCGCAGCCGTTGCATTTCTCCCGGTCGATCTCAATGATTCTCCGTACCATAGTATTTCTCCTTTTTTGATTTTTATCTTGCGTTGTTGGGTACAGTATCGTACAATGGAACAAAAAAGTCTGTTGTATTTCCAACAAATTAAAGGGGGAAGCCTATGGAAATTTCCACCTTGCCCCTGTTCCGGGGCATCCCAGCCGGGGAACTGACTGCCCTGCTGGCCCAGGCATCGGCAAGGGAAGCCCGCTTTCAAAAGGGAGATCTGCTGCTCCGCCGGGGAGAGGTAACGGGCCGCCTGGGCCTTGTGCTGGAGGGCACCGTACACATCATCCGGGAGGATTTCTGGGGGAACCGCAGCATCGTGGGCCTGGCGGGGCCGGGAGAGGTCTTTGCCGAGTCCTACGCCCTGGCGGGCGAGCCCCTGTCGGTCAGCGTGCTGGCAGCCTCCGACGGAGCGGCGCTGTTTCTGGACGCCCGCCATCTGACGGACGCCCGGCTCACTGATAACCTGCTGTCCCTGCTGGCCCGGAAGAACCTGATGCTCACCGGGAAAATGCGCCATATGGCCTGTCGTACCACCCGGGACAAGCTGCTCAGTTACCTCTCCGCCCAGGCGCTGGCGGCGGGTGGTTCCGAATTCGACATCCCCATGGACCGCCAGCAGCTGGCGGACTATCTGGCCGTAGACCGCAGCGCCATGTCCGCCGCTCTGGGCAAGCTGCGGGACGAGGGGGTCCTGACCTTTCGCAAAAACCATTTCCACCTGCTGCGACAGGGAGAGGAGCGAGACTGATGCGTGTGACCGTGCCTGATTATTATGAAAACTTCCACTGTCTGGCGGGAAATTGCCCCCACACCTGCTGCGAAAAATGGGAGGTGGTCATTGACGAGGACAGCGCCGCCTTTTATGAAACAGTGCCCGGCCCCCTGGGCGGAAAGCTGCGCACCGCCCTGAAGCGGGATGAGGACGGCGACCTGTGCTTTCCCCTGAACGGCGGACGCTGCCCCTTTCTGGACGGGGAAAACCTCTGCGAAATCCATAAAGAGCTGGGGGAGGCGGCTACCAGCGTCACCTGTCAGGAGCATCCCCGGTTCACGGAGGACTACGGCTCCTTCCGGGAGGTCACCCTGTCCGCCTCCTGTCCGGCGGCCAACGCCCTGCTGCTGGGCAGCGAAGGGCCCCTGACCTTCCATACCTTTGAGACGGATGAAGCGGAAGAAGAAGGAGATGAATGGCTGACGTATCTGCTGCCCCTGCGGGCGCGGTTGCTGGACACCCTGACGGACCGCAGCCGCCCGCTCCGATCCCGGCTGGTGTCGTTTCTTTCTCTGGCCCTGTCGGCGCAGGACTGCCTGGACCACGACCGCCCGGAAGACCTGCCCGAAGCGGAGGAGACGGTTTTCCCCCCGGCGGAAGCCCCGCTGTTTCCTGCTGCCCTGGAGTTCCTGGCGTCTCTGGAGATTCTGGACGCCGACTGGCCCGCCCTGCTGAAGCAGGCGGAAGCGGCGGAAAAAACGCCCCAGCCAGAAGCCCCGCTGGAGCGTATCGCCGTGTATTTCGCTTTCCGCTATCTGCTGAAAGCTATCAACGACGGTGACCTGCTGTCCCGGGCGGAGCTGGTGGTGTTCGCCGTGCTGACCGTGGAACGGCTGGCACCTGTCTGCGGCCTGCCCGAGGCCCTGCGGCGCTTCAGCGCCGAGATCGAGCATGACGACGACAATCTGGACGCTCTGCTGGAGGCCTTCCGGGTGGAAACGCTCTCTCTGAACCGGCTTCTGGCGGAACTGGAGATGTGAGGGTTGCCTTTGTGCGCTTTGCTGACGGTAAACGATTTGCATTTGTTAAAACTGTAAGAATCGCACAAAGACTATTGACATAACAAAAGAAATGTTGTACATTGTAGACACAGAAAGGAGTGAGTCCCATGGGCTAGGAAAGCTCAAGAGATTCCGAAACTGTAACCTCAGCGCCGTTCAAAACCGCGAAAAAACAGAGAGACTCCGGCAAGACCAAAGACGAAACATACCTCACTATGATGAGCCGCACGAGTTGAAACCTGCGTGTACCTGATGTTTTAAGGATTGGCAAGACGAGAGTTCCCCATTTCATTCCCCATACCCGAACGGTAATTTAGGAAAGCAAGAGGTATCGACCATTGGACAATCCGATCAACGGGTAAGCCCCCCATTCGCCGACGGAGCGGATGGGGGGAAATGTTTTATATGGCGATATAGTCTGTGCCTTTTTATGGAGACCGCAGAAAATTCTGTGTATTCGACATTCCTCGACAGTATAAAAATCTTCGACTCAGTCAAGAATAAAATCAAACATGGTTTTCCAATTCCGCTTTCATTATATCCAGGCTGTCGATAA
>CAMAZB010000044.1 GCA_945862785.1 uncultured Clostridia bacterium | reverse complement strand
GGCCTCTTTGAGCCGTTTTTATGGAATTGCGCGGCTACCGCCGCGCGAATAAACCGCAAAGCGGTTTATTCAGTAGACATTATTATAAAACACGGTTAATAGGGAATCAACGAAAAAGTTTTAAAACGGACTATTGACAACAGGAAAGAACTGGTCTATAATCCATAATAACCTACTTGAAAGGTTGGTAATAAATGAGATACGACCTTCTGTGCCTCCGATGTCGCCGGTGCTGAGAAAGGGCTCCGCACCCTGCCGCTGATTTTGAAAACCATACACGATGACATTTTAGGAGGAATTAAATATGAGCAAGATTTATACATCCGCCGACCAGTTGATCGGCAAGACCCCGCTGCTGGAACTGACGCATATTGAAAAGGAAGAGGGCCTGGAGGCCAAGATCCTGGTCAAGCTGGAGTATTTCAACCCCGCCGGCAGCGTAAAGGATCGCATCGCCAAGGCCATGATCGACGACGCAGAGGCCAGTGGCAAACTGAAGCCCGGCTCTGTTATTATCGAGCCCACTTCCGGCAATACCGGCATCGGCCTGGCCTCTGTGGCCGCCGCCCGGGGTTACCGTATCATTATCGTGATGCCGGAGACTATGAGCGTGGAGCGCCGCCAGCTGATGAAGGCCTACGGCGCCGAGCTGGTGCTGACTGAGGGCGCCAAGGGCATGAAGGGCGCCATCGCCAAGGCTGAGGAACTGGCAAAGGAGACGCCCAACAGCTTCATCCCCGGTCAGTTTGTGAATCCCGCCAACCCTGCCGCCCACAAGGCCACTACCGGCCCCGAGATCTGGGAGGATACCGATGGCAAGGTAGACATCTTCGTAGCGGGCGTGGGCACCGGCGGTACGATCACCGGCACCGGCGAGTATTTGAAGAGCCAGAACCCCAACGTGAAGGTTGTGGCGGTGGAGCCTGCCTCCTCTCCCGTGCTGAGCAAGGGTACCGCAGGCAGCCACAAAATTCAGGGCATCGGCGCGGGCTTCGTGCCTGATGTGCTGGATACCAAGGTCTATGATGAGATCATCACGGTGGAGAATGACGACGCCTTTGCCACGGGCAAGAAGATCGGCAAGAAGGAAGGCGTGCTGGTGGGTATTTCCTCCGGCGCTGCCGTGTGGGCTGCCATTGAGCTTGCCAAGCGGCCGGAGAACAAGGGCAAGACCATCGTAGCCCTGCTGCCCGATACCGGCGACCGCTATCTGTCCACCCCGCTTTTCGCGGAATAAGTCCGTTGCAGCCGGGGCTGCCGCCAGGTGCGGCGGCCCCGGTTTTTCATGCTTTCAAGAGCAATGGGAAAAGCCCTCTTTTTTGCGAATGTTCCTTTGATTTCGCATAAAAACCGCCTATTCCGCCCAAACTGACGCCGGGGTGATGTGTATGCGGTATGTCAGGAGCCATCGGAAGGACAAAACGCCGGTCCTGCGCCTGGAGCCGGAAAAGCGGCTGTGCCCGCTGTTTGACCCGGTGACCATTGCGGAATTTCCTGTGGCCGCGCCGGGGGAGATGGGTTACCGGGTGCTGGACAACTTCTGTGAAGAGCATATCGAATGACCCGGGGCCTGCCTTTTATGGCGGGCCCTTTTCCTTGCCCTGAAGCCGCAAACGTGGTACACTGTTAAAAAGATTTTCAGAGGGAGGCTGCTCCATGAAACGCTGCTTTATTTTCTCTGCCGGCACTTTTTTCGGCCTGCGGGAGCGTCCTGCGTCCGGCGATTTCATCATCGCCGCCGACGCGGGCTACCGGACCTGCCAAAAGGCGGGCATTGTCCCGGACCTGCTGCTGGGGGACTTTGACTCCATGGACCAGCCGGATTTCCCAAACATCCACCGCTCCCCGGTGGAGAAGGACGACACGGACACCATGCTGGCCGTCAAGACCGCCCTGGAGCAGGGCTGCGACACCGTGTACATCTACGGCGGTACCGGCGGCAAGCGGTTGGACCACACCCTAGCCAACCTCCAGACATTGCTGTTTCTCCGCCGCCGGGGCGCCCAGGGCTACCTCTATGACGACGACTTCGTGTGGACCGCCATCGAAAACGAATCCCTCACCGTCGAAAAGACGGTGGAGTGGGGGCTGTTTTCCGCCTTTTGCCTGGGTGACCGGGCGGAGGGCATCGACGAAATTGGCTTCCAATACCCGCTGTCCGATGCCGTCCTGACCCCGGAGTTCCCCCTGGGCGTCAGCAACCACATCCTGGAACCCACGGCTACCATCACCGTCCGAAAGGGCACCCTCGCCGTCGGTTGGCAGCTTCCACCGTTATCCAACGATTAGAATAGCGAAATATACAAACAGAGATTGCGAACAGCGGATGTTTATTGTATAATAAACAAAGCAGGAAAGGTCGACCTTTCCTGAAAATCCAACAGACCGTGGGACCAGCGTTGGGCACGGCAGCCAAGGAGGTCAATATGGCGACTTTTACCGTAAACGGCAAGACCGTGACTGTCGAAAAGAATCAGAAGCTCCTGCGTTTCCTGCGGGATACCCTGCGTCTGACCAGCGTGAAGGACGGCTGCTCCGAGGGCGCCTGCGGCACCTGCACCGTTCTGATCGACGGCAAGCCCACCCGGGCCTGCATCCCCCAGACCGACAAACTGGAAGGGAAGACCATCGTCACGGTGGAGGGCCTGACGGACTTTGAAAAAGAGGTCTATACATACGCTTTCGGCCACGCGGGCGCCGTCCAGTGCGGCTTCTGCATTCCCGGTATGGTGATGTGCGCCAAGGGATTGCTGGATGTGAACCAGAACCCCACCCGGGAGGAGGCGGCCTTCGCCATCCGCAATAACATCTGCCGCTGCACCGGCTATGTGAAGATCATCGACGCCATTTTGCTGGCGGCGGAGCTGTTCCGGGAGGGCAAGGTTCCCGAGGATTCCACCGACTGGTCTCTGGGCCAGCGTGTCCCCCGTGTGGACGTAAAAGAAAAGGTCACCGGTACCGGCCAGTATCCCGACGATATTTACCTGGACGGCATGATCTATGGCTCCGCCGTCCGTTCCCAGTATCCCCGTGCCCGGGTCCTTGCCATCCATACCGAGGAGGCGAAAGCCCTGCCCGGCGTGGTGGGTGTATTCACCGCCGCCGACATTCCCGGCAATAACAAGGTGGGCCACCTGAAAAAGGACTGGGACACCATGATCGCCGTGGGCGATATCACCCACTACTTGGGCGACGCCATCTGTCTGGTGGCCGCCGAAACGCCGGAAATTCTGGCTCAGGCCAAGGCGCTGGTGAAGGTGGACTACGAGGAGCTCCCCATGGTCCGCAGCCCCCGGGAGGCCATGCTTCCCGATGCGCCTCTGGTCCACAAGGATGGCAACCTGCTGGCCCATAAGCACATCCAGCGTGGCAATCCCGCCATGGCCATCGCCAAATCCAAGCATATCCTGACCCAGCGGTTCTCCACCCCCTGGACGGAGCACGCCTTCCTGGAACCGGAGTGCGCCGTGGCATATCCCGATGAAGACGGCGTGATGGTCCTCTCCACGGACCAGGGTGCCTACGATACCCAGCACGAGATCATGGGAATGCTGGGCCTGAGCGCCGAAAAGGTAAAGGTCCGCAACTGCCTGGTGGGCGGCGGCTTCGGCGGCAAGGAGGATGTGACTGTCCAGCACCACGCCGCCCTGATCGCCTATCTCACCAAGCGGCCTGTGAAGGTCAAGCTGACCCGTGCCGAGAGCATCCTCATTCATCCTAAGCGCCACCCCATGGAGATGGAGTTTGCCCTGGGCTGTGATGAAAACGGCATCATCCAGGGCGTGGTGGCGGAGGTCATCGCCGATACCGGCGCTTATGCCTCTCTGGGCGGCCCGGTGCTGGAGCGTGCCTGTACCCACGCTGCCGGACCCTATAACTACCAGAACTTCGAGATCGATGGCTGGGCCTATTACACCAACAATCCCCCCGCCGGTGCCTTCCGTGGCTTCGGCGTGACGCAGACCTGCTTCTGCATTGAAACGCTGCTGAACCAGATGGCGGACATCGTGGGCATCACTCCCTGGGAGATCCGCTACCGCAACGCCATCCGCCCCGGTCAGGAGCTGCCAAACGGCCAGATCGTGGACGATTCCACCGGCCTGGTGGAGACCTTGGAGGCGGTGAAGCCCTATGTGGATGCCCATAAATATGTGGGCCTGGCCTGCGCCATGAAGAATGCGGGCGTAGGCGTGGGCATCCCGGATACCGGCCGTGTCCGTCTTGTGGTTCAAGGCGGCAAGCTCCACATCCTGGCGGGCGCCTCCTGCATCGGCCAGGGCCTGGGCACCGTCCTGACCCAGATGGTCTGCGACCAGACGGGCATTTCTCCCCATAATATCGTTTACGAGCGGTCCAATACTTATCATTCCCCTGATTCCGGCACTACCTCCGGCTCCCGCCAGACGCTGTTTACCGGCGAAGCCTGCCGCCGCGCCTGCCAGGATCTGAAAAAAGCATTAAAGGGAAAAACCCTGACAGATATGGAGGGCCAGGAGTTCTACGGCGAGTACTTGGGCAAAACGGACCCCCTGGGCGCCGACGTGCCCAATCCCGTCAGCCACATCGCCTACGGCTATGCCACCCAGGTTTGCATCCTGAACGAGGAAGGCAAAATTGAGCAGATCGTCGCCGCTCACGATGTGGGCAAGGCGGTGAATCCCCTGTCCATCGAGGGCCAGATCGAAGGCGGCGTGGTCATGTCCATGGGCTACGCCCTGACGGAGCGCTATCCGCTGGATAACTGTAAGCCCACCGCCAAGTACGGCACTCTGGGCCTGCTCCGGGCCAATCAAATTCCGGAGATCACCCCCATCATCGTGGAGAAGCAGGGCCTGAACGTGGCCTGCGGCGCCATCGGCATCGGCGAGATCACCTCCATCCCCACGGCTCCCGCCATCGCCGATGCCTATTTCCGCTATGATGGCCGTCTCCGTACCAGCCTGCCCCTGGAAAATACCCCTTATACCCGCAAATAAAAACGGCGGGGCACCCACCCCGCCGGTATCTGTCATCCTTTGTTGTCCGCTTCCAATTCTTCCAGTGCCCGGACTGTGTCCACATCGTACAGCTCGGCCCCGTCCACTTCCAGCAGCACCAGGTCCTCCTCGTGCCGCCGGATGACGGTGCTGCCGCCGTGATCTTCCCGCAGTTCCATCAGCTCCGGGAAAAACCGGGCGGGGAAGAGACAGGGGTTGCCCCGCACGCCGCCGTGGCTGAGCGCCGCGATCTTATCCGGCTGCTGTTTCCACAGCTTCACTAGCGCCGCAACGGATTCCCGCCGCAGCAGCGGCTGGTCTGCCACCTGAAACAGCACGCCGTCGCAGTCCCGCAGCCCCGTCAGTCCCAGCTTGATGGTGTGGCTGATGCCGTAGTCGGGATGTTCATTGCGGACTGCTGCAAAGTGAAACTCCTTTGCAAGCCGCATGATTTCTGGATATTGGCTTACGACGACCACCGTATCAAAGGCTTCTTCCGGCACTGCCTCCAGCGCCCGCAGGATTAGACTCCTGCCCCGCAGAGACACCGCCAGTTTGTTTTCACCGAACCGCCGGGCATTGCCCGCGGCCATCACCACGCATCCGATCTTGAAAGAGGACCCCATACCTTTTATCTCCAATCGTATCTCTTGCATCTGTCTCATAGTATATCCGCTTTCGCCCCTGTAAGTCAATCCGGGGCGAGACTTCAATAAGGAGGGCTGCCATATGAGCAAAAGCGTCGGCAAAAGCGTCGTCCGGGTGGACGCCTATGAAAAGGCCACCGGCCGCGCGAAATACATGGACGATCTCTGCGGCCGGGAAGCCCTGGTGGCGAAGATCTGCCATTCCACCATCGCCCACGGTTTCGTCAAGTCCATCGACACCGCGGAGGCGGAGAATATCCCCGGCGTGGTCCGGGTCCTGACCTGCTTCGATGTTCCCGATCTCCCGTTCCCCACGGCGGGCCACCCCTGGTCCACGGACCCCGGTCATCAGGACGTGGCAGACCGCCTGCTGCTGAACCGCCATGTGCGGTACTACGGCGACGACGTGGCCGTGGTCATCGCGGAGAACGAGGTGGCGGCGGCCCAGGCTGTCCGGGCGCTGAAGGTGGAGTACGAGGAACTGCCCTTCGTTCTGGATGTGCAGAAGGCCATGGAGCCGGACGCCCCCCAGATTCACGACGAGTTCCCCGGCAACGTCCTGAAACACACCGACATCCGCAAGGGCAACTACGAGGAAGCCCGGAAGGAACCGGGCCTCATCAAGGTGGAGGGCTGGTACGATACCCCCACGGTCCAGCACTGTCATATTGAAAACCACGGCTGCTTCGCCTATATGGAGGCAGGCCGTGTGGTGGTGGTCAGCTCCACCCAGATTCCCCATATCGTCCGCCGGGTAGTGGGGCAGGCTCTGGGTCTCCCCTGGGGCAAGGTCCGCATTATCAAGCCCTACATCGGCGGCGGCTTCGGCAATAAGCAGGATGCCCTGTACGAGCCCCTGTGCGCCTGGTGTTCCACTCAGGTGGGCGGCCGTCTGGTGAAGCTGGAGTGCGCCCGGGAGGAGACCTTCGTTTCCAACCGTGTCCGCCATGCCATCCGTACCCACATCATTTCCTACGTCCGGCCCGACGGCACGCTGGTGGCCCGGAAGTTTGAGGCATTTTCCAACCAGGGGGCCTATGCCTCCCACGGCCACGGCGTGGTCGCCAAGGGCATGGGTGCGTTCCCTCAGCTCTATCCCTGCGACAACCTGGAGTGTGACTGCTGGACGGTGTTCACCAACCGCCCCGCCGCCGGCGCCATGCGCGGCTACGGCATCCCTCAGGCCATGTTTGCCGGGGAGAGCCACATCGACGATATCTGTAAGGCCATCGGCATGGCCCCGCTGGAATTCCGCCGGAAGAACCTGATGCCCGTGGGCTATGTGGACGGCTTCTCCAAGAACGAACTGTACACGGACACCTTCAATCAGTGCCTGGAAAAGGGCATGGCGGCCATCGACTATCAGCGAAAGGTCGTTGAATATCAGAACCAGACCGGACCTATCCGTAAAGGGATTGGCCTTGCCATGTTCTGGTACAACACGGCAGTGTGGCCCATCTCACTGGAATCCTCCTCCTGCCGCATGGTGCTGAACCAGGACGGCTCTCTCCAGTTCCAGACCGGCGAGACGGAGATCGGCCAGGGCTGCGACACCGCCTATTCCCAGATGGTGGCGGACGCGGTGGGCATCCCCGTGGAGGATGTTCATGTGGTCTCCAGCCAGGATACCGACGTGACCCCCTTTGGCACCGGCGCTTACGCCTCCCGCCAGACCTATGTGGGCAGCTTTGCCATCCAGCAGACTGCCACGGCCCTCCGGGAGCGCATCCTGAACATCGCCCATGAGCAGACCCGGATGCCTGTCAGCAACCTGGACCTGGTAGATGGCCAGATCGTCCGCAAGACCGACGGTCGGGTGCTGAAGTCCCTGGGCGACCTGGCTACGGAGTGCCTGTACTCTCTGGAGCACAGCCAGCACATCACCGCCGAAACCACGGCCCAGATCAAGACCAACGCCTACTCCTTCGGCTGTTCCTTCGCCGAGGTGGAAGTGGATATTCCTATGTGTAAAGTAAAACTCCTGAACATTATTAATGTCCACGACTGCGGCCGCCTCATCAACCCCGCTCTGGCGGAAGCCCAGGTTCACGGCGGTATGTCCATGGCCATTGGCTACGGCCTCAGCGAGGAACTGAAATTTGACGAGAAAACCGGCAAGCCGCTGAATAACAACCTGCTGGACTACAAGCTGTCCACCTTCATGGACCATCCCACGCTCCAGGCGGAATTTGTGGAGAACGCGGAGCCTACCAGCCCGTTTGGGACCAAGGCTCTGGGCGAGCCCCCGGCCTGTTCGCCCGCCCCGGCCATCCGCAACGCCATCCTGAACGCCACCGGAGTCGCCATCGACTGCTGCCCCATCACGCCCCATGTTCTCTACCGGAAGTTCAAAGAGGCCGGGCTCATTGCCGATTAAAGGAGGGAAACCGTTATGTATGATATGAAAGCACTTTACCAGGCAAAAGATGTCGCTGATGCTGTGGCCCTCCGCCTGGCGCACCCGGAAGCCCACATCATCGCCGGCGGCAGTGACGTACTGGTGCAGATGCGGGAAGGGAAGCGGGCCGGCGTGGAGCTGATCTCCATCCAGGGCCTGAATGAGCTCCGGGGCGTTTCCCTGGAGGAGGACGGCACTCTCCGCATCGGCTCTCTCACCAGCTTCTCCCACATTACCCGGGATCCCCTGATTCAACAGTACATCAACGTTCTGGGCGAAGCCGTGGATCAGGTGGGCGGCCCCCAGATCCGGAACATCGGCACCATCGGCGGCAACACCTGCAACGGCGTCACCTCTGCCGATTCCGCCTCCACGCTTCACGCCTGGGATGCCATCGTGGAGCTGACCGGCCCCAACGGCGTCCGCCGCCAGCCCATCCATGATTTCTATATCAAGGCGGGCAAGGTGGACATCCGGGAGGGCGAGATCCAGACTGCCATTTTGATTCCGAAGGAGAGCTACGAGAACACTTTCGGCCACTACATCAAATACGCCATGCGCAACGCCATGGATATCGCTACCCTGGGCACCTCTGTCAACGTCCGCCTCTCCGCCGATAAGAAAACGGTGGAGCGGGCCCGGGTAGCCTTCGGCGTGGCGGGCCCCGTGCCCCTGCGGGCCAAGACCGCCGAGGCGGTGGCGGCGGGAAAGCCTGCTAGCATGGAGCTGGCGGAGGCCTTCTCCCAGGCGGTGAAGGAGGACATCAATCCCCGGGATTCCTGGCGTGCCGCCAAGGACTTCCGTATGCACATCGCGGTGGAGAGCGCGAAGCGCGCCTTCATTGAATCCGTGAGACTGGCGGGAGGTGAGCTGTAATGGAAAAGCATGTCATGCAGTATCAGACCGTCCATTTCAACCTGAACGGCAAGGACGTCGAGCGGACGGTGGACGTCCGGGCCAGCCTGACCGATATGCTCCGCAACGACTTCCGGATGACCAGCGTGAAAAAGGGCTGCGAGGTGGGTGAGTGCGGCGCCTGCAACGTCCTCATCGACGGCGAGGCATTCAATTCCTGCATCTACCTGGCTGTTTGGGCCGAGGGCAAGCGTATCCGCACCCTGGAGGGCCTCCTGGGCCCCAACGGCGAGCTGAGCGACATCCAGCAGGCCTTCGTGGACGAGGCCGCCATCCAGTGCGGCTTCTGCACGCCGGGCTTTATCCTGACGGCGGTGGAGATTCTGGAGAGCGGCAAGGAGTATACCGACGCGGAGCTACGGAAGCTTCTCTCCGGTCACCTGTGCCGCTGTACCGGATATGAGAATATCCTCCGGGCGGTGAAAAAGACCATGTACAAGCGGCTGGGCAAGCCTATGCCGGAACAGTAAATCAAAGAACCGGGACGCGCCTGCGTCCCGGTTTTCATTTGACGGGTTTGCCCGGAGGTGCTATAATGATTTCAACAAAGGCCGCCCTGCCCGTCCCTCCGTTTAGGGGACAGCGCGGTTGTAGGCAAATCACAGAAGGAGGGTTTTATCATGAAAACCATTATTACCATTGGCCGTCAGTTCGGCAGCGGCGGCAAGGAGATCGGCATCCGTGTTGCCAAGGAATTAGGCATCCCGTTTTACGATAAGGAGCTTCTCCAGGAGGCGGCCAAGAAGAGCGGCCTGTGCGAGAAGATTTTTGAAAACTTTGATGAGCGGCCCAAGAGCCTGCTGTATTCCATCGCCATGGACTCTTACATGTTCGCCCTGCCCGGCACCGGTGCGGGGGATTCTCTGGAACAGCAGGTGTACCTGGCCACCTTTGACACCATCCGCCAAATTGCGGCGCAGGGTCCCTGCGTGATGATCGGCCGCTGCGCGGACTACGCCTTGGCGGACAATCCCGACCACCTGAGTCTGTTCATTCACGCCCCCATGGATGTGCGGATTCAGCGTGTTGCCAAGCGGCAGAGCATTTCCCCGGAGGAAGCCCGCAAGCTCATCATCAAAACTGATAAGCGCCGTGCCTCCTACTATGAGTACTACTCTTCCCAGAAGTGGGGCGCGGTGGAGAGCTATGACTTCTGCCTGGACTCCAGTTACTTAGGGTTGGGCGGCACCGTGGAGCTGATCCAGGCCATGGTCGCCCATAAGGAGCATCCCATCCCCAGCCCCACTGAGGAAGACCCCACCCAGCACAAGTAAATTTCTTCAAAATCGGGCCGAACAGGCCCGATTTTTTTGCGCTTCAGCCCCGCCCGTGTTATACTGTTCCCATCAGTCAAGGAGGTGCCGCCATGAAAAAATGCATCGTCATCTCGGATTCCTTCAAAGGGACGCTGTCCACCCTGGATATCTGCGCCATCGCCAGGGAGGTATTTCCTGCCTATTTTCCGGACTGCCAGCTGGTGACCCTCCCGGTGGCCGACGGGGGAGAGGGCACCGTCGCCTGTTTTCTGGAGGCCTTTCGTGCCCAGCCGGTGGAGGTCACTGTCTCCGGCCCCTTTGGGGAGCCGGTTCAGGCGGCCTATGCCCGGAAAGATGCGCTTGCCGTCATCGAAATGGCCTCCGCCGCCGGACTGCCTCTGGCGGGGGAGCGGCGGGACCCGGAGACCGCCACCACCTATGGCGTGGGCCAGCTCATCCACCATGCGGTGGAGCAGGGCTGCACGGATATCCTGCTGGGACTGGGCGGCAGCGCCACCAACGACGGCGGCTGCGGCTGCGCCGCGGCCCTGGGCACCCGCTTTTACGACGCGGAGGGCCATGTTTTCGTCCCCACAGGCGGCACCCTGGCGAACATTGCCCATATCGACACCGACGAAAGCCGCCGTCTGCTGGAAAATGTCCGAGTCACCGTCATGTGCGACGTGGAAAATCCCCTCTGCGGCCCCAACGGCGCCGCCTGGGTGTTCGGCCCCCAGAAGGGCGCGGACGACGCCATGGCTGCCCGCCTGGACGACGGTCTCCGTCATCTGGATAAAATCCTTCAGCAAGACCTGCAAGTAAGCCTTGTCGACCTCCCCGGCGCGGGAGCGGCGGGCGGCATGGGCGCGGGCAGCATCGCGTTTCTGGGCGGCACCCTCCGCTCCGGCATTGAGGCGGTGTTGGACGCCGTGGACTTCAATCGCCAGCTGGACGGCGCCAACCTGGTCATCACCGGCGAGGGCCGTATTGATGCCCAGAGCGTCCAGGGCAAGGTCATCTCCGGCATCGCCAAACGCACTGCTCCCCGGGGCATCCCGCTGGTGGCCATTGTGGGCGGCATCGGCCTCGGAGCCGAGGCGGCTTACGGCCTGGGACTCACTGCCATGTTTTCCATCAACCGTGCGGCGGAGTCCTTTGCGGAAGGCGCCCCGAAAAGCGCGGAGAATTACCGCCGCACCCTGTCCGACCTCCTGCGCCTGATAAAAGCCATAGAAGCGTGAAAAACGGGACTGCATCCGCAGTCCCGTTCCTTATGCCTGCTTCTCCAGCTCCGGGAAGAACCCGAACGCCTCGTCGAACTTTTCACGGGCGTAGTTTTCCACATCCGCCTGATAGGCTCGGTACGCTGCCAGCAGCCGTTCCGCCTCGGGTGTCAGCACCGCGCCGCCGCCGTGCTGACCGCCGATGGTAGACTCCAGCAGCTTGCACCCAAACACATCCTCCGCCGTGCGGATGATGCGCCAAGCCTTGGAATAGGCCATCTCCATGGACGCGGCGGCAGCCCGGAGGGAATGGCGCTCCCGCACCCGCTCCAGAAGGGTGGCGATGCCCGGCCCGAAGCACCGCTGGTTGTCATCGGTGTACAGCCGCACCGTCAGCTTCAAATGCAGTTCCTTTTTCATGCTGTGCCTCCCATGGTATTTTTTTCATTCTACCACATCCGTTCCGATTTGCAAACGAAAGAAAGTATGATATAATATCCCAAAAAGAAAAAACACCGCCCCGGCGTATCAGGAGGAAGGAATATGGAGAAAATCAGACTGGGCCGCACGGAACTGCATGTCACCAAGACCGCCTTCGGTGCCCTGCCCATCCAGCGAATTTCCAGGGCCGACGCGGTGCGCCTGGTTCGCCGTGCCGTGGACGCGGGCATCAACTACTTCGATACCGCCAACGCCTATACGGACAGTGAGGAGAAATTGGGTGAGGCTCTGGAGGGTGTCCGGCAGAATGTGGTGATCTCCACCAAGAGCGCCGCCACGGATAAGGCCACGGCCCTCCGCCATATTGAGGAGAGTTTGCGCCGCCTGCGGACGGATTATATCGACCTCTTTCAGTTCCATAATCCCGCCGTCCTGCCGGATCCCGCGGACCCCGACGGCGCATTTGCCGCCGCGCTGGAGATGCAGGAAAAGGGCTACATCCGGCACATCGGCATCACGAACCACCGCCCCAAGGTGGCCCAGGCGGCCATCGCCTCCGGGAATTTCGAGACGCTGCAATTCCCATTTTGCTATCTGGCTACGGACACGGACTTCGCCCTGGTGGAGGCTTGCCGAAAGGCCGACATGGGCTACATCGCCATGAAGGGCCTCTCCGGCGGCCTGCTGAACAATGCCGCCGCCTGCTATGCTTTCATGGCACAGTACGACAACGTGGTGCCCATCTGGGGCATCCAGCACGAGTGGGAGCTGGACCAGTGGATCGAACTGACGAAGAATCCCCCCGCTCTGACGGAGGAACTGAAAGCCGTCATCGAGCACGACCGCAAGGAACTGGCGGGCAGCTTCTGCCGCAGCTGCGGCTACTGCCTGCCCTGCGCCGCGAATATCGATATCCCCCAGTCCGCCCGGATGAACGCCCTGCTCCGCCGTTCCCCCTATCAGAAGTACATGACTGACGAATGGTATGAGAAGATGCACCGCATCGAGAACTGTATCCACTGCGACGCCTGCAAGAGTCGTTGCCCCTACGGCCTGGACACCCCGGCCCTACTCCGGCAGCAGCTTCAGGAATACGACGCGTTCTACGCCGAGCACCATAACGACAAGTGAGGAGACGACCATGCTTTTCAAAAATGAAGAAGCCAGCCTGAAGCTGGACATTGTGAACTACGAATTTCCCGCTGATGGCGGAGATCCCGACAGCGACGACCGCAACTGGCTGGTCCTTCGGGCCACCTGGACCCAGGAGGACGGCAATGTGCTGAAGGATTCCAACAGCTGTCTTCTGACCTACGAGCTGCGGGAGATGACAGCTGGTCTGAAGGTGCTGAATGCGGGCATCAAGAGCGAGTACGCCAGCGCCTTTGTGGAGCCCTACTTCGAGCTGGCGGCCCAGGCCGATGGTGAGGAATTCCAGGTGGACGTGTCCTTCTTCCTGCCCAACACCATGGACGGCGACGACACCGCCGAGTTGACCTGCACCATGACCAAGGCGGACATGACCGCTCTGATCGACGAGCTGGACAAGCTCTGCGCCAAGTATCCCGACCGGAGCTGACCACTGTACTGGGGCTGCCCCGATGTCTTGACGGCGGGGGAGGGATCTGCCGTGGCCTGATTCCGCTGGGTCTGCTGGTTCCACGCCCGGCTCATTTAGGAGATTGACCGCAACTTAAATAAATAGAAGCAGGCCGGTAGCTGTCTCTTATACACATCTGACGCTGCCGACGATATGCAGTGTGTAG
>CAMAZB010000043.1 GCA_945862785.1 uncultured Clostridia bacterium | reverse complement strand
TTCCTGATTCAGCAGTGCCAGCACCAGATTTTGCAGGTCTTGCGCGGTCCTGGGATTGGGGATGAGCAGCAGCTCGAATTTTCCGTCGTCCAGCACCACTCGCTCCGGGTCCAGCTTCATCAGGCCGCCGATGGAGGTGGAGTTGCATACGGCACCGAACAGATACTCTCCGTCCAGTACCTCACCATCGGCGGTGAGGCGGACCTGATAGGGACGCAAGGTGTTCAGGTCCTTCATGCCCTCCAGGATATAGGCCAGATGACCCAGGGCGTTCTTCGCCGCCTGGGGGGCGGTGTAGGAACTTTTCGTAAAGGCGCCGAAGGAGGCAACATAGACAAAGAACCGCTCATTCCAGCGGCCAATGTCCAATTGCCTGGGTACGGCGGATACCATGGCCTCCGCCGCCACGGCGGGCTTGCTGGAGATGTGGAGGCTGGCAGCGAAGTCGTTGGTGCTGCCCTGGGCCAGATAGCCCAGCGGCGGCCGGTTCTCCAGCCGCATCAGGCCGGAGACGACCTCGTTCAGCGTACCGTCGCCGCCAACGGCCACCACGGCGTCGAAGCCGGCTCCCTCCGCGGCGGCGATCTCGGCGGCTTCGCCGGCAGCGCCGGTACTGCGGATGGACAGCAGATAACCGGCGCGGCAGAAGACAGACGCCGCGTCAAACAGCGGCCCCCGGGGCTTGTTCCGGCCGGCCTTGGGATTGACGATCATCATCAGCTTTTTCTGCTCCATTAAAAGACCTCCTGCATGAAACAGACAAAATCGGGAAAGTTCGTTAATACCGGTCTTCGCCCGTATTTCACACGGGTGGCGTGGGCCGGCGGCCCGCAGCAATGAAACCGTTTTTTTGACGCTTTCTCAGGATAAAAAGATATTAGACTGAGTATATCATGGGAAAAACGGGATTGCAATTACGGAACCTGCCGTGTAGAATAAATTTACAAACAGAGAGGGGATGGGGCGCCATGCCGCAAAAAAAACGATATGTGCAGATGGGGCTGACGGTGTTTTGCACCGTGTGCGCGATCCTGCTGTTTTATGACACGCTGTTTGGCCGCCGGGTGCTTCTGACACTGGGCGGGAAGCTCCTGACTGCCCTCGCGCCCATCCTGTATGGCAGCTTTATGGCGTATATGCTGGCGCCTATGGTGAATTTTTTTGAGAATCTATCCCCTCATGTCAAGGCCGCCAGAGAAAGGGACCGCAGGGCAGCATTGGCTATCCGTGCGCTGAGCATCCTGCTGACCTGGGCGGTTATCGGCGTGCTGCTGTATCTGCTGGCCTCCGTATTGCTCCCCGAGCTGTATAAGAGCATCCTCCAGCTCGTCACCAATGCCGAATCGTATTACCGCACGGTCAGCGGCTGGGTGGAACATCTGCTGGAGACGAATCCGGCGCTGGAGCAGTGGGTGGTGACGCAGATGAACACCTACTACACGGACATCAATACCTGGCTGACCAAGGAGGTCCTGCCCCAGGCCCAGACCGTCATGGCTGCTGCAGCTGGCGGCGTTGTGGGCGTTTTGAGCTTTTTGAAAAATCTGCTGGTGGGAATTATCGTCTCCGTCTATCTGCTGGCCACCAAGGAGATGTGCGCCGCCCATGCCCGCAAGGTGGTGTACAGCCTGTGCCCCCGGGATAAGATCCGCTGGGTGCTGCGGGGTGCCCACAAGGTGGACGACATCTTCTCCGGCTTTGTCCGGGGCAAGCTGCTGGATTCCCTGATCATCGGTATTCTGTGCTTTATCTGCTGTTCCATTCTGAAATTCCCCTATACGCCCCTGGTGTCGGTCATTGTGGGCGTCACTAATATTATTCCGTTCTTCGGGCCTTTCCTGGGGGCCATCCCCAGCACCTTCCTGATCCTGCTGGTATCCCCCATGAAGGCGCTGTACTTTGTCATTTTCGTCCTGGCGCTTCAGCAGCTGGACGGCAATGTGATCGGCCCCAAGCTCCTGGGAGACAGAACGGGCCTTCCCAGCCTGTGGGTCATTATCGCCATCCTGGTGGGCGGCGGCTTCTTCGGCCTGCCGGGGATGTTCTTCGGCGTGCCAGTGTGCGCCTGTCTGTACAGCGCCGCCACATTCCTGATCGAGGCGCGGCTTCGGGAACGGAATTTGCCGGAGGATACTGTTGCCTATGAAAAGGACGTACCGGACAAGCCGTCCTGAATGTGGAAAAAGTGCTTGCAATCAGGCAGGCTATCGTGTACAATACAGCCTTGCGGGTGCTCGTCAGGAAAATAACGATCGTCCGCAAGGCTCATTTGCAAGAACAACTGAATAGAGCCGAAATTTCTGTCATGGCCACAACAGGCCACACTGACCCTTACCATCGGCTGACAAAGGGCAACACGCCTGCCGGCGGATAAAATAACCGCTGCCAGCGTCCTCGGGTTTGGCTTGCGCTAGCCCAGTAACGAGGATAATGTGGCTGGATGTCATTTCAGCCACGAAAAACCGTATTGCCTTTTGTCAACCGATGGTAAAATGCGGCAGTGATGTAAAGGAGAATGCGACATGAAGAAGAAATTTTTGGCGCTCGTTCTTCTGATGACCTTCCTGGGCACCGTACTCAGCGGATGCGGAGACGGCAGCGCAGCGGAGACGCAGAAGAGCCGGGCAGATACCAACGAACTGGTTGTTGGTATCGCACAGGATCTTGACGACAGTCTTGACCCTCACAAAACCGTGAAGGCAGGAACCCGAGAAGTCATGTTCAATGTGTTCGAGGGGCTGATGAAGCCTACTCCCAACGGAGATCTGACCCCTGCCATCGCCGAAAGCTACGAGGTATCCGAGGACCGGATGACCTATACCTTCCACCTGCGGGAAGGCGTGCAATTCCATAACGGCAAAACGGTGACGGCGGAGGATGTGGTATACTCCATCCAGCGCTGCGCCGCCGCCACTGAGACAGGTATTGTTCAGGTGGAGGCGTTTTCTGTTATTCAGGACATCAAGACGCCGGATGACAAGACCGTTGCCATCACCATTTCCGAGCCCAGCAATGAGTTCATTTCCTACATGACCACCGCCATCCTGCCTGCTGATTATGACAAGCAGGATACCGCCCCTGTGGGCACCGGCCCCTTCAAGTTCGTCTCCCGTACCGCCCAGGACTCTGTGGTGCTGGAGAAGTTTGACGGGTACTGGGGTACTCCCGCTCAGCTGGATAAGGTTACGCTGAAGATCATCGAGAACGCGGACAGCCTGATGATGAGTCTCCAGAGCGGCGCCATCGACCTGTGCGCCCATCTGACCAGCACCCAGGTGGCCCAACTGGGGGAGAACTTCGATGTGGCCGAGGGCACCATGAATCTGGTCCAGGCCCTGTACCTGAACAACGCGGAGAAGCCCTTTGACGATGTGCGGGTCCGGCAGGCCCTGTGCTATGCCGTGGACAAGCAGGAGATCATTGACCTGGCCTTTGACGGCTACGGCAGCCCCATCGGCTCCAGCATGTACCCCGCCTTCGGCAAGTATTTTGACGACAGCCTGACCAACTACTATACCAAGGACGTGGAGAAAGCCAAGGCTCTGCTGGCGGAGGCCGGCTATCCGGGCGGCTTTGACATGACCATCACCGTCCCCAGCAACTATAAGCCTCACATGGATACCGCCGAGGTGTTGGTGCAGCAGCTGGCCCAGATCGGCGTCAACGCCGCCATCGAGCCCATCGAGTGGGAGAGCTGGGTGTCCGACGTGTATGTCGGCCGGCAGTTCCAGTCCACCGTGGTGGGCGTGGACGCCTCCAACATGACCGCCCGTGCCCTGCTGGAGCGGTTTACCTCCGATTACGGCAAGAATTTCATCAACTACAACAACGCAGAGTACGATGCGCTGTTCCGGCAGACGCTAACCGCCTATGACGATGCCGAGCAGACTGCCCTTTATAAGCAGATGCTGGCGAACCTCACCGAGAACGCCGCCAACGCCTATATCCAGGACCTGGCGGACCTGGTGGCTGTCCGCAAGGGCGTGGAGGGTGTGACCTTCTATCCCATCTACGTGCTGGACCTGGCGAACCTCCACTACACGGCCTGATCCCCCTGTCCAAAAGAGAGAAAGGAGACGATGACCCATGAAGTATGCGGCAAAGAGAGTTGTCATGCTGCTTGTCACCATGGTCATTGTCTCCTTTTTGGCCTTTTTGGCCTTTGACATGATTTCCGGCGACCCGGCCACCGCCATGCTGGGTACCCAGGCCACGCCGGAAAAGCTGGCTGCCCTGCGGGAGGAGCTGGGACTGAACCGGCCCTTCCTGGTGCGGTACGGCGAGTGGCTGCTGGGCTTCTTCACCGGAAACCTGGGCATGTCCAACAATTACAGACAGCCCGTGTGGGACCTGATCGCCCCCAAGGTGCTGGTGACGCTGTGTCTCAGCGTCCTGAGCTTCCTGCTCATCACCGTGGTGTCCATTCCCCTGGGCCTGTGGTCCGCCCGGCATGCCGGCGGGCGGCTGGACGGCGCCCGGACGGCGGTGAACCAGCTCTGCATGGCGGTGCCGTCCTTTTTTACCGGGATCCTGCTCTCCTGGGTGTTCGGCGTGACGCTGCGCTGGTTCACACCCGGCAGCTTCCCGGGTCTGGATCATTTCGGGGGTGCGCTGAAATACCTGTTCTTCGCGGCGGTGGCCATCGCCATCCCCCGTATCGCCATGACGGTGCGGATGCTCCGCAGCACGATCATGGATGAGATGCAGAAGGACTATGTCCGAACAGCCATCTCCCGGGGCAACGACCGGGGCGGGGTGCTGTGGCATCATGTGCTGAAAAACGCCCTGGTACCGGTGGTGACCTTCCTGGCCCAGACCATGGCGGAGATCGTGGCGGGCAGCATCGTGGTGGAGCAGGTCTTTGCCATCCCCGGGCTGGGGCGGATGCTGGTGACCTCCATCTCCAACCGGGACTATCCCACCGTCCAGGCCATCGTAGTGATTTTGGCGTTCTGGGTAGTGCTGGCCGGCACGGTGGCGGACATCGTGAATCAGTCCATTGATCCCCGCCTGAGATTGGGGGATGACGCATGAAAAAGAACATGAACGGCTACCTGTGGGCGGGCCTGATTTTGACCGGATTCCTGGCGGCGCTGATCCTGCTGGGGATGTTCTGGACGCCCTACGATCCCCAGGCCATGTCTGTGGGGCCCAAGCTGACAGGGCCGTCTCTCCACCATCTGATGGGGACCGATAAATTCGGCCGGGACATTTTCAGCCGGGTGCTTCAGGGCGCGGGGACCACTTCCGTCATTGCCCTGTCCACGGTGGCCATCGGCGCCGTCTGCGGTACGGCCATCGGCGCCCTGACGGGCTACTTCGGCGGTCTGGCCGATGAGATCTTGATGCGCCTGAACGACGCGCTGACGGCCTTTCCCAGTATCCTGCTGGCCCTGGTGGTCATCTCCATCCTGGGGCCGGGCAAGAAGCGCAATGTCATCCTAGCCCTGGGACTGGTGTTTATCCCCAGCTTCGCCCGGGTCACCCGTACGGCCTTCGCCGGAGCGCGGGATGCCAACTATGTAAAAAGCGCCCGGCTGATGGGGGCGTCGCCTGCCCGCATCCTGCTGGTGCATATCCTGCCCAATACCGTTTCCGTGCTGCTGCCTGCCGTCACCATCGGCTTCAATAACGCGGTGCTGGCGGAGGCGTCCATGAGCTTCCTCTACATCGGCGTGACCCCGCCGGATGCCTCTTTGGGCTATATGCTCTCCGAGGCCCAGGGAATGCTGAACGCGCCCTGGTACGTCATCAGCACAGGCCTTATGATCGTGCTGCTGGTGTTTGGCGTGGGCCTCATCGGCGAGGGGCTGCAGCGCCGCGACAAGGGGGTGGGCTGATGCTGGAGATCCAGGACCTGCATGTGAAATTCCACAACCGGGACCGGGAGGCGGTGGGCGGTGTTTCCCTCACCATCCACGACGGCGAGATCCTGGGCCTGGTGGGCGAATCCGGCTCC
The DNA here is from genome assembly GCA_945862785.1 of uncultured Clostridia bacterium. Classification (GTDB taxonomy): domain Bacteria; phylum Bacillota; class Clostridia; order Oscillospirales; family Oscillospiraceae; genus Oscillibacter. The sequence goes on along the minus strand of CAMAZB010000043.1, from coordinate 7,755 downwards.
GGAAAGACCGTCACTGCCATGAGCGTAGCGGGCCTGCTGCCCCGGAAGAGTTGCGACTACTCCGGCCGGGTGCTGCTGGACGGCACCGAGCTGCTCCATGCAGACCGCTCCCTGCTGCGGCAGGTGCAGGGCAGGGATATGGGCGTAGTGTTCCAGGAGCCGATGACGGCCATGGACCCCCTGATGAAAATCGGACGTCAGGTGGAGGAAGTCCTGCGTATCCATACCGATAAGACCAGACAGGAGCGGCGCGCCCTGGCGCTGGAGGCTTTAGACGCGGTGGAGCTGCCGGAGCCGGCGGAGGTATATGAAAAGTATCCCCATGAGCTCTCCGGCGGAATGCTCCAGCGGGCCATGATCGCCGCGGCCATCATCCACCGGCCGAAGCTGTTGCTGCTGGACGAGCCTACCACCGCCCTGGATGTGACCATCCAGGCCCAGATTCTGGAGCTTTTGAAAAAGCTGAACCGGGAGTCCGGGATGTCCATGCTGTTCATCTCCCACAACCTGAACGTGGTGCGGAAGCTGTGCCGCCGGGTGGCGGTGATGCAGCGGGGGGTCTTGGTGGAGGAAGGGGATACCGACGAGGTATTCCGCCATCCGCAGCATCCCTATACCCAGCGGCTGATTGCCGCCATCCCCACCCGGAAGCGGAAGGAGGACACTGTATGAACGAAGGACTGGTGCTCTCCGTCTCTCATGTCAGCGGCGGCTACCACGAGGGCGGCCGGTTCCGCAAGGGAACCTACCATGAGGTGCTCCATGATGTGACCTTTGATGTCCGCCACGGCGAAATTTTGGGTCTGGTGGGCGAGTCCGGAACGGGCAAATCCACCCTGTCCCGGGCTATCTTAGGTATGATAAAACCCGACCAGGGGAGCATTACCCATTACACGAAGCGGCCCCAGATGATCTTCCAGGACCCGTACAGCTCCCTGAATCCCGCCTACACCGTGGGCTGGATCATGGAGGAGCCCCTGCGGATCTACGGTAAGTACGACGGCCCGGAGCGGAAGCGCCGGGTACGGGAGATGCTCTCCCGGGTGGAACTGCCGGAGGAAGTCCTGACGGCAAGGCCGGCGGAGCTGTCCGGCGGCCAGCGCCAGCGGGTCAGCATTGCCACGGCCCTTATCCAGCGGCCCCGGTTTCTCATTGCCGACGAGCCGGTGAGCGCCTTGGACGTGACCATCCAGGCACAGATCTTAAAGCTCCTGAAAAACCTGCGGGACGAGCTGGACCTGAGCTACCTGTTCATCTCCCACGACCTGAACGTGGTCTATCAGCTCTGTGACCGGGTGCTGGTGATGAAGCGGGGCCGCATCGTGGAGCAGGGGACGGTAAGCAAGATTTTTGACCATCCCAAAGAGGACTATACGAAGCAGCTTCTGGCTGCCGCTGAATAAATATGAAAAACTTTTTCCTGCGACATAAAAAACTCCATCTCTGGCTGCTGGCGGACCTGGTCCTGCTGGTGCTGTTCGCTCTGCTCCGGGGGAGCCGGGCTGCGATGAACGGCTTTGTGAGCAATTTCTCCACCCCCATTCGCCGCTTCATTGGAAAGCTGTGCTACCGGGTAGACTTCTCCGTGGCGGAGCTGCTGTGCGTCCTGCTGGTGCTGACAGTGATCGCTTATGTGATTTGGAGCGTCGCCGCCGTGGCCCGTGCCGAAAAGGAAAAACGTGGCCGCCGGGCTTATACCGCCGTTTTGGGCGCCGCCTGCGGAGCTCTGACCTTGGGCGCGGTGTTCTGCTGGTTCTGGGGCGCGGATTACTATACCGACAGCTTTCAGGAACAGTCGGGCATCTGCGCCCAGCCCGTGGCGGCGGAGGACCTGCTGCGGGTGACGTTGTATTTTGCGCAGCAGACCGCCCTGACAGCGGGTTCGGTGGACCGGGATGAAAACGGTGTGTTTGCCGTGCCCCGGGAGGAGATCCTGGCGGAGAGTCCCTACGCCTATGACGCCCTGGAGGAGCAGTTCCCCTTCCTGACGTTTGACGACCTGGGGGTAAAGCCCATCCGGCTCTCCCGCGTTATGAGCGCCCTGGACTTTACCGGCGTGTACTGCCCCTATACCGGGGAATCCAATGTAAACATGGACAGCCCCGCTTGTATGCTGCCTGCCACGGCGGCCCATGAGATGGCCCACCAGCGGGGCTATGCATCGGAGCAGGAGTGCAACTTCCTGGGAATCCTGGCCGCCACCACCTGCGGGAATGACGCATATGTCTATTCCGGCTGGCTGCTGGGGTACATCTATCTGGGCAACGCCTTGTACCGGGTAGCGCCGGATACCTACTGGGCCATCCGCCGCGCCCTGCCGGAAACGGTGGAAGCGGACCTGGCGGAGAATAGCGCCTACTGGGACCAGTTCCGGGATACGGCGGCGCAGAAGGTGTCCAACAAGGTCTACGACGGAATGCTGAAGGCCTATGGCCAGGAGCAGGGTATCCAGTCCTATGGCACTGTGGTGGATATGCTGGTGGTATATTACCGGGATATGGTGAAAAATTGACGACAAAAGGGCCGTGAAACTTTGCGTTTCACGGCCCTTTCCTAAATGTGTATTACCAGGGATGCTCTGCCCGGGAACGTTCCTCTGTCATGGCGAAGTAGCTGTAATCGATCGCCCTGCCGTTGTCGCCCCAGGTGGTATCGATGTGGTATTCGGTGCCGTCCAGTGTCGCTACCGTCCAGATGTGGGAGTTGTTGGAGAGGGAGGTGCAGTCAATGCCTTCCAACTTTAAGAGCAGATTGTAAGCGCCTGTGTATCCGTCACAGACGGCGGTGCCCAGCTCAAACAGGCTGTACGGCGTGTGGCTGATGGAATCGTCTCCGGCCTTGTAATCATAGACGCAGTTGTCGCAGACCCAGATGTAGTAGACACGGGCCTTTTCCAGCTCCGTCATGGAGGCGGTGATCTGCCTATTGGCCCAGAGCTGGTCGTGGACCGCAATGGCGGACGCCATCGTTGCGGCACGGTGGTCCTGAGTGCGGTCACCCGCGCCGGCGGCGGAGAAAGTCAAGGTCATGTCCCCGGCCAGGGAGTAGGAACAGGATACGGCATTGTAGCCCTGTTCGCAGCGGAGTTTTACGGAGGCCAGCGCCTGCTGCATCACATCCCGGGCCTTGATGGCGGAGAGGCCAACATAGCGGAGTGTCAGGGCGTTTTCTCCCCGGGAGAGCATATAGCGGACGTCACTGTCAATTTCGTCAGCGGTGGCGGGGGAGGGGATATAGGCGCCCGGTTCCACAAGGCTTGCCAGTGTTGTTCCCTGGGCGCTGTACGCATAGGACAAGTCCCAGTTCAGTGTGACCCGCAGAGACGGGTCAGCCAGCCGGGTCAGCATGGCAGCCGCGGCCCCCCGGGTAATGGGCGCGTCCGGCAGGAAGGAGCCGTGGGCGTCAGCACCGGCGCAGACACCGCTGCGATACAGCGTCAGAATATCCTGCTGGTAGGGCGTGTATTCTGTCACATCTGTGATGAAGCGGCGGGTGGCATAGCCCTCCGTCACCAGCTCATCGTTGATGGAGGGCAGGGCTTCCGGGGGCAGGAGGTTCGCCAGCACATGGGCCATCTGAGCCCGGGTGGCAAGTTGTGTGAGCTGCTTGTCCAGTTCCGTTCCCAGGATGTCCTCCGCCTGGAGATAGCGGAGATAGGCTTCCGCGGCGGCCTGCCCATCTGTCCGGTAGGCGGCGGGACCCTGCTCCGGGTCACCGGTGCGGTACAGGCTGCGGATGCGCCCTGCGAAAATGACTGCCTGTCCCACCGTCAAAGGATCTTTCAAACCGTAGGTCCCGTCGGGCTTTCCAACGGACAGGCCGTATTCATACAGGGCGGAGACATTCCTGAAAAACACGGAATCGGCGGACAGGTCGGAAAACTGGCCGGTATAGGTTTTACTACGCACAAAGTTTTCCATGGAGTCTTCCGCCGCCAGGGCAGGGACCGTCAGCAGCAGGCACAGGGCCAACAGCAGGGGGATACGTTTTTTCAAAGCGGACTCCTTTCGTACAGACGGAGGATCAGTCAGGGATGAACAGGTCATCCGCCGTCCGGTCCTCCACAAAGGGGTTCAGAAACTGATTGACAAGAGCAAGTGTGGCGTCCTTGTCCAGATGAATGTAAGGGGATTTCCACTCGCCGGGAAGCGTGGAGAAGTCAATATTCTCCGTGCCGATGCTGATGGCTTCACGCCCCAGCCAGGCCAGATTGCCCAGGGTCAAGTCGGTCTCCACATACTGCTGAAAGATCTTGACGAAGCTGTCGACCCTGGTGAGGTTGGAGACGGTCAGAGTCTGCTTTGCCACGGCTTTCAAAAAGTTCTGCTGGGTCTGCATCCGGCCGATGTCCTCGCTGCCGTAGCCGGTACCGTCGTTGTTGTGGCGGAAGCGGACCACCTTCAGTGCATCAGCGCCGTTCAAGTGGGCGTAGCCCTTGGTGAAATGGATGTGCAGATCCTGAACGGGATCGTCGTAATCCATATCCACGGGGATAGTGAAGTCCACGCCGCCGATGGCATTTACCAGGGCTTCAAAGCCCCGCAGGTCCACCAGGACTGTGTAATCCACGGGAATCCCCAGCTGTTGGGAGACCACGTCGGCAAGCATTTCCATGCCGCCGGTATTATATGCGGCGTTGATCTTGTGGCTTTTGCCACCCCAGACCGCTTTGGTGTCCCGGGGGATGCTGACACCGTAAATATAGTTGTTGACGGCGTCCACCGCCAACAGAATGTTGGTGTCGCTGCCGCCGTTGCCATCGTCCACACCGGAGACCAGAATGGTGTAGAAGTCCGCCTTCCGCTCCAGGTGAGAGCGCAGGACCTCTTGGTCTTGCGCCTCGGATGATACAGCTTCCGCACCGGCGGAGGTCTCCCGGGCGGGGGCCGGCGCCAGCTTCTGCTCCGGCTGCCGGAACAGGCAATGCGCTCCGGCGTACACAGCGGCGAATACGAATACGGCCAGAAGCAGCAGCGGGAGCAATCTGCGCCGCTGCTTGCGAAGGTGACGGGGTTTGGACATGAGGAACGACGCTCCTTTGCATCAAAGCAATAGATTTACATAATGCTGCTCTTCATTATATAGCCCGTCCCCGAAAAACACAAGAGAAAAATAGCGGCGTGGCCGCTATTTTTCCCGGGTTCTCCACATTCAGGCACCCCGGTATTTCTTTCGGGTGGCAATGCCGCCCCGGATGTGCCGCTGGGCCTTGTTGACGTCCAAAACTTCTTTTACCCGGATGTACAGCGGGCGGTTAAACAGGGGCAGCCGCTCGGAAATGTCCTTGTGTTTCGTAGTTACGAATTAGAACGGTTTCATCCAAGCCCAAATCACCCAGCAGCCGGAGGTAAATATCCACATTGCCGTCCTTGTCCACTTCAATCTTCTGGATAATGCGCTTAAGCTGGGCATTGGTCATTTGCCGCACATCGGTGATGTCCTCAATCTCCTTGAAGGTCTGCCCGAGGACACTTTCCAACTGTTCGCCCTTTGTCAGATGGTAGGACACCATTTTTAGTTCATTTTCCAGCCGTTCAATCTCTTTCCACATCCCGCCGATCTTATCATTGAGTTCCTCGCGGGAGATCAAATCGTCGGCGTACATATCCATGTATTTCTGCCGCGTCTTTTGCAGTTTGGCAAGCTGGGCGGTCAGTTCCTTTTCGTAGTTCAGGTTTTCATCCTTTGCCTTATAGACCCGCTGGAATTCTCCCACCACATAGCGGATTACATTCTTCTTTGCTTTCAGCAGGCCGGAAAAATATTCCTGCAAAACCTCAATCAACTCATCCTCGTCCACCGTTACTGCATTGGGGCAGTTGTCCGCCCCGCGCCCGTTGTGGCCGGAGCAGACCCACCGGACATAGGTATTCTTGTAGGTTCGGACGGTACGCCGGAAGGACCAGCCGCACTCCTTACATTTGATGAGGGTGGAAAACAGGTATTTGTTGCTCTGGCGCTCCTTGTCCACCTTGAATGCCTTGCCACGGGATTTCATAATCTGCTGCGCCTGCTCAAAGGTTTCCGGGTCGATGATCCGCAAATCCGGGCGGTTCACCACCATCCATTCCGAAGCGTCCTTATCTGTCCGCTGCCCGGTCAGAAAGTCGGTTACTTCCTGTTTGCCGTTGATGATTTTTCCGGTATAAAGTTCATTAGTCAGGATGCGGCAGACACCGTTCTGGCTCCATTGGCAGTTCCGCTTTGTCCGCAAACCGCGCTCATTGAGGAAGATGGAGATTTTTGCCGCACCGTAGCCGTCTTTAATATACCACTCATAAATCTGGCGGACAACCGCCGCTTCTTCCTCGTTGATTGCAAGATTGAAGTAATCCCCGATGGTCTTATCGTACCCGTAGACAATGTTGGGGACGCGGCCTTTTTCCGCGTTCATTTTCTTGCCGAATTTCACGCGCTTGGAGGTGTTCGCGCTTTCCTCCTGCGCCAGCGCCCCGAAGATTGTCAGGACAAATTCGCTGTTGCCCATGCTGGTCATGTTGGCGGTCAGAAACTGCGTTTCAATCCCCAACGCTTTCAGCCTGCGAACATTCTGCAAAAGGTCAACCGTGTTCCGGGCAAAACGGGAAATGTCCTTGACCACCACCATGTCAAAAAGGCCATGCTCCGCGTCTGCCATCATCCGCAAAAACTCTTTCCGGTTCTTGATTTTCGTCCCGGAAATGCCTTCGTCTGCATAAAGGCGCACAAGATTGTCCCCAGTGCGTTTGGTGTACTCGGAAAAGAATTCTTTCTGCGCTTCCAAGCTGTTGAGCTGATCCTCTTTGTCCGTGGAAACACGGCAGTAAGCGGCGATGTTCATAGCAAAACCTCTCTGTTAAAATGAAACCGTTCTGTTACAACCTTATTTTATCATGTGACGCTGGGGATTGCAATAGGAAAAGGGGCGTCCCGCTTATGCAGGGCGCCCCTCGTTATCCTTTTCGCCGGAACCATCCGCCGTATCTGCGGCAGCCTGTATGGCAAGCTGCACCTTTTCCTGGTTTGCTTCCATCAAGATTTTCAGTAAGTAATCGGCGGTAGCTGCCGTCGGATTAGGGTTATGGAACCGGTAATTGAGTTTCCTCTTTTTCACAGCAGCATTCCCACCTCCCCCTTGCTGCCTGCTCTTTGTCCATGTCTATGAAAACAGGACGGAAAATAGTACCAGATAAGGTTGTCAAAGATCACGCACCCGGTGAGGTCTCTGTGCCTGCGCCAATTCTTGGCGCACTTCCGACGGGATACGATCAACCAGCCTTTGCATATTTTCTAGTTCACTTTCCAGCTTTGCCCGTTCCATGCGGTCTTTCATCTTTTCACTTTCACTGGCCTTTGCCCTTGCTTCCAGCTTTTCATTTTCCGCCAACAGGTCTTTAATCGTGACCTTGTATTTTTTCAGTTGTCCGGAGAAATTCTCCATCTGCGGGAACCACTTTTTCAGCATGGTGAGGGCTTCCTCTTTTTTCTTCCCGGCGTTCAGCGGGTTAATGCCGTCAAGGGTAGCTTCAATGGCTTTCGCCTGTTTGGAGAGATTGACCGCCTGTTTGAAAAGCCGAGTGGGGATATGCTTGCGGCCTGTTTTGCTGGCACTTTCCCCACGCTCCAAGTCAGGATATTTCTCCACCATGTAGGCGTGAAAATCGTCCTGCCACTTCGTCAGGTTCGCCCGGTTGCCAATAATCTCTTTCGCACACAGGCGATTGTCCTTTGTCAGCGGAACAAAGGTCAAATGCAGGTGGGGCGTTTTCTCGTCCA
>CAMAZB010000042.1 GCA_945862785.1 uncultured Clostridia bacterium | reverse complement strand
GCTAAGAGCCGGGCTACGCCCGGTTGCGCTCCGAAACGTCCTGCGGGCCAGCCGCACACACCCTTCCTTCCCGTTTTCCTACATTTCCGGGTTTATCGACAGCCTGAAGAGGAGCGCTTCGGCGCTCCTTTCTTTTTCCGTCTATTGACAAACCTCTCAATATATGTTATTTGTATTACACAGCTAATACACTAGTACAGAGGTACAAGAGGGCGGACCCTGCTGGAAGTACAGAATTTGCAAAAGGCAGATACCACTCGCTTCGGTGAGACTTTCCTTTTGAAGTGTCTGGTGTGTCATGCAAAGTGCCTTGGCATGATGGACGTGCCGGACCAATATCCTTATGAGGTGACTGGCAGACAAAAGACTTGTATTGACAAACTGTATTAACTGTACTATTATAATTAGTACAGATGAAAGAGAAAAAATTGACGGCGGTGAAGAAAAGACGTCCGCCGCGCCGTATAGAAAGCATACGGCGATGAAAATGAGGTGCGGTCATGAAAATTTTGATAACCTCTGATTGGTACAGTCCCGCTGTCAACGGCGTGGTAACCTCGGTGAAGAATCTGCGCCGGGGCCTGGAGGAACGGGGCCATGAGGTGCGGGTACTGACATTGTCCCAGACCACCCGGTCCTGGGAGCAGGACGGCGTCACATATATCGGCTCCGTTGCGGCGGGATTGATCTATCCCGGCGCCCGACTGCGGACGGCTCTCGGAGGAAAATATGTCCGGGAGCTAGTGGAGTGGCACCCCGATGTGGTCCATTCCCAGTGCGAGTTCTCTACTTTTTTCCTGGCCCGCCGCATCGCGGAGGAGCTGAACATTCCCCTGGTCCATACCTACCACACGGTGTATGAGGATTATACGCACTACTTTTCCCCCAGTGTCCGCTTCGGGAAAAAGGCGGTGGCGGTGTTTTCCCGCTGGGTGGCGGCCCAGACGGACTGCGTCATCGTCCCCACGGGGAAGGTACGGCTGCTGCTCCAGGGCTACGGCGTGAAGCGGCCCGTGTTTGTGGTGCCCTCCGGCATCGACCTGGGCCGTTTTAGCCGGGAGGCAGACCCCTGGCGGATGGCGGTGCTAAGGGCCAGTCTGAACATCCCTGCGGAGAATCTGGTGTTGGTGTCCGTGGGCCGTCTGGCGGAGGAGAAGAACCTCGACGAGCTGCTGCACCTCCGGGCGGAGATGGGCAATGCGCCGGTGACGCTGCTGCTGGTAGGGGACGGTCCCGACCGCGCCCGACTGGAGGGCACGGCGGCGGGCCTGGGCCTGGAAGCCCCGCAGGTGGTATTCGCGGGGATGGTCCCGGCGGAGCAGGTGGCCGACTGGTATCAGCTTGGCGACTTGTTCGTCAGTGCCTCCACCAGCGAGACGCAGGGACTTACTTATGTGGAAGCCCTGGCGGCGGGCGTCCCGGCCCTGTGCCGGGCGGACCCCTGCCTGGACGGTGTCATTCGGGAGGGGGAGAACGGCTGGACCTACCGGAATGATGACGACTTCCGGCGGAAGCTGGCCCTGTTCCAGTCCCAGCCCCACCACCATGACAAGATGCGGGAACTGGCCCGGCGGAGCGCCGGGGAGTTCTCTCTGCAGCGCTTTGCGGAGCGGGCAGAGACCATCTACCGTCTCCAGATCGCCCGCCGGGGAACCGGAGCGGAGGAGGTCAGCGCATGACCCGGCCCGTGGAAAAAACGGCCTTACAGGCGGTGTCCTTCATAGGCTTTGCCCTGTGCCTGCTGGTGGCCCTCTGGGGCTGGCAGACAGGTGTGCTGACCTCCCAGGAGCGGCTTCAGGCACTGGTGGCCGGCTGCGGCGTGGCGGGCGTGCTGCTGTTTACAGCTTTTCAGGCGGTGCAGGTGGTGGTATCGATTCTCCCCGGCGGGCTGGGGTGCCTTGCGGGTGTGCTGCTGTTCGGCCCGGTGTGGGGGTTTGTGTATAACTATGTGGGCATCTGTATCGGCTCCCTGCTAGCCTTTGCTGTGGCCCGGAACTGCGGAAAGCCCCTGCTGTCTTTGCTGTTTTCAGAAAAGACCATCCAGCGGTACAGCCACTGGGCGGAGGAAAAGGACCGCTTTGCCCGTCTGTTTGCCCTGGCCATCTTCCTGCCGGTGGCGCCGGACGACTTTCTGTGCTATCTGGCGGGTACCACGGAGATGAGCTGGGGACGGTATACCGCCATCATTCTGCTGGGCAAGCCCTTCGCCATCGCCCTGTACAGCCTGGGACTGACCCTTGCCTGGAACGCCCTGGTATGACGGGGTCGTAAAGGAGGAAACCATGTCGATCTATCTCTATCGCGGAGGCGAAAAGCTGGTGGGCCGCAGCGGTGTGGGACAGGCCATCCGCCATCAGGAGGCGTGCCTCGCCCGGTGCGGGCTGACCGTCACTGACCGCTTCACGCCGGACACCGACGCCGTCCATATCAACACCGTCCTGCCGGACTCCGTGGGGACGGCTCTGCTGGCCCATCTTCGGGGACGGAAGGTGGTGTGGTACGGGCACTCCACCATGGAGGATTTCCGATGCTCCTTCCGGGGCAGCGATCTGCTGGCACCCCTGTTTCGCCGATGGATTACCTTTTGCTACGGCCTGGGGGACGTGGTGCTGACACCCACGCCGTACTCCCGCCGTCTGCTGGCTGGATACGGACTGCGGAAGCCGGTGTACAGCCTGTCCAACGGCGTGGATACGGACTTTTTCCATCCCGACCCCGCCGCGAAAGACGCTTTCCGCCGCCGTTACGGCCTGAGGGCGGAGGAAAAGACGGTCATCTCTGTGGGCCATACCATCGCCCGGAAGGGCCTGCCTGAGTATTTGGAGCTGGCCCGGCGGATGCCCGATGTCCGTTTCCTTTGGTTCGGCTGGACGGACCCCCGGCTCATCCCGGCGGAGATCAGCCGGGCCATCCAAAACGCGCCGCCCAACGTAATCTTCCCCGGCTTTGTGGACCGGGAGCGGCTGCGGGAGGCCTATCAGGGTGCAGATGCGTTTGCCTTCCTCAGCCATGAGGAGACGGAGGGCATCGTGGTGCTGGAGGCCTTGGCCTGCGGCATCCCTACCGTCCTGCGGGACATCCCGGTATATGACGGATGGCTGGAACACGGAAAAACCGTATACAAGGCGTCGAATACGGACGAATTTCAACGGATCGTAATGGGATTGCTGGACAAGACCCTGCCCGACCTCGCTGCTGCCGGACAGCAGGTGGCGGAGACCCGGAGCCTGGAGGCCGTGGGAGAGCGCCTGAAAGAGATCTACCGGCGGGAACGCATCCTGCCGCCGCTGCCGGCGCCCATGCCCCGCCGTCAAGCAAAGGCATAAAGGAAACCCGCACAGCCGAAGCTGTGCGGGTTCAGCTTGTCGAAAAAGTCTTTTCAACAAGCTGCTTAAGATTTCAGAACCTTCAAAAAGTTCTGAAATCTATTGATTGGAATGGCGCAGGGCACCCTTCCTGGGTTCCCCGCGCAAGAGCCGGGCTACGCCCGGTTGCGCTCCGAAACGTCCTGCGGGCCAGCCGCGCACACCCCTCCTTTCCGTTTTCCTACATTTCCGGGGTTATCGACAGCCTGCTGTTTATTTTGCCGCCTTTTTGGCGGCCTTCTTCTTTTTCCGGTGCCGAACTACCAGGAGGACTACCGCCAGCAGTAGCAGCATGGCTACCGCCGCCAGCAGGATCAGTAGCCATGGGCTGTTCGGAGCGGAGCGGACGCAGAAGGTCCCAGTAGTGCCTGTCATGGTCAGCAGCAGGTAGTGGCCGTTGGCAGTGGCTTCCACGGAATGCCACAGACCATCGGTAAGCTTCCAGACGGCAGCCTTGCCGCCGCCCCGGTTTAGCAGGCGGATGGGGACTTCGGCACCCTCCGTCACGTCGGTGCCGGTGAGGGTCAGTGTCCACACATCAGTGGTGTCCTTTGTGCTTCCACTATCGGGAGGCGTCTGGGAACTATTCGCAACCTGGAGCGCGGCGCCTTCCGTAAAGCGGCCCTCCGCCAGCGCCAGGGCCAGATTGCCCTCGGCGGCCTCACTGGCCACCAGCGTCACCCAGGGGGTATAGATGGCTTCCAAAGTGATGTCGGAGTTCAACCCGGAGGTGTCGAACTCCGGCCAGACGCCGTAGGCATCTTCCCGTTCGGGAACCTCCGGCAGTTCCACCAGGCTCAGGTCCTCGCCGTAGTAAAAGGGGATGGAAGCCACGGTTTTGCCGTCCGCTACCAGGGTCAGAGTAAAGGAGACGAACTCCGTGGGAATGTCCTCCGCAGCCCGCAGCGTCTCAAATTCAACGGGCTCCGCGATACCGGCGTAGCTGACGCCGTCCACGCCGGCGGTGCCGGTGTCCACGAAGCGGTTGCCTGACAGCCCGCCGTCCTCCAGGTTTGTGTCTCCGGCGATAGCGCCCACGCACTCCGTCCCCTCGTTCACAGTGACGATGGCGGCGCAATCCCGCAGGCGGTCGGCCCACCCGGCAATGCCACCAATGTAGCTGTTCCCGGCGAGGACGCATTTGGAATAGCTGTCCCGGACCGTGCCGCCGGCATAGCCAACCACGCCGCCTACATAGCTGCCGTTGGTGCTGGTGATGCCACCGTAGTTCTGGCAGTTCAGGGCGGTGCCCAGGTCCATGCGGCCCGCCAGGCCTCCGGCGCAGTCTTTCTTGGCGGTGACAGCGCCGCGGTTCACGCAGTTTTGCAGCACGGCCTTGGTCTCATAGGTAGCGCCCAGAGAGAAGCGCTCCACGTCGTCCTCCGGGTCCAGGTCGTACTCGATGGCCATGGAACCCACGGCACCACCCACATTGCGGTCACCTTTCACAGTGCCGGTGTTGCGGCAGTCGGTCACTTTCCCCTGGCGGGTGGCGGCGATGTCCTCGTCGGAGGTATCCTCAATCAGTTCCTTGTTATCCTCTGTTCCGCTCTGAAGATCGGTCAGGGCGTCCAGCATCAGGTCCAGGACCTTGTTTATCTGGTGGCTGACGGCCCTCAGGTCGGCGGCCAAGGTGTCCCCGGCACTGTCCACAGTAGTCCGCAGCTCCTCCATGCCTGCCGATAGGTCGGACAAAGAGGCGTACAGATCGTTACCCGCATCCCGGGTTTCCTGCCCCAGAGACTTCAACTTCAAGGGGCCGTCGGCCGTCAGCCGTTCCACGGCCTTGCTCATGGAGGAGAAAGCGCGCTCCAGCTTCCGGCTGGCGGAGCCGCCCACGGCTGATACATCCGTCAGCTGTTTCAGAGCCTTGCTCAGCTTGCCGGAGGCGCCCTCCAGCTTTCCCAGGGCGGCATTCAGGTCAGAGGAAGCGTCGTTCAGATGCCCGGCGGCACTATGCAGGGAACGGAAAGACTCCTCCAGCTTGCCAAGAGCGGTTTCAACACTGTTCCAGTCCAGAGTCGTATTTTCTGAAATGGCTGCCAGGTCCTCGCCGATGCGGTCCAAAGCGGCACCCATGTTCGCCAGCGCACCTGCGGCGTCAGCCAGGGCGGCGTTTGCCGCATCACTGTCGGCCTCCTCCAGGGCCTTCCACAGGTCGTTCAGGGCCGTTCCGGCCCGGTTTAGGGCGTCGCCCAGGTCTTTGGCGGCGAGGGAGAGGTCATCCAGTGCCGCACGGGCCGCCGCTTCGTCTTCCACGATGACGGCATGTTGCAAAGCACCGAAAGCATCCTTCATGGCGCCCATGGCGTTGGACAGGTCCTTCGCCGCCAGCTTCAGGTCCGCCACCGCGTTTTTGGCGTCCTTCATGGCGGACTGGCTCAGCGTGGCCGTATCGGACAGGGTGTCCAGGGCCGTTTCCAGCTTCTCTGTCAGAATATCCAGATACCCGGCGGCGTCGGACAGATCGTCCAGGGCCGGGACCAGCTCATCCAGCGCGGCGGTGACGGATGCGCTGAAAGAATTGAACGCGTCCACGTTGTCGTCCACAAAGTCGGCGGTGTGATCCAGCAGGCGCTTGGAGCTGTCTTTGGCGGCGTCAGTGGAGAGACCGATGTGCTCCAGCTTGGCGGAGATGTCGTCTCCGCTGAGCTGTGTGTGGTCGATGGCGGCCTGCACCAGCTTATCCAGAGTGTCCAGCTCCCGCCGTAGCTGGGCCAGGGTGTCGCTGTCGGCGCCGAGAGCCAGATAGGGCTCTGCCTGCCCGGCGATGCCGCCTACGTCCTTCCGGCCCAGAATGTTCCCGTTATTGACGCAGTCCGCCAGATACCCGGTCTGGCGGCCCGCGATGCCGCCCACATTGTAGCCCACATGGGGATAGCCCACGCTGCCGTTGTTGACGCAGCTCTGGATGATGCCGCTGGAATAGCCAGCCACGCCGCCGGTGTCGGTGTGGCTGTTCAGCAGGGCATCGGTATCCTCCCGCTGATTGCCGGAAAGCTGGCTCAGCCCGCCGCTGATGTCTTCCAGGTCCAGGGAGGCGTCATGCTGAACGGTGTTCACCCCGGCGGTATTCTCGCATTTGAGCAAAAGACCGAAATTCCGCCCGGCGATGCCGCCGGTGGCGTCCAGCCCCTGAACGGTGCCGGAGGTGGTGCAGCCTGCAATTTCTCCCGTCTCGCCGTTCCGGCCCGCGATGCCGCCCACGGCCTCGTCGCCCTTTACAGTGCCCCGGAAAGAGCAGTTCCGGATGGCACCGGCATTGACGCCGGCGATACCGCCTACAGTGGAGCGGCTGCCGTCAGGAATCACGGTGCCGGAGACATGGAGGTCCTGCACCACCGCGCCCGATTGAATGTGGCGGAACAGGCCCAGCTTGGAGCCGCTGGCATCGATTCGCAGGCCGGAGATAGTGTGTCCGTCCCCCAGGAAGGTGCCGCCGAAGGTGGGAATGGGGGCAAAGCCCGCACCAGCCAGGTTGATGTCTGCGGTCAGGCGAAAGGTCTTGCCCTGGGACCAGGTGTCCAGAGAGCAGTTTTTGGAGAACTCGACCAGCTCCTTGGCGGAGGAAATGGTGATTTCACCGCCGGAGGCCCAGGCCTTCGGCTGGGCAATGCCCACCAGCAGCCACACTGCCAGCAGCAGGGCGGTCAGTTTACGTTTCATCGTTATCTTCCTCCTTCCCACTCAAATCAGCCGGAAGCTCCGGCGGCGCGTCCTGCTGGACGGACCCGGCCTCCACAGCGGCGTTGATGGTGCCGTACACAGTGCCGCTGAAATCTGCGTCCACCATGCCGGAGACGTAGCCCCGGACATGGCCGCTGAGGCGCATGGAGCCGCTGTGGGTCTGGATGGGCAGATGCTTCTTGAGGGTGAAGGCCGTCTTTTCGATGATGATGTCGCCCAGCAGCAGGATCTGGGGCAGGATGCCCATGACCAGGAAAATGGAGATGATGGTGCCTCGACCCAGACAGATACCGATAGAGGAGATGGCCGGGTTGGAGGACAAAAAGCCGATCAGCACACCGGCGGAGGCCAGAATGGTGCCGGAGGTGATGATGGTGGGGAAGGCCTCGTTCAGGGACTCCACCACTGCCTCCTTCAGGGGCATGACTTGCTTGAGCTCCATGTAGCGGTTGGCGATGACGATGGCGTAATCGATGTTGGCGCCCATCTGGATGGAGCTGACCACCAGGTAGCTGAGGAAGAACAGGTTTTCCTTCATCAGATAGGGGAAGGAGAAGTTCATCCACACGCTGCCCTGAATGACCAGGATCAGCAGGATGGGCAGGCCGGAGGACTTGAAGGTGAACACCAGCACCAGAATAACGAACACAATGGTCAGGATGCTGATGAGCAGGTTGTCGTTGCTGAAAGAGGAGGACAGATCATAGTCGCTGGTGGAGTTACCCACCACCAGGCAGTCATCGTAGTACCGCTCCGCCGCGGTGTGGAGGGTGCCTAAGAACCGGAAGGTCTCCTCGCTCTCCTCCGGCAGGGCCAGCTGGAGCACCAGGCGGCTGTAATGATCGCCCTTGAGCTGGAGCTGGGCGTCGGTCAACTGTGTGTGGAGGCCCTCCAGCGTTTCGGTCATGTCGTCGTCCAGGGTGACGTAGCCGTTGTCGATCAGGTCGTAGACAAAGAGGAACATATCGATGAGGGGAACGCTGTAATTGTCCACGCCGCCCACCACCCGGCCGTAGCTCTCCCGATCCACGGCGTAGGAGGCGTACAGCAACCGAGCTATCTCAATGTCCAAGTCCGTCAGCTCCGCGAACTGCCGGGGCGTCAGGCGGTCGGTCAGCACATAACCGTCCATGGCCTCCACATTGGCAAGGCCCAGGGCGGATTCCACCTCGGGCATGGCTTCCAGGTCCCGCAGCAGGCGGCCTTCCTTCTCGTAGTCCCCGGCGGGCACCAGAACGGCGATGGTGTTCACGGGGCCGAAGGTGTCGTCCACCTTCTGCTGCGCGATCTGGGTCTCGTTCTGGGAGAAAGTGGAGAGGGTGCTCATGCCGAACACATAGGGGCATCTGTTGGAAAAGAAGAAACCTGCCACCAGCAGTACCACGAAAATAGGCGGCATGATGAAACGGGTCTTGACCGCAAGACGCCCCCAGGCGGTGATCTTGGGCACAAAGCTGCGGTGATGAGTGCGGTCGATGAGGGAACTGAAGCTCATCAGCAGGCCCGGCATCAGGGTGAACACGGACAGCAGGCTCAGCACGATGGCCTTCATCAGCACCAGACCCAGGTCGTAGCCAATGCGAAACTGCATGAAGCACATGGCCCCCAGACCGGACAGGGTGGTCATGGAACTGCCGGCGATCTCCGGGATGGCCTTGCTCAGGGCGGTGATGGTGGCTTCCCGGGCATCCAGGTGGGCCCGCTCCTCGGTATAGCGGTGGCAGAGGATGATGGCGTAGTCGATGGCCAGAGCCAGCTGCAGCACCACTGCCACGGAGTTGGAGACAAAGGAGATCTCGCCAAAGAGGAAATTAGTGCCCTTGTTCAAAAGGGCTGCCATGCCGAAGGTGACCAGCAGCACCGGGATCTCCATGTAGGTCTGGGAGGTGAACAGCAGTACCAGCAGGATGATGACCACGGCGATGACCATGACCACCTGCATCTCCGCGTCCAGACTGGCGGAGTCATCGGAGCCGGTGTCGCCGGTGATGTACAGGTCGTAGCCGGACAGCGTTTCCTTGACCTGGGCCAGGGCGTCCAGGCTCACCTGGTCGGCGGCCTCGCCGTCGTAAGTGACGGAAAACAGGGCGGCGCCGTCCTTGTAGTGGTCCTCGGTGCCGTCAAACGCCACGGATTTCACACCAGGAATGGCCGCCAGCTTTTCGGACAGCTCCTCCGCCCGGGCGAAGGGAATGTTGTCCACCATGATGCGGTTGGTGCCGAAGGTGGTAAATTCCTCGTCCATAACGGTAAGGCCCCGGCGGGTCTCCGTCTCCTCCGGCAGATAGTCGGTCAGTGCGTCGTTCACCTGTACCCAGCCGCTGGCAAACACGCAGAAGATGGCCAGTCCGATATACAGCAGATAAAATGCCTTCCGCTTATCCACGATGAAAGCGGCCAGATGTTCGATAGGACTTTGTTTGCTTTTTTCACCCTGCGCTGTGATCTTCAAAGCCGAAGCTCCTTTCCGTAGCTGGTCATATGGCCATAAAAATTTATTAAATCATACAACGCTGCAAGAGGAAATACAAGGCATAAAAAATGAAGAATATGTAAAAAATCCACGTTTAAGTGCAAATTTGCAGAGGAATGCACGCTTTAAGGCACAAACGCCTCCGTGGAACTTGGTTCCACGGAGGCGGGGTTCAGTGCTGCTCGGAAATATCGTCCTCATCCTCGGGCATTTCGGGAAAAATGCTGGTATGGATGTGCTTCGGAGCCGGACCGTCGGCGGTGGTATGATCCTTGCTGTGGGTGCGCCAGCGGGAGGTGTCGATAGGCTCACTTTCCTCGAACAGGTCGTAGTAATCCTCGTCCCGCAGCTTGGGCCGACGGTGCCGGGCAATGGCGGTGATGGTAGGATAGAGAACAATGGCGATGAGTCCGCCGGAAAAACCGTTGTTGTAGAGGTTCAGTCCTGCCACCGGGCCGCCGGTCTGCAGCACCAGAGCGGAGTGGATAAACCCTGCCAGGATGCCGTAGGGCCAGCCGAAGTGCCCCGCGATGGGGGCCAGCGTGGTGCCGAACAGCCCCGCCAGCTGGAGGGAGGGATAGTTCGGCGTGTAGTGCATCCCGTAAGCCCCCAAAGCCACGCCGACCATCACGGGCAGGATGTTGAACGCGTGCTTGCCGAAGGCGGAAAAACCGATGATGGTAAAAATACCGCCCAGAGTGGGGCCGTTCAGGTCACCGCCCACGGCGAAAATGTATAGCATCCCCAGCAGGCCATTGACGCCCATGTTGATGAGAACGGGTCCGGCGCCAAACATGCGGAGGTAGTCGCTGGGGGCGCGGCCGGTGGTGGACAGCAGTCGCCGGTAGCCCGCCCACACTGCCCAGGGGGGTGCGCCTGTGGCGAAGAGGCCCGCCAGGATGGCAATGGAGCACATTACCACCAGCACGATGGCAAAGGTGCGGTTGTAGCCCTCCGCCCAGTACAGGACGGAGTCCGGATGGTCGCCGAAGGCGGTGAGGATCGGCACGATCATCATGGCGAACAGTCCGCAGGCAAAGCCCATGTTGTAGAGGTTCATGCCGTTTTGAATCTTATAGGTGTAGGCCGACAGGGAGGGCAGCACGAAACCGATGATGATGCCGGTCAGCACCCCCAGGGGGATGCTGGCGTGGATGCTGCCAAGAGCCATATAGCTCACCAGCGGCGCCAGGGAGGTGGCAAGCAAACCCACGGAGGCGTATTTCGCGAAAGGCTCCTTCTGATACCGGGCGTACAGCCAGGTGCCGAGAATAATGGGCCAGATGTTCAGCACATTCTTGCCGAACAGGGAGAAACCCGCCATCAAACCCATCTCCACCAAAGTGAAGCCGTTGAAGGGATCGCCGGAGAATTTGATGATCAGGATGGAAATGATCATCACCAGGCCGGAGTTGATGAGAGAAGCACCCACTCCGGCGATGTGAACGTAGTCGGTGATGAGCAGATCCTGCATGGTAACGATATGGTACAGGCCCGGCAGGATATTGGCGGGATCATCCAGCACGACGCCCAGAAGCATCAGCAGGATGGAGGCCGCAATGGTGCCGGGGAAAATCTTTTCGTAGCGGTTGTGCAAGACGTTCCCTCCTTTGTTCTATGTTTTTATTATAGGGGCAGAACTGGGCCAGGGCAAGAAAAATATATGCCGGCCGGGCAGGAAGCTTTCTCCCGTTCTGTCAGGAAGTGCCGCTGGGGCATCCCGACTTTGGAAAAAACAAATTTCCGGTTGACGAAAGCCGCCGCGGGGTGTAGGGTAAAAGTACCAAACATATACGGGAGGAAATTACCAATGGGCTGCTTTTACTGTGATGAACACCACGAGGGCCGGGAGGCCATTATGTTCAAGGTCGGCGAGATGAAGGCCGGCGTGCTCTACCTCTTTAAGGATCAGGCACACAAGGGCCGCTGCGCCCTGGCCCTGAAGGATCATAAGAAGGAACTGTGCGAGTGCGACCCCCAGGAGCTGGCTGACTTTGCCGATGATCTTGCCAAGGCTTCCGGCGCCGTCAAGGAGCTGTGGGGCTGCACCAAGATCAATCTTGGCTCCTTCGGCGACACGAATCCCCATCTGCATTTCCACATCGTTCCCAAGTATGAGGGCGGCTTTGAGTTCGGCGGTGCCTTTGCCATCACCAATCCCGAGCCCGTCCTGCTGAGCGACGCGGAGTACCAGGAGATGATCGCCGCCCTGCGTGCCAAGCTGGGCATGTAATCACTCCTTTGATCAAAACATCAGGCCGGCAAAATGAAAGCGGAGAGGGAATTTCCTCTCCGCTTTACCTTTTTTGCGGTTTTCCTCTTCCATGCATGGGAAGAATATGATAAAATACCGCTGGAAGGAAATCGATTACCTAAAGAAAAGGTGGAAACAAAAGTGAGAAAGACCAAGATCGTCTGCACCCTCGGCCCCGCAACGGACAGGGAGGGTGTCCTGCGGGAGATGCTGCTGGCGGGTATGAATGTGGCCCGTTTCAACTTCTCCCACGGCAGTCATGAAGAACACAAGGCCCGCCTGGACCAGCTCAAGGCCCTGCGGGAGGAACTGGACCTGCCCGTGGCCGCCATGCTGGACACGAAGGGGCCGGAGATCCGCTTGAAAAATTTTGAAAACGATGCCATCCGCCTCAAGACCGGACAGGAATTCACCCTGACCACGGAGGATGTGACTGGTGACGAGACTCGCTGCTCCATCACCTACGCCGATCTGCCCGGCGATGTGACGGAGGGCGATACCATTCTGCTGGACGATGGCCTGGTGCGGCTGACGGTGCTGGAGAGCAAAGCTCACGACATCCGCTGCCGGGTGGAGAACGATGGCGTCATGAAGAGCAAAAAGGGCGTCAATGTCCCCAGCGTCCGTCTGTCCATGCCCTATATGAGCCAGCGGGACCGGGAGGATATCCTCTTCGGCATCCAGCAGGGCTTCGATTATATCGCCGCCAGTTTTGTCCGTACTGCCGCCGATGTACGGGAACTGCGGGACCTGCTGGACCGGCATGACTCCAATATCCGCATTATCGCCAAGATCGAGAATCAGGAGGGCGTCAGCAATCTGCCGGATATCCTGGCGGTGGCTGACGGTGTCATGGTGGCCCGGGGCGACATGGGTGTGGAGATCGACTTTACGGAGATCCCCCTGATCCAGAAAAACATGATCACCCAGTGCGTGGCCTGCGGCAAGCCGGTCATCACCGCCACCCAGATGCTGGACTCCATGATGGAGAATCCCCGGCCCACCCGGGCGGAGATCACGGATGTGGCCAACGCTATCTATGACGGCACCAGCGCCATCATGCTCTCCGGCGAGACTGCCGCGGGTAAGTATCCGGTAGACGCCGTCCGCACCATGGATGCCATTGCGCGTAAGACCGAGGCCAATATCGACTGCTCCAAACGGGTGAAGAATACCGGCAAGGGCCACCTGTCCGTTACCGCCGCCACGGCCCATGCCGCCTGCACAACGGCTCTGGATATCGGAGCCGATGCCATCCTGACTGTGAGTCAGCGGGGGGTTACCGCCCAGATGGTCAGCCGTTTCCGTCCCCGGACCACCGTGGTGGCCCTGCTGCTGGATGAGCAGGTGCGCCGCCAGATGGCGCTGTACTGGGGCGTGGAACCCCTGACCATGCCTTACGCCAGCAACACCGACGAACTGGTGGATTTCGCCGTGAAGGCGGCGGAGGACGCCGGGATTATCAAGCAGGGTGACTTGGTAGTGGTTACCGCCGGCGTGCCCGTGGGCGTTGCGGGTACCACCAATATGATCCGCGTCTGTCAGGTGGGCGGCGCGCTGATCAACGGTGTGGGCATCGGTACGAAGAAGGCCTCCGGTCCACTGTGCGTCTGCCGGACGCTGGAGGAAGTGGCAGAGAAGTTCCGCCCCGGCGACGTCCTGGTGGTGCCCTATACCACCAACGCCTTGCTGCCTTATATCCGGCAGGCTGCCGCCGTGATCAGCGAGGAGGCCAGCACGGAGAGCCACTCCGCCACCGTGGGCCTGACGTTGGATAAGCCGGTGATTGTGGCGGCCCCCAATGCCACCCGCCGACTGACCGACGGCACCGTCGTGTCTGTGGACTGTACCCGCGGCGTGGTGCAGACGCTGCCGCAGTAAAGAACGGATTGACTGATAAAAAGAGGACGCGGAGCGTCCTCTTTTTGCTTATATTCAATTATTAGATAATGTCTACTGAACAATAGCCCATTTTTCCTTGGGCATGAAAATAGCCAGCAG
>CAMAZB010000041.1 GCA_945862785.1 uncultured Clostridia bacterium | reverse complement strand
TCAGCTCCCACACCAGGTCGTTGCTCATGACGGTGCCCAGGAAGATGAACACCAGTGCGATGGCAGAGTAGACCTTGGCGGACTTCTTGCCGAACAGGTAGATGACGTTGATCTTGCCGAACAGATTCCAGCTCAGCACGGTGGAAAAGGCGAAGAAGAACAGGCAGATAGCTACGAACATGGCGCCCAGGTTGGAGCCGAACACGGTGCCGAATGCGGTCTGGGCCAGGTTGGCCTTGCCGATGCCCTCGGGGATGACGCCAGAGGCCAGAATGCCGTCGGAAGTGTACAGGGTGGAGATGATAACCAGAGCGTTCAGAGTCAGCACCACGAAGGTGTCAATGAACACGCCGATCATGGCCACCACGCCCTGGTCGTGGGGGTCGGTGACGTTGGCCTGGGCGTGGGCGTGGGGGGTGGAGCCCATACCGGCCTCATTGGAGAACAGGCCACGCTTGGCGCCCTGGCTGACGGCGGTCTTGATGGCATAGCCGAAACTGCCGCCGATGATAGCCTGGGGCTGGAAGGCGTACTTGAAGATCATGCCGAAGGTGGCGGGGATGTACTTGATGCGGGCGAACAAAATGACCAGGCCGCCCACCAGGAAGATGCCCGCCATGATGGGGACGATCTTCTCCGTGACGGAGGCCAGCCGCTGCACACCGCCCAGGAAGATGACGCCGCAGATGATGACCAGCGCGACACCTACGATCCAGGAGGGGATGCCAAAGGCGGTCTGGAAGGTGGAGCCGATGGAGTTGGACTGGACCATGCAACCCATGAAGCCCAGGGCCAGGATGATGGCGACGGCGAAGAAGCCGGCCAGGAACTTACCGAAGGCACCCTTGAAAGCGGTGGTGATGTAGTAAACAGGACCGCCGTGGATGGTGCCGTCCTTGTCGATAATGCGGGTCTTCAAGGCCAGGGTGGCCTCCGCGTAGATGGTGGCCATGCCGAAGAAAGCGATGATCCACATCCAGAAGATGGCGCCGGGGCCGCCGGTAAGGATGGCGCCGGAAGCGCCCACGATGTTGCCGGTACCCACCTGGGCGGCGATGGCGGTAGCCAGCGCCTGGAAAGAGCTCATACCGCTGTCGTGCTTCTTGCCGTTCAGGGACAGATTGCCGAAGACCTTTTTCATGCCTTCGCCGAAGCAGCGGATCTGGACGAAGCGGGTCTTAATGGAGTACCAGAGGCCAACGGCCACCAGCAGGAACACCAGGATGTAGTTGGACAGGTACGTGTTGATCTTGACGACGACGTCAAGCAGTGCGGATTCCACAGATGCGAACATAATTTGTTTCCCTCCTGCAAAATAAAACGGGCCGGCTGGTGATCCCAGCCGCCCCGGAAAAGAAAGCACAGAACGTCACGGATGCCCGCATCCGTGTTTCCCTACTCTGTCCTTTTACCTGAGAGATTCAGCAGGTATCCCCGCCTTGCACCTTCGGTACCCGTTTCCGGGCTTCTCCAGAGCCACATCCGTTCTTAGTCCTCACCCGGTACGCCGGGCGCCTGAGAGTTTTGCTCCTTCGGCAGGCTTTCGCCGTTTTCCTAAGAACTTCGTATGCCGTTGTTGAATTGTGGTATCACCTTACCACTATCCCGCGTGAATGTCAATCACATTTTCTACAAATTGTCCGTCTGTCAGCGACGCGCATTTTTCATATATGGACAAATCTTGCAAAAAAGCACCCGCGTTCCGCAGGGAACGCGGGCCTTCACACAGTCAATAGAATTCCTTGATGTAATCCAGCACATCCTGCCGGGTGCCCTGGAAGGGGCCGGGCGTCTCCATTTTCAGGGACACCAATGCGGTGCAATACTGCAATGCATCCTTGATATCCGCCCGCTGGCGCTCGGTGATGTAGCCCGCGAAGGTGGTATCGCCACGGCCAGTACGGCCGGACAGGTTCCGGGCCTTGATGGGGCAGGTATAAACCTCCTTGCCGTCATAGGCCAGCACCTCAGTGTTGTGGGTGATGAGCACTTCCTTCGCGCCCCAGCTGTGGAGCAGCTTGGCGGCCTCCGCCCGGTCCGTGAGACCGGTCAGGATCTCCGCCTCGGCGGCGTCGGTCTTCAGGTAGTCAATGCAGGGCAGGTATTCCATCTTCTCCGCCCAGTCATGGAAGGCCATGGTCTTGTCCGCCTCCACATGCCGCAGCAGGCACTGAACGTCCACCGCCACCTTGCCGTGCTTGGCAGCCTCGGCAAACAGGGCGCCATCAAAGTCGCCGTACACCAGGCCGGCGAAGTGGTAAATTTTCGTCTCGATGTCCGGCAGTTCCTCGAATTTAAAGGGGTCGCACACGCCCATGGAGGTACACGCCCGCTTCTCCTTGTCGGCAGTGAAATACTGGTTGCGGATGGAGCAGGTGGCCTTGGAAGGCTTCCAATAGAGGTCGGCACCAGAACCGGCAAACCGCGCCTCCACGTCGGCGTCGGCGGGATTCAGCTTGGTGAACAGAGCCGTCTTGTTGCCGCTCTTGGCCGCCGCGAAGCCGGAGGCCACCACGGCGCCGCCCAGCTCCTTGCGCTCGTTGCCCTGATAGTCAATGTTGTGGTCCAGGGACACAGGGCCGATGACCAGCACATCATATGTATTTTCCATGCTCTCTCTCCTCACTTCGTTTAATGGATGCTCGTTCATCATATCACAGTTCTTCCACGGAAACAACGCCAGGCACGGCGTTCATCTCCGCCAGCAGGCTATTCACGGTGCATTTCTTATTCAGCCGCAGGGTAAAAATAGCGCAGGCATTGTGGGTCGCACTGCCGGTGGAACGGGTGATTTCCAAATTCAACACTTTCAGTTCCCGCTCCCGGTACAGCTTCAGCACGTTCTCCAGGCAGGGCTTTCCGGTGTATTCCATATAGAGATTGACTTCCGGTGCATTCTCCAGCATCCGGTATTCCAGCTTGGAAAACAGCAGTTCCGCCAGCAGGATCAGCGCCGTTGCGAAAATAGCGCCCTCATAGAAGCCGCCGCCCAGAGCTAGGCCCACGATAGCAGAGGTCCACAGGCCCGCCGCGGTGGTCAGCCCTTTCACCCGCTGCCGGCGGGTAACGATGATGGTACCCGCGCCGATGAAGCCCATGCCCGCCACCACCTGGGCGCCCAGGCGGGCCATATCGGTGTAGTAATGCAGATTCAGATACAGGAACTGGCTGGTCATGGTCGTCATGGCCGCGCCCAGGCAGATTAGAATATGGGTGCGGAAGCCCGCCGGCCGGCGTTTGTATTCGCGCTCCACGCCGATAATGCCGCCGCACAGCACTGCCAGCACCATCCGCACGGTGACGGACAGCAGCGTCACGGTCCGCAGACCGTCAAAAATCGGTAACATGGTTTCCTCCCCCCTCCTCAAATCTCGTCAATGGTGCGGACGGACTCCAGTTCGGAGATGGCCGCCAACACCTGGGTATGCATCTGCTTGTGATTCAGTCGGATGGAAAATACAGCACTGGGGTTGCGGAGTTTCTCCTCCCGGCCATGGTCGATCTCCACGTCGTAGATCTGCACATCCTGAGACTTGATGCGGCTGATGATATCGCCCACATCGTCCAGGGATTCAAATTCCACATAGATATTCATATTTCGGGCATTTTCCACGATGTACGTCTCCACTTGCGGCAACACCCGGATCACGATGGAGATCAGCAGAAACGCCAGAAACACGCACTCATAAAATCCCGCGCCGATGGCAAGGCCCGTACAGGCGGACGCCCACAGGCCAGCAGCGGTGGTCATGCCCTTGACCTCCTGGCGTCCCGTCACGATGATGGTGCCAGCGCCCAGGAAACCGATGCCGTTGATGACCTGGGCGCCGAAGCGGCTCACATCGGTGCGAATGCCGATCTCCGCCGCCAGCTCCGCCCAGGGATGGGTCACCATATAGTACTCATACATGCTCAGCAGCACCGTCAGCGCCGCGCCCAGACAGACCAGCATATACGTCCGCAGGCCCGCTGCCCGGCGCTTCCGCCCCCGCTCCAGGCCGATCACTCCGCCGAACAGCACCGCCAACACCAGCCGCAGCATCACCGACGCCGTGTTCAGCTCCCGCATGTAGTCCAATGCTCCGATCAAAAAGTCCCCCTCCTTCTACGGGGCCGCCGCCCCAAGACAAAGTCGAGAGGAAGAACCGGTTATGCACCGCTTCTTCCTCCTATGCATGATACCGGGCTTCAGAAAGCAAACGTTTGCGTTTGTGCACATATATGCCCTGTTCCCTTAGTTGAATACTACATTTACCATCATTCTGCCATTTTGTCAATATTTTTCCGTATGTGCCAGCTGTTTTTGGTGGTTTTGCCTGGTATTCTTCAAATTCTCTCACACTCCGCCCAAAACGGCCAGTCCACGATCAGCGTCCCACCATGATGTCCAGGATTTCCTCGTCGGTCCCACGCATTCCCAGGCGGGCCAGGCGTCCCACGTTGCCGATGGTGTTCTCCACGCCCTTGCGGATGATGCCCTCGCCGTCCACAAACTGGTGGCCGCTGATATACATATGGTAGCCCATCAATCCCGCGTCGATGGCGGAGGCAATCTTCGCCGCGCAGGAGGGCTTGGCCCCGTCGCAGATCATGCCAGAGCAGATAGCCAGTGTGTTGGCGATGGTATGGGCCACCACATCGTAGCGTCCGCCCCGGAGGTAGGCGATGCCGGCGGCAGCGCCGCAGCCGGCGCTGACAGCCCCGCAGAAGGCGGACAGCCGGCCGATACCGGTCTTCTGGTGGATGGTCACCAGATTCGCCACCGCCAGTGCCCGGTACAGCTCCTCCTCAGAGGCGCCCATATCCCGGGCGTACTCGATAACGGGCAAAGAGGCGGTCATGCCCTGGTTGCCGCTGCCGGAGACGATCACAACGGGCATCTCGCAGCCGCTCATGCGGGCATCGGCCCCGGCGGCGGCAGCGGCCTTGGCCCTGACAGCCACATCGTCGCCGTAGACCTCCCGCAGCGTTTTACCGATCTCGGCACCCCAACCGCCCTTCAGTCCCTCGGCGGAAATGGCGCTGTTGCAGGCCACCTGGCGGCTCAGAAGCTCCGCCACGTCGCTGACATCCAGACAGTCGGCAAACTCGATAATCTCCTTCACCGACAGCACGGACCGGTCTGTCTGCTCCTCGCCGCCCTTGTCATTTGCATCGGCCTGAAACAGCACGGTCTCATCCTTCTGAATGCGGGTTACATTGGTGTGGAAATCCACGATCTCACAGCAGGCGGAGTGCTCCCCCGCCAGGACGGTCACATTGATATAGAAGATTCGGTCGCCGCCAGCGGGCACCACGCGGATCTCGCAGGTCTCCAGCAAACGGTGCATGGCGTCAATATCCTCCGGCGTCACCTGGGACAGCACTTCCAGCTCCAGATCCTCCCGTCCGGCGGCAAGACCTGCGGCGGCAGCGGCCTCAATACCTTTCAGTCCCCCGGTGTTGGGAACGGTGACGGCCTTCACATTTTTGATGATATTGCCGCTGACCTCCACCCGGCACTGCTCCGGCACGGTACCCAGAGCCGTCCGGGCCTTGGCGGCAGCCAGGGCGATGGCAATAGGCTCCGTGCAGCCCATGGCGGGGATCAGCTCCTCCTCCAGAATCTTCACATAGCTGTCATAATGGGGTGTACGATCCATGTGACGCGCCTCCTCATTGTTTTCTCTGATTATACAGGAAATCCCACTCGGAGACAAGCCCCGGAAAACCAGTGGAACGCCCCCGGCGATATCCGTGCGGGCTTTCGGCATAAGCTTTCTCTCCGATCATCGAAAGGCGTGCGGCTCAGCCCAGAAGCACATCCAACAGCATCATCACCAGGAAGCCTGCCATGACGCTGCCGGTACCCGCGTGGGAGTGCTCTCCTAACTGGGCCTCCGGGATCAGCTCCTCCACCACCACATAGATCATGGCGCCCGCGGCAAAGGCCAGCACCCAAGGCATAATGCCCGTGACGCTGCCCGCCACCAGCACCGTCAGCAGTCCGAAGATGGGCTCCACCACGCCAGAGGCTGCTCCGCAGAGGAAAGCCTTTCTTCTGGACACGCCCTGAGACTTCATGGGCAGGGACACCGCCGCGCCCTCCGGGAAGTTCTGCAGGCCCATACCCAGGGCCAGAGCCAGCGCTCCGGCCAGAGCGCCGGAAGCCGTGTCCTGGGCCGCCACGGAAAAGCTCAGGCCCACGGCCATGCCCTCGGGAATATTGTGCAGCGTCACCGCCAGCACGATCATGGTGGTCCGCTTCCAGTGGGCCGGCAGGCCCTCCGCCTCATCGCTGCCGATATGCAGGTGGGGCAGGAGTTTATCCAGCGCCATGAGGAACAATCCGCCCAGCACGAAGCCGCCGCCCACCGGCAAAATCACACTCTGTCCCCGGCCCTCAGCCATCTCCATGGCGGGGATCAGCAAGGACCAAACCGACGCGGCGATCATCACGCCGGCGGCAAAGCCCAGAAACACCTTCTGCATGGTGTGGGACATCTCTTTTTTGAAAAAGAACACCATCCCCGCGCCCAGCACCGTGGCAAGGCAGGTAAAGCCGGTGCCCAAGGCGGCGTAAAGCAGTTCACGTTGCAGCATATTCCGTCTCCTTTATCGAATCACATTCCAATACAGCCACAGGCCCGCTGGAATGATGATCTGCAATACCAAAATTGCCGGGATACCGAAGCGGAAACTCTTGTGCAGCGTCTTATGACGCCACACCCGCATCCCCAGCAGCGCGCCCACGCTGCCGCCCAGGGCAGCCAGCAGGAACAGCGTTTTCTCCGGCACCCGCCGGGTCTTCTCATGGGTCTGCTTGTATTTTGCCTTCCACTTGTCCAGGCCAAACACAAAAAAGGCGATGAGATTCATCACTAGCAGATAGCAGCCCAGCAGCGCCCAGGGGTTTCCCACTACCGCGAAAAGCGTGGTTGTGGTGGACTCCGGCGCAAAAAGCGTCTTGTTCATCCGCCGCCTCCCAAAAATCGAACTGAACGGAAACTGCTTTCCGTTCAGTCCATTTTATCAAATCTCTCAACCCTTGGCAAGTTTGCTCAGCTCGCCGGCGGTCTTGGCCGCCAACCGGGCATTGTTGTACACCAGCTGGATGTTGGAAGCCAGGGAGTCACCGCCGGTCAGGTCCTTGATCTTAGCCAGCAGGAAGGGCGTGGTCTCCTTGCCGTGGATGCCCAGCTTGTTGGCCTCGGCCACAGCCTCGTCGATGGCCTTGTTGATGACATCCGCGTCCATGGAATACTCCTCGGGGATGGGGTTGGTCACCAGCATACCGCCGCCCAGGCCCATGTCCTGCTTGACAAAGAAGGTCTTGGCCAGGTCGGCGGGAGTGTCGATGCGGTAGTCCACCTTGAAGCCGGACTTCCGGGTGTAGAAGGCAGGAAGCTCCTCGGTGCCATAGCCGATGACGGGCACGCCGTGGGTCTCCAGGTACTCCAGGGTCAGCCCCAGGTCCAGAATGGACTTGGCACCGGCGCAGACCACCATCACGGGGGTGTGTGCCAGCTCCTCCAGATCGGCGGAGATGTCCATGGTGGTCTCGGCGCCCCGGTGGACACCGCCGATGCCGCCGGTGGCAAACACGGAGATGCCCGCCATATGGGCAATGATCATGGTGGTGGTGACGGTGGTGGCGCCGTCCCGGCCCTCGGCCACCAGCACGGGCAGGTCCCGGCGGCTGGCCTTGGCAACGGCGGTGCCGGTCTTGCCCAGGTAGTCGATCTCCTCAGGGGAGAGGCCCGCCTTCAGACGACCCTTGATGACGGCGATGGTGGCGGGCACCGCGCCGTTTTCGCGAATGATCTTCTCCACATTCAGCGCGGTTTCCACATTCTGGGGATAGGGCATGCCGTGGGAGATGATGGTGGACTCCAGGGCGACCACGGGACGGCCCTCAGTCAGGGCCTGCTGCACCTCAGGGGCAATATCCAGATAGCGATTCATATGTGATACCTCCATTAAGATTTACAGAGTTGTTTGTGAATGTCGAAGCGCCAGACAGCCAGGGCGAAGGACGCCAGAGCCACCACCTCAATGGCAGCGCAGGAGTAGGACC
The DNA here is from genome assembly GCA_945862785.1 of uncultured Clostridia bacterium. Classification (GTDB taxonomy): domain Bacteria; phylum Bacillota; class Clostridia; order Oscillospirales; family Oscillospiraceae; genus Oscillibacter. The sequence goes on along the minus strand of CAMAZB010000041.1, from coordinate 5,954 downwards.
GGGCGATCAGGTTATACAGCAGCACCAGAGGGGAATTCAGCAGAAACAACAGCCGGGTCAGCCGCATATCATGGACCCACAGTGCCACGGTGGTCATCATCATGGCGCCGCCCAGCAGCAGGCAGTGGGGACCGTCCCAGGTCAGCAGCGGGGATACGGCGTAGCACACCAGGAAGAATACCAGCCACAGGGGGCTTTTCGCCCATTTGCGGTCGTTGCAGGAGCAGACCACGGCCCGCCCCAGCCCCAGGCAGTTGATGAGTGCCCCGGTCCAGGCCCCCAGCAGGCCGTAGTGGACCACCCACAGCACACAGCAGACCACCTGCAGGGACAGTATTTTCTTCCTGCTGCCGCTTTGCAGGGATGTGATGGCGATGACAGAGCCCACCAGACCGATGATCTGGATGAACCAAAAGGGAATGGAAGTCATGGGATACCTTCTTACTTACAAAATTAAATGTGTTCCTCCGCCCGTTTCTGCAGGGCCTCGGCGCTCATGGCGGGGTTCATGGTCTCGCTGCTCTCCATGGCGATGGCGCTGGCGGCAAGGCCCGCCCGGGCGGTGCCCTCCAGGTCCGTGCCCTGGAGATAGGCCCAGGTGATGGCCGCCATGAAGGCGTCGCCGCAGCCGGTGGTGTTCACCATGTCGGCGGGCAGCACCGGCAGGTGGAGCCGCCCTCCGGCCCGGTCGGCAGCAAACACGCCGTCGCCGCCCAGGGAAATGAATACCCGGTGGAGTCCGGTGTCAAGCAGTGCGTCGGCGGCCTTGTACAGGCTCTCCTCGTCCGTAATGGGCACGCCGGAGAGCAGCTCCGCCTCGATGCGGTTGGGCTTCAAAGTGTGGAGTTTTCCCAGCACCGGCTTCAGTTTGACAGCCTTGGCGGTGGACACCGGGTCGGCGAAAATGGGGACCGGACAGTTCTCCGCCAGCCACGCGATGCTCTCAGCCGGGATATTGGTGTCGATGACCACCACCTGGCTGCCGCAGAGCAGCTTCTGCCGCTGGGCCAGTACCTGGGGCGTCAGGTGGCGGTAGATGTCCATATCGCTGACCGCCAGGACCATGTCGCCCTTCTCGTCATTGATAAAAAGATACGTGCTGGTCCGCCCGCCGGGGATGATAGGAGACTGGGAGATGTCGATGCCCAGCTCCCCGCAGCTGGCCGCGATCTTCTGGGCGTTCAGATCGTCGCCGAAGGCCGTCACCAGCCGCACGTCCAGGCCCATCAGGCTCATGTTGTGGGCGATATTCCGTCCCACGCCGCCCAGGCTCATACCCACGGTACCGGGATTGGAGTCCTGGGGGATCAGATCATGGGAGGGCTGGCCGCCGATATCCACATTCACGCCGCCCACCACCGTCACATAAGGTGCGGTGTGGACGATGTAGCCCTTTCCGGTGATGCAGCCCTTTTTCATCAGGTTGGAGATGTGCACCGCCACGGAGGACCGGGTGATACCCGCCTTGTCCGCCAGCTCCTGCTGGGAGATCATGGGATTCTCCTCGATCCAGTTCAGAATCTGCCGTTCCCGCTGGGTCATAGCGCCGCCTCCGTTCTAAGCAAAAGTTTGGTCATATAATCTGATGCTTATTTTATCAGGTTTCTGTTGGTTGTCAACAGGAAAACAACCGTTTATCCCTCAAATTGGGCCGCTGGTCCCTTTTTTGCTGGACGGTGCCGCCGCCATCCGCTATACTGGTGTCAAAGGGAGGGACATTCATGAAAATCGAACTGCATATCGACCCCTCGCTTTCGGAAACAACAGTGACGGTCCGCACTCCTGCCCGGACACCGGAGTTGGGCGCCCTGCTGGACCGTCTGGCAGCGGGGGACGCGCCTCTGCTGGGGTTCCGGGAGGACGGTGTCGCTGTTCCCCTGGATTTGGACGATATCCTCCGCTTCTACGGTGAGGAAAAGGACGTCCGGGCGCAGACGACTGAGGCAGTCTATACCGTCCGGGAGCGGCTGTACGAATTGGAGCAGCGTCTGGCGGGCCTGCGGTTCGCCCGGGTGTCCCACTCGGAGATCGTAAATCTGAAACGGGTAACGGCCCTGGACCTGAGTCTGACGGGCACCATCCGCATGACCCTCACCGGCGGTGTGACGGTGTATGTCTCCCGCCGGTATGTGAAAAAGATGAAGGAGGTGCTGGGACTGTGAAAAAGCTATATGAGCCGGAACTGCTACGGCGGCAGCTCCTGTGGGGAGCGATATGCGGCCTGCTGGCCATGGTGCTGGTGCCATTGGCGGTCATCTGGCTGAACTCTCTCAGCGTGATGCCGGGCCACAACGCCAGCCTCATCGTCCGCAATGCGGTACTGGACGAAACCGGTTGGCCCTGGCAGGGGCTGTTGGCCCTGGAGCTTGTCTTAGCCTTTGCCTTCGGTGCCACCGTGGGGCTGGCCGTGCCGCCCATGGAGGGGAGCGGCCGCGCCGTGGCGGTGCGAACCGTCCTGCACCTTGCCGTCTCCTCGGCACTGTATCTGGGCCTGTGCGCCGTCTGCGGCCTGTGGCCCGGCGTATGGCAGGGCGTTCTGCTTCTGCTGGGCCTGTACTGGTTTGCCTATGCGGTGGTGTGGTTCCTGCGGTATCTCCACTGGCGCGCGGAGATCCAGCGGCTGCGGGAAGGCCTGGGGCTGGCCTCGGCGTGGGCCACCAGCGGATTGGTCCAGGTGTGCCCGCTGCGGGCCTATTTCCTGCTGGCCGCCGGGGTGGAACTGGGACTTCCGCCGCTGCTGCGGCTGCTGGAGCACGGCAGCGACTTTCCCGTTCTGACGGGACTGCTCTATCCCTACCTCCTGCTGCCCTTTTTCGGCTTCGCCACTGGCTGGAGCGCTGGAAAGCGCTTCGGTGTGGCAGTACTGTACCCCTTGTTCTGCGGACTGCTGACCGTCCCCTGGGTGTTTTTGCTGTACAACTCCAGCGCCCTGTTTCAGGTGTGGATGGCAGCCGTTCCCGCCCTGACCGGGAACCTGCTGGGGGCGCTGGTAAAGCGGAGAAAGGAACGGCATCACGAGGCGTGAAACACGTCTCTATAACGTGATATTTCCCATTTGGATGCTGTGGATGTTTCCCCCAGCCTGGTTGGCCATTTTGCCGGGTAATCTGTTGGTGGACGGTCTGGTACTGTTCCTGTCCCCGACGGCGCTGAAATGCGCGGACCGAAAGGCCCGGATACGCCGCCTGATTCTGCCCTTTTGGATCTGCGGCTTTCTGGCCGATTTTGCAGGCACAGCCTGGATGTACCCGGGTATTTTCGTCTCCGGCCTCTCCGGCAGCCGGAACCTGTACCGCCCATTTTCGCACCCCGCCGCCTTTGCCTGGACTCTAAGCGCCATCGCTATTTCCGGGGTGTGTATCTATTTCCTGGATCGTTTTTTCTGAAAGACGCTCCTCTCTGCCAGAGCGGAAGCGGCACAACGTTCCCCTGACCATGGTTGAGGTCGCCGCTCCCTGGACCTTTTTCATCCCCGTCTACTGATTTTTTAGAAAATCATGGAACAAAACCGCTTCCTTTTCCGACTAACCGGGTAAAGGAGGCGGTTTTCCATGAAAAAATGGTCCTTATTATTAGCGGTTTATTTCTGCATCTGCCTGCTGGCGGCCTGCGCGGCGGCCGGGAGCGGTGTCCCGGTCCCCGGCGGCGTGCCCTCCAATGAGGAGCAGTCCGGCGGCGAAAGCGCTCAACCTGCGTCGGTTACAACCGTCTGCCGGGTGGTCTCCAACGATGGTTCGCTCCTGCTGGCGGGCATGGACGGCGACCCTAATATCTACATCCTGGCCCCGGAGAACGATACAAATCTGGCTGCAGGTACGCTGGTGGAGGTCACTTACAAAGGCGCCATCCTGGAAACCTGGCCCGCCCAGTTCTCCCAGGTCACGGAGGTGCACACTGTGGAGGGTGGCTTTGATGACCGCTGTGCCCTGTATTTGCAGGTCCTGGAGGACCTGTGGGAGGTGGATGCCGGCCTGAACGGCGACCTGACCTATCTCGGCGCGGACTTGTCCCGGACCAGCCTGTCCGACAGCGAACGGGCGGCGGTGGCCTGGGCCTTTGCCGGCCGTCACGGCGGTGAGCTGGTCACCGGCACCTGGGAGGAGCTGGCGGAACAGGGCTATATCGACCGGGAAAACCTGTACTGGGAGGACGGCGTCCTGTTCTCCATCACGGAGAAGGAGGAGCCTGTGTATTTCATGCCGGAGGGCATGGCGGCCGTCACCTTTGACGCCCAAAAGTGGCGCAGCGGCCTGGGCGCCTATTCCTTCTGCGACTGCACCTCCGTCCAGTCCGCCAACGGCCACTGGGATGGCTATTCTATCGGCAGCGAAGCGATTTCATAAGGTACGGGAGGTGTTTGAATGAAGCATCTTCTATCTTTGGGATGCGTATTCCTGTGTGTCCTGCTGCTGGTGGCCCGCAGGACGGACGGAAACGAGGAGCAATCCGGCAGAAAAAGCACCGCAACAGGCTGGTATCTGGAAACGGTGGAAGGTAGCGAGGAAGCTGGCCCGCTGATCGTCCGGGACAACATCACAAGCCGCGGGGAATATATGGTGGACAAAAGTGAAAGCCGGGACCTGTTCGACGGTCTGGAAAGCGGCGACCGCATTCGAATCTCCTTTGAAAGTCCCGGTGAAGGCGGCCCCTGGCCCGGCGTAAACTGGGTCTACAAATGTGATCTTCTGGAAAAGGGCACCCTGGGGGACGTTCCGGAGGAAGCCCTGACCACCATGGAAGCCCACGGCTACGACTTTGGCCGTCACATCCACACGCCTGCCGAAGAGTCCCTGACAGTGGAATCCCCTGTCTCCGGCTACTGCGGCAACACCGTCACCACCGTCCATCTGGGCGGCCAGGACTATTCTTTCTGGGGCGGCGATTCCGTGACATTGACAGATATCCTCATCAGCCTGGCCTATGATCCCAGTCAAGTGTGCAGATGCCTGCCGGAGTTCACCGTGGACACGGAATTCGGCAGCGGCTACGGCGTGAACCTGGCGCAGTCCTACGCTCGCTGTGAATCGGGCCAGGCCGCCCTGACAGCGGAGCAGACGGAGGCCATCCGGGGCATTTTGGATCGTAATTGCGGCTGAAATCTCTCGTTTCCTCTTGTAAAACGGTTTGGAATAGAGTACAATATTCCATTATTGTGTGCATATCCCACCAAAAACAAGAAAACGGGTGAATTTCAATGAGCTATACAAAGATCGCTACCATTTTCGCCGACAGCGAGACCCTGTCCGGCAAGGAAGTCACCGTGGGCGGCTGGGCCCGCACCATCCGGGACATGAAGAATTTTGGCTTCGTGGAACTGAACGACGGCTCCTGCTTCAAGAACCTCCAGATCGTCATGGAGGCCGGCAGCCTGGAAAACTATAAGGACATCGCCGCCCAGAACGTGGGCGCCGCCCTGATCGTCACCGGCACCGTGGTGCTGACCCCCGAGGCCAAGCAGCCCCTGGAGCTGAAGGCCAGCAAAATCGAGGTAGAGGGCACCTCCACCCCCGACTATCCCCTGCAGAAGAAGCGCCACAGCGTGGAGTTCCTGCGGACCATCCAGCACCTACGCCCCCGGACCAACCTGTTCTCCGCCACCTTCCGGGTGCGGAGCGTGGCGGCCTACGCCATCCACCAGTTTTTCCAGGAGCGGGGCTTTGTCTATGTCCACACCCCCATCATCACCGCCAGCGACTGCGAAGGCGCCGGTGAGATGTTCCGGGTCACCACCCTGGACCCCGAGAATCCGCCCCGCAATGAGGACGGCACCATCGACTACACCCAGGACTTCTTCGGCAAGCCCGCTAACCTGACCGTCTCCGGCCAGCTGAACGCCGAAAACTTCGCCATGGCCTTCGGCGATGTGTACACCTTCGGCCCCACCTTCCGGGCTGAGAACTCCAACACCCAGCGCCACGCCGCCGAGTTCTGGATGATCGAGCCGGAAATGGCCT